>NZ_CP023865.1:5982500-6282500 GCF_003711105.1 Actinoplanes teichomyceticus ATCC 31121
CACATCAGGTCGTCTACGAGAGTCACGCAGGGATTCTCCCGCACCGCCGGGTGCGGACCACACCGGGATTCGCCGATGATGAGCGGATGGGTCACCTGGGTAACGCGAAACCGCCGGTCGAGATGAGCAAGAAGCAGGCCGAGGCGCGGCTGGCGGCGGCGCAGCAGCGGCTGCTGCGGCTGCGGCTGACGCTGGGCGGGCAGATCGGGGAGAAGAAGATCGGGCCGCCGCTGTGTGTGCTGTTCGAGGGCTGGGACGCGTCCGGCAAGGGCGGGGCGATCAAGCGCCTGGTGGCGCCGCTGGATCCGAGGCACGTGCGGGTCGCCCAGTTCGCCGCGCCGACCTACGACGAGAAGCGGCACCACTTCCTGCAGCGGTTCTGGAACGTGCTGCCCGGCGCCGGCGGGATGGCCGTGCTGGACCGGTCGTGGTACGGCCGGGTGCTGGTGGAGCGGGTGGAGGGGTTCGCCACGGACGCGCAGTGGAAGCGGGCGTACGAGGAGATCAACGAGTTCGAGCGGACGCTGACCGCGGAGGGCATGATCCTGATCAAGTTCTGGATGCACGTGTCGGACGAGGAGCAGTTGCGCCGGTTCCACAGCCGGGCGGCCGATCCGTTGCGCACCTGGAAGCTGACCGACGAGGACTGGCGCAACCGGGAGAAGCGCGACCAGTACCGGGCGGCGATCGAGGAGATGCTGGCGCGTACCGACCAGCCGCGGGCGCGCTGGCGGGTGATCCCGGGCGACGACAAGGGGTACGCCCGGCTGGCCGTGGTGGAGGAGGTCTGCCAGGTGGTCGAGAAGAAGCTGGCCAAGCTTGGGCTATTAGCCTGATTAAAGCCGTTTTGACCGATATGGTAAAGCGCATGACTAGGATCCCTATGCGCACCGCCGCCCTGCTGGCGGGCCTCGCCGGTGCCGTGTGCGGCGTCGCCGGGCCCGCCGTGGCCACCGAGGCGACCACACCCGCCGTGGCGCCCGGCTCCGTCGCGTCCGCCACCCTGACCGATCCGGCCCGCCTGACCTGGGCGCCGGCCGCCACCCGGACCACGGCCACGAAGCAGGCGATCGCCGTGGCCGTGGTCCGCACCCGCGCCTCCGAGCAGGGGCAGGCGGTGTTCAGTCTGGTCGGCGCGGCCGACCAGAAGCAGGCGCAGGTGCTCCGGCTGGCCTCCAGCGCCGCCTTCCTGGCGCTGCGGCCCCGGTACGCGCCGGCCACCGTGCCCCGCGACAGGTACACCTATCAGATCGAGGTCGGGTACCGGGACAGCAGCAAGAAGCGGGTGACCGTCGTACAGGGCACCCCCGGCACGCCGAAGGTCGCCCTCGACCTGATCCGGTTGATGACCGATGTCGAGCCGCCGGACCTGTCAGACCTGTCCGATCTTCCGGTGTCCTTCCCACCCGGCTTCCCGTTCAACTGAATCCGGACACGCCGCGGCGCCGCGCGAAGCGACCGCGGAAGAAGCCGACCGTCCACGCCGCGGGAAGCCCGCGGAAGAGACCGACCGCCCACGCCGCGCGGAGCCCGCGGAAGAAGCCGACCGCCCACGCCGCGCGGAGCCCGCGGAAGAGACCGACCGCCCACGCCGCGCGGAGCCCGCGGAAGAGACCGACCGCCCACGCCGCGCGGAGCCCGCGGAAGAGACCGACCGCCCACGCCGCGAAAAGGCCTCCGCCATCGACGGAGGCCTTTTCCGCGAGCACGGGCGGGTGCCCGCGCTCAGAGGACCGATTTGCGCGCGGCGACCGCGTCCGGCGCGGCGACCGCCAACTCGGCCAGCCGGCGGCATTCCGCGTAGGAATGGCGGGCCAGCGCGGCCCGCACCGCCGGCAGCGCCCGCGGTGACATCGACAGGCTGCTGATGCCCAGCCCGGCCAGCACCGGCGCGAGCTGCGGATCGGCGGCCGCCTCGCCGCACACCCCGACCGGTTTGCCGGTCTCCCGCCCGGCCGCCCCGCAGATCGCGATGAGCTGCAACAGCGCCGGTTGCCACGGGTCGAGCAGGTCGGCCAGCTCGCCGCACATCCGGTCGGCGGCGAACGTGTACTGGCTCAGATCGTTGGTGCCGATGCTGAGGAAGTCCACCGCCCGCAGCAGGTCACCGGCGCGCAGCGCGGCGGCCGGCACCTCGATCATCACGCCCGCCCTGGGCAGCCCGGCCTCGTGCACCGCGGCCGCGAACTCGGTCGCCTCGGTGAGTGTGGAGACCATCGGCGCCATCACCCAGACGTCCGCGTCGCAGTCGGCCGCCGCCGCCGCTATCGCGGCGAGCTGGGCGGTCAGCACGCCCGGGCGCCGCCGCGCCACGCGCAGGCCGCGGACACCCAGGGCGGGGTTGGGCTCGCCGTCCTGGTGGAGGAACGGCAGCGGTTTGTCGGCGCCGGCGTCCAGCGTACGGATCACCACGCGTCGCCCGGCCATCGCGCGGAAGACCTCCCGGTACGCGGTGATCTGCTCGTCGCGGCCCGGTTCCGAGGCGCGGTCCAGGAACAGCAGCTCGGTGCGGAACAGTCCGATCCCCTCGGCGTGCGCCTGGTCGGCGGCCGGAACGTTCTTCGCCGAGCCGACGTTGGCCAGCAGCTTCACCGCGTGCCCGTCCGAGGTGCGGCCCGGCCCGGACGAGCCGGCCACCGCCGCCGCCTCGGCCGCCGCGTCCCGCCGGGCGGCCACCACGGTCGCCTCGTCGACGCCGACGTCGACCCGGCCGGTCGCGCCGTCCACCAGGACCCGGGTGTGCTCGGCAACCCGCAGCACGCCGGGGCAGGCCACCACGGCGGGCAGGCCGAGCGCCCGGGCCAGGATGGCGGTGTGGCTGGTCGGGCCGCCGATCTCGGTGACCAGGGCGACGACCTGGTCCGGGTCGAGGTCGGCGGTGTCCGCGGGGGCCAGGTCGCGGGCGGCCAGCACGTACGGGTGACCCGGTTGCGGAACGCCGGGCATCGGCAGGCCGAGCAGCACGGCGACCGCCCGGTCCCGCAGGTCGTCCAGGTCCGCGACGCGTTCCGCGAGGTAGCCGCCGGCCTCGGCGAACATCTCGCGGAACGTGCCGAAGGCGGCGTCGATGGCGTGCGGCGCGTCGGTGCCGTCCTCGATGTGCTCGCGGACGGCGTCACGCAACTCCTCGTCGCCGGCCATCAACGCCTCGGCGCGCAGCACCTCGGCCACGGTGGCCTCGGTCGCCCGGTCGGCGCGCCGCTCCAGGTCGGCGACGACCTCGGCGAGTGCGGCGTACGCCCGGCGCACCTCCGCCTCCGGGTCGCCGACCGGGACCGGCGGGGGCAGCGCCGGCGCCGCGGCGATGCGCAGCAGCGGCCCGGCGGCGACGCCGGCGCTCACCCCGATGCCGGCCAGGCCGGTGGCGTCAGGCATCGTCGGCGTCCAGATCCTTGGCGAGCAGCGCGGCGAGGCCGTCCAGGGCCTGGTCGGCGCCGTCGCCGTCGGCTTCCAGGATCACCTCGGTGCCCTGCTTGGCGCCGAGGGCGAGCACCGACAGCATGCTCTTGGCGGGCACCGGACGCTTGTCGCCGACCCGGATGGTGACCTTCACCGGCGCCGCGGCGGCCGCCTCCACGAAGATCTTGGCGGGGCGGGCGTGCAGCCCGCTGCTGGAACCGACGGTCACCGTGCGCGTGGGCATGGTGTTCCCCTTCCTCGGACTTACGGTTCGATGGTGACCTTGATGGCCTCGCCGCGCTCGACGATGCCGAACGCGTCGATCGCGCCGTCCAGCGGCAACCGGTGCGTGATCAGATCGGCGACCGGCACCGCGCCGGTGGCCACCAGGTCGAGCGCCTGCTTGTTGTGCGCCGGGCTGGAGCCGTTGGCGCCGACGATCGTCAGCTCCCGGTAGTGCACCAGGTTGGAGTCGCAGGTGATGGTCGGCTTGTCCTTGGGCAGGCCGCCGAAGAAGCTGATCCGGCCCTGCCGGGCGGCCATCTGGATGGCCTGCTCCTGCGCCTTGCCGGAGGCGGCGGCGGTGATGATGACGTCGGCGCCGCGGCCGTCGGTCAGCTTGAGGATCTCCTCGACCGGGTCGGTCTCCCCGGCGCAGATCGCGGCGTCCGGCTTGACCAGGTCGGCGGCCATCTCCAGGCGCTGGCGGCTGAGCTCGACCAGGAACACCCGGGCGGCGCCGCGGGCCCGGGCCAGCCGCACGTGCAGGCAGCCGATCGGGCCGGAGCCGATGACGACCACGTCGTCACCCTCGCCGACGCGGGCCAGGTTCTGCGCGTTGAGGGCGCAGGCGAGCGGCTCGGCCACCGAGGCCTCGGCGAACGTGACGCCGTCCGGGATGCGGTTGAGGCCGTCGACCTTCAGCACCTCCTTGGGCACCACCATGTACTGCGCGAAGCCGCCCTCGAAGTGGTAGCCCATCGAGACCTGGTTCGGGCAGATGGTCATCCGGCCGCGCCGGCACTCGCCGCACTCGCCGCACGGGATGGCCGCGATCACCTGCACCCGGTCCCCGGCCGCCCAGCCCTCGACGCCGTCGCCGACCGTGACGACCTCGCCGGCGATCTCGTGGCCCATCACCCGCGGCGGGTGGATGTGGTGGTGGCCGAACTTGGAGATCTTCACGTCGGTGCCGCAGGTGGAGCAGTTGCGTACCCGGATCTTCACCTCGCCCGGGCCGGCCTCGGGCTCCGGAACGTCCTCGAAGCGGACGTCGCCGGGGGCATGGAATCGCACGACCTTCATGACTTGCTGTCCTCTCGTACCGGCTCGTCGCCGGTCTCGTTCTTGATCGCCCCGAGCAGCCGGATCACGGTGTCGGGGTCGGTGGCCTCGCGCAGTTCACGGGCCTGGTCCTCGTCGAGCAGGATCTCGGCGAGCGCGGCGAGCAGCTCGACGTGCCCGTCTCCGGAGGCGGCGATGCCGACGCAGACGGTCACCGGCTCGCCGCCCCAGTCCACACCCGCCGGGAAGCGCAGCACGGCCAGCGCGTCCCGGTGGACCAGTGCCTTGCCGCCGAGGGTCCCGTGCGGGATGGCCACCCCCTCGCCGACGTACGTGGAGATCGACTGCTCCCGGGCGAGCATCGTGGCGACGTACCCGGGGTCGACCGCACCGATCTCCACCAGCGCCTCGCCGCAGCGGCGGATCGCGTCCTCGCGGTCCGCCGCCGTCTCGGCCAGCTTGATCGCCCGGCGGTCCAGCAGCTCAGACATCGAGGTCGGTGCCCTGCTGGATGGCCTTGACCACCCGGGTGACCGCCGGGTCGCCGAGGAAGATCTGGAACGGCACGATGGGTTTGCCGGGCGCCACCGAACGGGCCCGGGCGGCCAGGCCGTTGTGGCAGACCACCACGTCGGCGTCGGCCGGGATGGAGTTCACCGGGGTGTGCTCCACGGTGACGCCGGTCTTGCCGAGCTGCTTGCGCAGGGTGCTGGCGAGCATCACGCTGCTGCCCATGCCGGCGTCGCAGGCGACGACGAGCTTGTGAATGTCCTTGCCGTTGATGGTGGCCATGGCCGGACCTCCGTTCGGTGAGTGGGTGGGTTAGGCGGTTTCGGTCGCGGCGCGCGGCGCCACGGCGGTCGGCGTGACGCCGGCGGTCCCGGCGTCCGCGGTGGACTCCTCGGCCTCGTCCGGCTCCTGGTCGCTCTTCAACCTGCCGAAGCCGAGCAGGGCCGAGGCGACCGCGAAGGTGACCACGGTGGCGATCACGACACCGAGGATCATGCCGAAGTAGCCGTCCTTCGCGGTGACCGCGAAGTAGGCGAAGATGCTGCCCGGCGCCGGGGTGGCGACGGTGCCGGTGCCGGTGATCATGAAGGTCGCGACACCGGACATGCCACCGGCGATCATCGCGAGGATCAGCCGCGGCTTCATCAGCACGTACGGGAAGTAGATCTCGTGGATGCCGCCGAGGAAGTGGATGATCATCGCGGCCGGGGTGGTCGGGCGCAGCGACCTCGGGCCGAAGAACATGAACGCGGCGAGCAGGCCGAGGCCCGGCCCGGGGTTCGACTCGATCATGAACAGGATGGACTTGCCGGTGTCCTGCACCTGCTGCACGCCGAGCGGGCCGAACACACCGTGGTTGATCGCGTTGTTCAGGAAGAGCACCTTGGCCGGCTCGACCAGCACCGAGGCCAGCGGCATCAGGCTGTGGTCGAGCAGCCAGTCGACGGCGTTGCCGGCGCCCTTGGTGAGGGCGTCGACGACCGGGCCGATGGCGAGCTTGCCGAGGATGGCGAAGAGCGCGCCGATGATGCCGGCCGAGAAGTTGTCCACCAGCATCTCGAAGCCGGGCTTGATCTTGCCGTCGATCGCGTTGTCGAAGAGCCGGAGCACGTACGCGGTGAGCGGCGCGATGGCCATCGCGCCGAGGAACATCGGGACGTCGGCGCCGACCACGACACCGAACGTGGCGACCGCACCGACCACCGCGCCCCGCTGACCGTGCACCATCCGGCCGCCGGTGTAACCGATCAGGATCGGCAGCAGGTACTTGATCATCGGGTCGACGAGCTTGGCCAGGTCGTCGTTCGGTATCCAGCCGACCGGGATGAACATGGCGGTGATCAGGCCCCAGGCGATGATCGCGCCGATGTTCGGCATCACCATGCCGGCCAGATGGCCGCCGAGTTTCTGCACTCGGGCCCGGAACCCGGTTCCGGTGACCTCGGGGGTGTACGAAGAGGCCATGAGGGATCTCCATTCATTGACTGGGGTCGTGCCGGTCCCCCGCTGAGAACGTGAACTTCATACCGCTTGAGAAGCGAATTTCGTTTTTGTTACGGGTACAGCTCAGCTGCGGCCGGGCGGCCGCCGGTCATCGATGTCCGGAGTACGACGTACGGGTACGCCCGGTGGACGAGTGGAGTTGCTGTTCGCGCGGTCCGGCGCGGGCGCCCCGGTCCGCGAGTCTTGCGTCGCGCTCGCCGACGGTCCTCAGTCGCGGCCGAGGGGGCGGGACGGGTCCGGGTCGCTGTCGATGCGGATGGTCGTCCGGTCGAGGTCCTGCGGGCGTGGCATCCGGCTGCCCGGGAGGCTGACCGCGGCCGCGCCCCACGCCAGGCCCTCGATCAGCGCCGCCTCGCCGCGCGCCCCGGCCGCGAGGAAGCCGGCCAGCATCGCGTCGCCCGCGCCGACCGTGCTGCGCGGCACGCTGACCGGCGACTTCCCGGTCAGCACACCGGACTGCTCGACCAGCACCGCGCCGTCGGCGCCCAGGCTGGCCAGCACCGTGCCGGCGCCGGCCTTGCGCAG
Source organism: Actinoplanes teichomyceticus ATCC 31121 (assembly GCF_003711105.1). Taxonomy (NCBI): domain Bacteria; kingdom Bacillati; phylum Actinomycetota; class Actinomycetes; order Micromonosporales; family Micromonosporaceae; genus Actinoplanes; species Actinoplanes teichomyceticus. The sequence continues at coordinate 5,989,722 of NZ_CP023865.1, forward strand.
CCGCTCGCAGGCGTCCAGCACGTCACCGAGCGTGGTCAGCTCCGCGCCGGCCGCCTCGGCCAGCTCCTCCCGGTTCGGCTTGACCAGCGTCGCTCCCGCGTTGACGCCGGCGAGCAGCGCCGGGCCGCTGGAGTCGACGGCGAGGCGGGCGCCGGCCGCGACCAGCCGCTCGCAGAGCGCGGCGAAGGCGGCCACCGACGGGCCGGGCGGCAGGCTGCCGCAGATGACCACCCATTCGCTCCCCTGGGCGGCGGCCAACACGGCGTCGCTCACCTGGGCGAACTCGTCGGTGGAGAGCACCGGGCCGGCTTCGTTGATTTTGGTGACCGTGCCGTCCGGCTCGGCCAGGGTGATGTTGGACCGGGTCCGTCCGGTGATCGGGACGGCGACCATGTCCACCCCCTCGGCCCTGAGAAGGTCGACCAGCTGCTCGCCCTCGGCGCCGCCGGTCGGCACCACCGCGGTGGAGCGCACCCCATTGGCCAGCAGCGCCCGCGAGACGTTGACACCCTTGCCGCCCGGGTCGATGTGCGAGTCTCCGGCCCGCAGCACCTCGCCGCGGACCAGCGCGTCGACCTCGAGCGCCCGGTCGACGCTCGGGTTCAGGGTGACCGTGAGAATCATGCCTGCACCATCCGCACTCCGGTGGCCTCTACCTCGGCCGCCAGCTCGTGATCCAGCCCGGTGTCGGTGATCAGCAGATCGAGGTCGTCGAGACCACCGAACCGGGCCAGATAGTCATTTCCGATCTTCGTGTGGTCGGCCAGCAACACCACCCGGCGGGCCGCGGCGATCATCGCCCGCTTGACCGCCGCCTCGGCCGGGTCCGGGGTGGTCATGCCGCGCTCGACCGAAAGGCCGTTGGCGCCCATGAAGGCGACGTCCACATACATCTCGGACAGTGGTCGCAGCGCCCAGTCGTCCACCGTGGCCAGCGTCTTGCCACGGACCCGGCCGCCGAGCAGCAGCACCGTCAGGTTCGGCTTGAGCCCCAGCATGGCGGCCAGGACCGGGGAGTTCACCACGACGGTGAGCTCGCGATCCGCGGGCAGGAGCTGGGCCAGGCGCGCCGTGGTCGTCCCCGCGTCCAGGATGATCGCGCCATCCTCCGGGATCTCGGCCAGCGCGGCCTTGGCGATCCGCTCCTTCTCGCTGATCAGCACGGCGTCGCGGGTGGCCAGCGCCGGCTCGAAGCCGAGGCGCTCGACCGGGATGGCGCCGCCGTGCACCCGGCGCAGCACGCCGGCACGTTCCAGCACGGTCAGGTCGCGCCGGATCGTCTCGGCGGTGACCGTCAAGCTGTCCGCCAGCGCCACCACGTCGACACGACCCTCCAGGCGGGCACGCCGCACGATCTCCTGCTGCCGTTCCTCCGCGTACATCCGCTCACCGCCCGGGCCTTGATTTGGTTTCGTCTTTGTTTACGCCCGCTTCTGCCCGAGCGCAATATGTCAAAGAGATTTCGCTCTCCTTATGGGTCCTGTGGCCTATCACCAAAGTGGTAAGAGTGGGCAAGTCGCCCGCACCGGACGGTAGGCTTGAGAAGATCATGAATGCCCGGTTGTGTTGATTTTTGCCCTTGAGCAGCGGCGGGAGGGGTGGTTGCGGTGGCCGGCGGCGCTGCTGCGTACCGGTGAGGTCAGGGGTACCCGGGCGCCCCGCCCGCCGGGACGCCCCGCCTTCCGCGACACCCTTCCCGCCGGGACGCCCTGACCTTCGGGACGCCCCACTCAGCGACCCGACCGCCGGACCGCCCGCCCCACTCAGCAACCCCCGTGGAACAGCGCCTCGCCGACGCCTCGACCCACCAGATAAACACGCAGATCGATGGCCTGCAGCACTGGCTTGCGACGAGCGATCGTCCGGCTCGGGCCGGATCGAGCCGGTGCAGATCCGTCCACGAAAAGCGTGAGAAGCGCGGAGGAATCCATAATCTCCGAAGTCGGTCCGGCGACGAGCTCGCCGCGGACCAGGATGGCAGATCCGAGGAAAAGCCCAGATCACGCCGCTCCGAATAATGCGCGCGGTGCGCCGGAAGGCCGGCATCCGCTCCAACTGCCCCGGTACGGCCGACGGCGATCGCCTGCGCGATCACGCCACGCGACCCCGGCCGGCACTGACAATCGTTATTGCGCCGGAATAGCACCGCCGCCACCAGCCGGACTCCCCGGGCCGGGGCCGACGGTCGTAATACACACCGCAACCACCAACCCGACTCCCCAAGCTGGACCGGACGGTCGTCATGCGCATCGGATTGCCACCGCCATCGCCAGCTGAGCGGCCCGGGCTGGTGCTGGCGGTTGTTGTTTCGCCGGATACCCGCCCGGCGGTGGGCGGACGCGATCTCATATCCGGGAGGTGTCCGCCAGGCGGGTACCGTGCCACGGAGATATGGACACGTGGCGGCGAACGGGCGGAACGCACGGATGCCCGTGACCGAGGCTCCACGCCGTCCACCCGCCCGTCGGACACCACCGGGCGGAAGTCACAGCGCCGGTCGGGCAGCGAGCTGACCGCGTGACGTGACCGGATCGGATCAGCGAGCGCCGGTCCGCTACGACGTACGAGGCGCATCCCGTCGTGACCGGCACGCCGCGATGCGGTCGGCTTCCGCCGGCGCTGGAAGCCGCGCACCGCAACGCCGGGCTCCTACATGCTGCCCCCGACGCGCACACCACGACACCCGGCGCGGACGCCGCGTCGGTCCGCGCGCCGCGACACGCGGGGCGGACGCCGCGAGACACCCGCGCACCGCCACAGCCTCCGTACACCCTGACGCCGCAGCAGCCACCGGGGCGGGGCGTGGCGGGACGCCTGCGGACGGGACGGCGCGGGTCGTACCGGGAAAGGGTCAGCCCTGCGCCGGGATGTGCGGCGGCAGGCCCAGGGTCTTGCGGATCGCGGCCTGCACCTCGTCGACCGGCGGGCGCCCGTCGACGTCGTGGACGACCTCCTTGCGGCGGAAGAGTTCGAGCACCGGGCGGGTCTTCTCGTGGTATTCGCGCAGCCGGGCCTCGAGCGCCTCCGGGGTGTCGTCGGCACGCGTGACCAGTTCGTGGCCGCAGATGTCGCAGCGGCCCTCCTGCTCCGGGCGGTCCGCGATCAGGTTGTAGTCCATGCCGCAGCTGGGGCAGAGGCGCCGGCTCAGGACCCGGCGGCGCACCTCGTCGTCGGGCAGTTCGAGGTGGATCACCGCGTCCAGGTCGTAGCTCTCCATGAAGAACTCGGCCTGCCGGCCGTTGCGCGGGAAGCCGTCGATGACGAAGCCGTAGTTCCAGTCGTGCCGCTCCAGGCGGCTGCGGACCACCGCCTCCACCAGGTCGTCGTCGACCAGCTCGCCGGCCGCCATGATCCGCCGGACCTGGGCGCCGAGCTTGGTGTGGTTGCGGACGTTCCAGCGGAAGATGTCGCCGACGCCGATGTGCGTCAGGTCGAGGCCGCGGGCGAGCAGCTGGCCCTGGGTGCCCTTGCCGCTGCCCTGGACGCCCATGATCACGTACTTGCGCATGTGGGTATCTCCGAGTGGGGGGTCAGTCCGCCGCGCCGATCCGCAGCGGGCCGGGCGCGGGCCCGGTCAACGTGGTGGGATCGACGCTCCAGGCGCCGGCCACCCGGAACACGTCGCGCTCGGCCACCAGCACGGTGGCCTCCTCGTCGAGCGTGCCGGGCAGGCCGGCCTCCCGCTCGGCCGGCCCGGGCTCGCCGAACCACGAGGTGACCTCGCCGGTCTGGCCGACGTACCCGAACGCGCGCACGAGATCACCTTTCACCGCGCGCTGCCATCGATGCAACTCGGTCACCCGGTGCGTCGCGAAGTATTGCACCTCGGTGTCGAGCGTGGCGGAGAGCGCGACCACGTCCGGGCCGGGACTCATCAGCCAGTGGCCGGCGGCGAGCACCCAGGACGTGCCACGGGCGCCGGGCAGCGGCGGGGTCACCGCGACCCGGTCGCCGGTCAGGTGCGCCAGGTCGAGCCCGTCGCGCCAGCGGACCGGGCCGAGGTCGCGCAGGCCCAGCGCGGTGAGCACGGCTTCCGGTGCGGCGCCCGCGACCGCGAGCCAGGCCTGCTTGCCGCCGAAACCGGCCATGACGTCCGTTTCCATACCCGCAACGCTATCCCGTTGTCCGATTATGCCCAGCCATAGTCCCCTCGGAGCCGGGTCGCCACCCGGTCGAAGCGAGCCCGGTCCAGGATCGCGCCCTCGCGGCGGATGCCGTCCTCCTCGACCTCCAGCACCCGGTCCAGGCGGATCCAGCTGGGGCGCTGGGTCCGGTCCCAGTCGCCGGCGCCGAGGGCGAGCCAGTTGCGCTGCCCGTCGCGCTCGCCCTGGCTGGAGAGCATCAGCCCGAGCAGGGTGCGGCCGTCCCGGCCGACGACCAGCACCGGGCGGTCCTTGCCCTGGGCCGGGTCATCCTCATAGGGCACCCAGGTCCAGACGATCTCCCCGGGGTCGGCGTCGCCGTCCAGGTCGGGGGCGTAGGCGACGGTGCGGCCGCGCTGCTCGGTGGGAACCTGCCGGGGCGGGCGCGGGGCCGGCGCCGGGCCACGCCGCGCCGGAGGCTTCGACGCCGCGCCGGGGCGCGCGGCCTCGGCGGACCGGCGCGGGCCGGGCGATGCGGCGGACCCGCGCGGGCCGGGCGATGCGGGCCGGCGGGGCGCCGGAGCCGGGGTCGGGGTCGCGGACGGGCGGGCGGCTGCCGGGGGCGGCGCGCTGCGGGTGCGGGCCTCGCCCCGCGGCGCCGGCTCCGCCGGCCCGCCGAACAACCGGCGCAGGAGGGACTTCAGCATTTCGAGCACCGCTGAACCTTACGGCCTTCGACGGACGGTACGGCCGGACAGTATGGCGATACAGTCCCCGACGGATCCCCGGCCCGGAAGGATGCACACCATGACGCGCTACGGACCGATGTACGGGCCGGACTACACGTTCCTCGGGATCCCGGCCTGCGACTGGCAGGTGCCGGAGACGTACTCGGACGCCGACGTGGTGATCATCGGCGCGCCGTTCGACGGCGGCACCTCGCACCGCCCGGGGGCCCGGTTCGGCCCGCAGGTCATCCGCGGCACCGATTACCTGGCGCACGACGGCTCCCGCCCGCACCTGGCGATGCGGGTCGACGCGCTGGGGACCGACCTGACCGTCAGGGACGCCGGTGATCTGGAGGTGTTCAGCGGCGAGATCGAGCGCAGCTGCCGCACCATCGCCGAGGCGGTCGGCCTCGTCGCCCGGAACGGGGCGATCCCGCTGATCCTCGGCGGCGACCACACCGTCACCTGGCCGGACGTGACCGGGGTGGCCAGCGCCCACGGGCCGGGCCGGATCTCGGTGATCCACTTCGACGCGCACGCGGACACCGGCGACATCGAGTTCGGTTCGCTCTACGGCCACGGCCAGCCGATGCGCCGGCTGATCGAGTCCGGGGCGGTGCGCGGCGACCGGTTCCTGCAGCTGGGCCTGCGCGGCTACTGGCCCGGCCCGGACGTGCTGGACTGGATGGCCGACCAGCGGATGAACTCGTTCCACATGAGCGAGATCGTCGAACGTGGTCTGGACGCGGTGCTCAGCAGCGCGTTCGAGATCGCCCTGGACGGCTGCGACGGCGTCTTCCTCTCGGTCGACATCGACGTCTGCGACCCCGGGCACGCGCCCGGCACCGGCACCCCGGAACCGGGTGGCTTCACCGCCCGGCAGCTGCTCGACAGCGTCTCGCGGATCTGCCACGAGCTGCCGGTGGTCGGCATGGACATCGTCGAGGTGTCGCCGCCGTTCGACCACGCCGAGATCACCGCGCTGCTGGGCAACCGGGTCGTGCTGGAGGCGCTCTCCGGGATGGCGCGGCGGCGCAAGGACGGCGACGGGCCCCGCTGGTCACGGTCGACGCCGTTGCTGCGGGGGCGCGGCGGCGGCACGCCGGAGCGGGCGCAGGTGGATTAGCCCGGCCGGTGGGCGGGGCGCTGTCCCGCGGCGCAGGCGTTATCCCGCGGCGTAGGCGTTATCCCGCGGCGCAGGCGCGAACCCACCGCGCAGACGCGAACCCGCCCCGCGGCCACGCATCCGCCCGGGTGTCGACCGGATCAGCCGACGAAGTCCTGTGTCATCCAGGTGATGCCCTTGTCGTCGCGGACCACGCTGAGGCCGATCCGGGTGAAGCTGGTGGACAGCAGGTTCTTGCGGTGCCCGTCGTTCGGCGGCACCTCGGCGAGCATCGAGTCGGTCAGGCCGTTCGCCGCCTTGACCATGTCGGCCGCGCTGCTGCCGCTGGAGCCGTACCCGATGTTCTCGCCGGCCGAGCCCCACGACACGCCCTGCGCGCTGAAGCGGTCGCCGATGCCGCCCTCGCCGTCGCACTGGTGCGACAGGCCGCATCCGTCGATCATCAGCTGGTTGTGCAGGGCGGCCGCCTGGGACAGCTCGGTGTCCAGGCGCAACGCGCCCAGCCCCTCGTCGGCGCGGGCCTCGTTGATGTGCGCGAGCACCAGGTCCAGGATGTCGTCCGCGGTGGCCGGGGCCTTCGCCACGGACGCCACGGACGCCGTCTCCGCCCTCTTCGCCGTCGCCGAGGCGCGGGGTTTCCGGGTCGCCGGCGCGGTCGCCGTCCGCTTGCTGGCCGTCGGCCGCGGGGTGGCGGTCGACGGCCTGGTCGCCGACGGCACGGGGGCGACCGGGCTGGACGACCGGTCGTCGGCGGGAAGCAGATCGAGGTCGCCGGGGGTGCTGCCGGGGGCGGCAGCGGCGGCGAGCGGGACGTCAGCCGACCGGGGGCTGGGGTCGGCTGACGCCCGCTGGATGAGTCCCGCCACGGTGAAGCCGGTGCCGATGACCACGGCTGTCGAGCCCGCCACCAGCGTGTACCGGAAACGGGCGGCGGCGGAGAGCGACACGGATATTCACCTCGGTGAGTCGGGCAGGGGACGACGCCCCACGACTATGCGCGACCCGCCGGGCTAGATCACCCGAGGAAAGAATTCTTTAAGGATCGGCTCACCGACTCATAAGGGTCACCGGGCGGCCGGGTGGAACTCGCCCGGCCGGACGCCGTCGAGGCCGATGACCCGCCCGCCCACCTCTGCCGGCGGCCCACCCGCCGGCCTCCTACTGACGCTTCCTCGGCTGGACCGATTCGGACACCGGCTGAGTCACCGGCCGGCGCAGCGCGCGGACCAGTTGACGGTCGCTGACCGCGGTGTACAGGGTCGGGTCGGAACCGGTCAGCACCACCCACGGGCAGGAGCGCTCGGCGCCCTCCAGGGTGGTTTCGGCGACCTTGCGGCGGGTGGCGATCTCGTACACGGTCAGCCGGTAGCGGCCCACCTCGAGGGGAAGTGTCGGCCGCTTCGGCTCGTCCGTCCGGCAGTTCCTGAGGGTCGCCCCGCCGCCGATCAGATCCAGGCAGGCGACGATCTGGGCCTTGGTGGCGGCCGGGGCCCAGGCCCGCCGGGCCGCCGCCGAGGAGCCGTAGGCCAGCGGGTTGAGCGTCCGGGCCGAGCGCTGCGCGAGGTCCCGGCGGTCCCGCACGCTGATCACCACCGGGTGCGGGGCCCGCCCGCGCCACCGCGGCGCGGCCGGGAAGTAGCTGTTCGCGCAGACCGCATCCAGGTCCGCGGCGGCGCGTACCCGGCGCGCCGCGACCTGCGGCGCGACCTGCGCGGTCGGTGGCGCCGCCGGCAGGATCGAGCCGGTGTCGCCGGTCCGCGACGCGCCGTCCGGCGCGACGGCGCCCCCGCCGCCCCGGCTGACGGCCCAGCCGAGGAGGATCGCCAGGACCAGCGCGGCGCAGCCGGCGGTCGCCCAGGCCCGGCGCGACCAGGTCCGCCACATTTTCCCGGTACGACCTCCGCCCGACCCGCCGCCCGTCGAAGCCCCGCCCGCGGCGTCAGCCGCCGACCCGCCGCCCATCGAAGCCCCGCCCGCGGCGTCACGTCCCGGCCCGCCGCCCGGCACCGCCCCGCCCGCGGCGTCCCCTTCCGGCCCGGCCCCTTCCGGCCCGGTTCCTTGCGGCTCGGCCGTCCCGGTGTCCGCCGCGTTGCCCCGCGGCTCCTCTGCCTGCGCCATCGATCGCTCCCCAGCCGTCCCGAGGCGGCGAACTATACCGATCGGTAACATGCCTGTCACCGGGCGCGCGATCCCGGCAGCCGTGGGACTTCCGGCCGGTCGCTGCTGGCAGCCGACCCGCGAGTCGAACCCGGCGTCAGCCGGCCGGACGCGCCGTGTTTCGCTGGATCCATGACGTATTCCTGGCTGGAGCTCCCGGCCGAGGCGGTGGACCAGGCGGCCCGGCAGTTGCTCGGGTGGCGGCTCACCGCGAACGGCGTGACCGTGCGACTGACCGAGGTGGAGGCATACAGCGGGCTGGGCGAGGACCCGGCCAGCCATGCGCACCGCGGTGTCACCAACCGCAACGCGGTGATGTTCGGCCCGGCCGGGCGGCTCTACGTCTACCAGATCTATGGCATGCACTTCTGCGCGAACATCGTCTGCGGCGAGCCGGGCCGGGCCGCCGCCGTCCTGCTGCGCGCCGGTGAGGTGGTCGGCGGGCTGGAGACCGCCCGTTCCCGCCGTCCCGCCGCGCGCCGGGACGCCGATCTGGCCGCCGGCCCGGCCAAGCTGATGCAGGTGCTGGAGCTGAACCGGGCGGCCAACGACACCTCGGTCGTGGACGGCACCGGCCCGGCGACGCTCAGCCCGCCGGACGGCGCGGCCGGCACGATCGAGGCCGGGCCGCGCGTCGGGGTGACCGCCGCCCACGACGTGCCGTGGCGGTTCTGGCTCGCCGGCGACCCGACCGTCAGCGTCTACCGGCGGCACACCCCGAAGCGGCGCGCCGTGCGCCGCTGAGCCGCGCGCCGGCGAGTCGGGGAGGGCGCGCGCCACCACGCGGCGCGGGTGCGGGCGCGCGGTGACGGGCGCTCAGTCGAGACAGAACTCGTTGCCCTCGACGTCCCGCATCACGATGCACGACTCGTTGTACTCGTCGGCCAGCAGCAGCCTCTCCCGCACCGCGCCGAGCGCGACCAGCCGCGCGCATTCGGCCTCCAGCACGGCCAGCCGCTCGGCGCCGACCAGTCCGGTGCCGACCCGCACGTCGAGATGCACCCGGTTCTTGACGACCTTGCCCTCGGGGACGCGCTGGAAGAACAGCCGCGGGCCGACGCCCGAGGGGTCCACGCAGGCGAACGCGGAACCCTGCTGCTCCGCCGGCAGCCCGCGGTTGAACTCCTCCCAGCTGGCGAAGCCCTTCGGGGGTGGCGGTACGACGTACCCCAGGACCTCGCACCAGAAGCGGGCGACGCGCTCGGGATCCGCGCAGTCGAACGTGACCTGAAACTGCTTGATCGACGCCATCGGTCCACCATAGAACGGGACACTCCGGTCGTTCCACGGGCCCCGGTCACCCGGCGGGGCCGCGCCGGCACGCCTCAGTCCGGCAGCAGGGTGAAGACGCCGAGGCGCCGGGTGGGCCGGGTCAGGGCGACGTACAGGTCGTTGGCGCCGCGCGGGGAGCCGGTCCGGACCCGTTCCGGATCGACGACCACGACGGTGTCGAATTCCAGGCCCTTGGCCTGGGCCACGGTGAGCAGGACCGCGCGGTCCTCCAGGTCCGGGGACGGGCCGGTGGTCAGCGCGGGCAGGGCGGCGGCCAGGGCCGCCTGCCGGCCGGCCGGCGCGATCACCGCCAGGCGGCCGTCACCGAGCGCGTCGATTTCGTACGTCACCCGCGCCACCAGCTCAGACAGGGCGCCGGTCGCCTCCCAGGGCTCGACGCCCGCGGAGCGCACCGGCTGGGGCGGGACGATCGCCGGGTCGGCGGTGGACAGCAGCCGGCGGGTGTACTCCATGATCTCGGCGGGGGTGCGGTAGCTGACCGTGAGCTCGGCCAGCCGCCAGCGCTCGGCGACGTAGGGCGAGAGCACCTGGGACCAGCTCGACGGGGCGCCGAGCGCGCCGGTCTGGGCGAGATCGCCGACCAGGGTCATCGAGCGGCTCGGGCAGCGGCGCATCAGCAGGCGCCAGGCCATCGGGGACAGTTCCTGCGCCTCGTCGACGATCACGTGGCCGAAGACCCACTCCCGGTCGGTGGCGGCCCGTTCGGCGGCCGAGCGGACCTCCCGCTCGGCCAGGCGCTCCGCGAGCATGTCGGCCTCCATCACGTCAGCGATGTTCGGGATCGCGGCCTCGTCGTCGTCCTCCAGCTCGTACGACTTGGAGCCGGCCGTGATGTCCAGGACGCCCTGCGCGTACGCCAGACGTCGGGCCCGTTCCCGGGCGGCCGCGGCGCGCGCCGCGCGGTCGTCCTCGCCGAGCAGTTCGGCCGCCTCGTCGAGCAGCGGCACGTCGGCCGGCGACCATCCGCCGCCCGGCGCGCGGTGCAGCAGCTCGCACTCCGCCGCGGTCAGCAGCGGGGTGGCGCCGGTGCGCGCCGCGCGGGCGAGGGCGGTCCGGGCGGCGTACAGATCGGTGAGCAGCCCGGCCGGGGTGAGCTGCGGCCACAGTTCGTCGATCGCGGCCCGGACCACCGGGTTCGCGGCGAGGTCGGCACGGATGTCGGCCCGGTCGGACTCGTCGAGCAGGTTCGGCGTGGCCAGGGCGTCGTCGGCGCCGAGCGGGTCGTCCCAGAACGGGTCGGCGCCGATCCGGTCGGCGACCTGCGCGGCGAGCACGTCCAGGACGCCGGTGACGAAGATCGGGCGGGCCGCGTTGTGGCGCAGCCCGGAGGCCCGGGCCCGGTCGCGGGACGGCTCGCAGTCGGCGGCGGTCAGGCGCAGCGGGTGCCCGTCGACGTCGATCTCCCACGGCTCGGCGGGCACCCGCTGCCGGTCGCGGACGGCCGCCGCCAGGAACTCGACCATCACCGCCCGGCCCTTGATCTCCGCGACCGGCGCCGGCTCGGACCGGCGCGCGGTGATCCCGGGGTACAGGTCGCCCGGGGTGGCGAGCAGGACACCGGTCTCCGCGAGCGACGGCAGGACCTGCGAGATGTACCGCAGGAAGGTGGCGTTCGGGCCGACGATCAGGACGCCGCGGGCGGACAACTGCTCCCGGTACGTGTACAGCAGGTAGGCGGCACGGTGCAGCGCGACCGCGGTCTTGCCGGTACCCGGGCCGCCCTGGACGACCAGCACGCCACCCGGTTCGGCGCGGATCACCCGGTCCTGCTCGGCCTGGATGGTCTCGACGATGTCGCGCATCCGTCCGGTACGACCGGCGGTGAGCGCGGACAGCAGCGCGGCCTCACCGGTCAGCGTGCGGTCGCCGGCGGTGGCGGCCGCGTCCAGGTCGAGGATCTCGTCGTCCAGCTCGACGACGGCCCGCCCCCGGGTCCGGATGTGGCGGCGCAGCGTCACGCCGTGCGGGGTGACCGCGGTGGCCACGTAGAACGGGCGGGCGGCCGGGGCGCGCCAGTCGAGAAGGAGCGGGCGGTCGGTGTCGTGGATGCCGATCCGCCCGATGTGCAGCCGCTCGCCGTCGCGCATGTCGAGCCGGCCGAAGCAGAGGCCGTGCTCGACCGCGTCGTACCGGGCTAGGCGGTCGGCGTGCGCGTGCACGGCGGCGTCGCGCTGCGAACGCGCCTCGGGCGTGCCGCCGCCGCGCCGCCGGGCCTCGGCGAGCCGGTCACGCACCTGTGCCCGCAGCTCGTCGAGGCGGCCGTAGATCACGCTCAGGTGGGATTGTTCCTCGGCGAGAGTTGACAGACTTGACACCCGTGCCTCCAAGACCTATTCTGATAGTGGTTCAGTCGGCCTTCATGTCTCTATCGACATGACAACGGACCAGGTTAGCAGAGTTTCGGCCGCCCGGGCACGGGTAGCCGCCTGCAATGACACCGACTGCCACCGTCACCTTCGTCGGCAACGCCACGACCCTGCTGCGGCTGGGCGACTTCACACTGCTCACCGATCCCGCCTTCGGTCGCGCCGGCAGCCGCGTCCACCTCGGCTACGGCATGTGGACCCGGCGACTCACCGATCCGGCCATGACCTATCCGGACCTGCCGCCGCTCGACGCGGTGCTGCTGTCGCACCTGCACGGCGACCACTTCGACCGGGCGGCGCGCCGGACCGTTCCCCGCGACCTGCCGATGCTGACCACCCCGCAGGCCGAACGGCGGCTGCGCAAACAATGGTCCGGGGTACGCGGCCTGCCGGTGTGGGACGCCCACCAGTGGCACCGGGCCGGACAGACGCTGCGGATCACCGCGCTGCCCGGCCGGCACGGCCCCGGCCTCGTCGACCGGCTGCTGCCGGACGTGATGGGCTCCCTGGTGGAGTGGGAGCAGGACGGCCAGCCGCTGGTGCGCCTCTACATCACCGGCGACACGCTGTACCGGCCGTTCCTCGGCGAGATCAAGCAGCGCTGCGGCGAGATCGACGCGATGCTGATCCACCTGGGCGGGACCCGCATCCTCGGCCTGCTGGTGACCATGGACGGCCGTCAGGGCGCCGCGCTGACCGAGCTGATCAACCCCAGGATCGCGCTGCCGATCCACTACGACGACTACCGGGTGATGAAGTCGCCGCTCAGCGAGTACCTGGTCCGCCGCCGGGAACGGGTGCACCCGCTGGTCCGGGGCGAGACCTTCGAGCTGCCGCTACGGGTGCGCTGACGTAACGTGAAACCTCCGCGCGGCCCGCGCCCGGGCACTAGCGTCTGCGGTGATGATGTCGCGTCGAGGGCTGCTCTGGTACAGCGTGCTGTGCGGGGCCGGGGTGCTGTGGTCGGCCGTCCTGGTGGTCACCCTCGCCCTGGGCCACCGTCCGGTCCCCCAGGCGGTCGGGGTGGGCGTCGCGGCGCTGCTGACCGTGCCCGGTTTCGCGGCCGGCATCCTCGCGAACCGGCGCGCCTACCGCACCCGGCGGCCCCTGCGGCTGTGGAGCCTCGCGTCCTGGGTGCCGCCCCACGTGCCGACCTGGGCGGCGATCGTCGCCGGAGCCGCCTTCTTCGGCTTCTGGCTGGCCATCGTGCTGGCGTTCATCGCGCTGAAGGGCAACCCGCAGGTCCGGGACGGACAGTACGTCCTCGTCGACCACGACCGGGTCACCGCGGTCACCGCGGCGGAGTACGACCGCCAGCTCGACCACGAGCAGCAGATCTCGTTGTCCGTGCTGGGGGCGTTCGCGGTCGGTGGCACGTTCCTGTGCGCGGCGCGCGCCACCGAGCACGCGGACTGACCGGCCCCGGCGAGGGCAGCGGCGGCGCGGCTTCCCGGACCGCGCCGCCTGCCCGGTGCCCACGGTCACGCCGCCGGAGCGGACTCCCTGCGGATCTTCGAGGAGCCGCGCCCCACCGACCAGCCCTGGACCCACCGCGCGCCGGAGTCCTTGCGGGTGCGGTCGGCCAGGTGGTACCAGTCCATCCGGCAGCGCGACCGGGTCACCTCGAGCACCCCGAAGCCGTGCCCGTCGGTCTCCACCCACCTGACGTGCGGGTTGGTCGCCCGGATCAGCGAGGCGGCGAGCACGCTGAGCGGGCCGCCCGCGCTGGTGCCCAGGAAGTCGTTGATGTTGTCGCTGGTCACCGACGGGACGACGAACTCGGCGGCGGCCGGGTCGGTGGTGCCGGTGTCCCTGGTGGTCAGCTCGTTGGCCCAGGAGGTGTGGATGTCGCCGGTGAGGAACACGACGTCCCGGGTGCCGTGCGCGCGCAGCGTGTCGACCAGGCGCTCCCGGTCGGCGTTGTAGCCGTCCCACTGGTCGGCGTTGAGGATCAGGCCGTTCTGCGGGACGCCGATCAGCTTGCCGAGCGGGCCGAGCAGCCAGGCCGGCAGGGCTGCGACGTCGAGACGGGAGATCATCACCGGGTTGCCGACGATCTTCCAGATCGCCGTGGAGCCGACCAGGCCCTCGGTCAACCAGGACATCTGGCTCGCGCCGGTGATCGTCCGGCCCGGGTCGTCCACGTCCGTGCCGTCCGCCTGCTCCGAGCGGTAGGTCCGCAGGTCGAGCATGGACAGCTCGAACAGGTCGCCGTAGCGCAGCCGCCGGTAGATGTTGCCGTCCGCGGTCAGCCGGACCGGCATCCACTCCGCGTACGCCTGCCGGGACGCCGCCACCCGCGCCGCGAAGTCGCCCTCGGCGCCCGGGGTGTGGTTCTCCGCGCCGCCGCTCCACATGTCGTTGGCCACCTCGTGGTCGTCCCACGTGATGATCCACGGGACGGAGGCGTGCAGCGCGCGCAGGTCCGGGTCGGTCTTGTAGAGCGCGTGCCGGATCCGGTAGTCGGCCAGGGTCAGCGTCTCGTGCTCGGGGGCGGTCCGGCGGACCACGGCGCCGCCGGCGGTGAAGTCGCCGGTGGCGTACTCGTAGATGTAGTCGCCGAGGTGCACGACCAGGTTGAGGTCGCCCCGCTCGGCCAGGTGCCGGTACGCCGCGAAGTAACCGGCCTCCCAGTTGGCGCAGCTGACCACACCGGCCCGCAGCCGGGCCACGGCGTCGCTCGCGGCCGGGGCGGTCATCGTCCGGCCGGCCGGCGACCAGTTGCCGTGATGTCCGAAGCGGTACCAGTACGTGGTGGCCGGGCTCAGACCGGTGACGTCCACCTTGACGGTGTGGTCGCGCTCCGGTCCGGTGGTGACCGTGCCGGACTGCACGACGGCGCCGAATCCGGCGTCGGTGGCGACCTGCCAGGCGACATCGACCCGCGGGCCGGCGCCGGAGCCGGGCGCCGACTCGGGGGTCGGGGTGACCCGGGTCCACAGCAGGATGCCACCCGGCAGCGGATCACCGGAGGCGACGCCGTGCTGGAAGAACGTGTCGGCCGCCGAGGCGGCCGAGGGAAGCGCGGCGGCGACCGCGCCGGCGCCGGCGGACAGGCCGGCGAGCAGGACGGTACGGCGGCCGACCGCGGCGCGAGGAAGGACAGTCATGCGGTTCTCTCTAGCAGAGGCAGCGAGCCGCATGAATGCGTTGAGTCGGATGTTCGACCGGCCTTCACCGACCGGTCCGGAAGTTAACTCGCCGGTAGCCTCAGCGCGGCCCGGCCGGCTCCCGGCGCCTCTCGGCCGCGCCCGGCGAGAGCCGCCTCGATCGGCGTCCCCGTCAGCCGCGCGGCCGAGCTCGGCGAGAGCCCGCCTCGACGACGTCCGGCGCCGCTCAGCCGAGCTCGGCGAGAGCCGCCTCGATGGCGTCCTCGGCGGCCGGGGCGTAGAGCCGGTCGTCGCTGCGCGGGCACAGCCCGGTGGCCTCCAGCGCCTGGCGGACGTGCCCGCGGGCGTTGACCACCTGGTAGCCGTGGCCGCTGCGCAGCGCCCGGGTGTAACCGACCAGCAGGACCTCGATGCACTCGCTGCCGATCAGATCCACACCGGCCATGTCGACCACCACCCGGGCGCCGCGCGCCCGGTCGAAGGCCTGCCGCAGCTCGCGGCGCAGACCGGCACCGGACCTGCGATCGAAACTGCCGTCCAGGTGAAGGAAGACGGCGGGCCCGGTCTTGTCCGGGTCACGGTGGATCACGCAGCGCACTTCGCCCATGCCCTCCGGTCTACCCGGAACATGTGTACGGGCGGCCAACAGCACGATAAGACGGCGCCGTCCGGCATGAGGGCTGCGTCACGGGCACACCGCGCGGCTGCCCGGCGTCTACCGTGTGGCGGTGGAGATCGAACTCTGGTCGGTGATCGCCGAACCCGAGGCGCTCGCGCTGGCCGGCCCGGGGGCGACGCTGCTGACCGGGGCGGACGCCGCCTACGCGGTGGGCCGGGACGCCGTGGTGGTGATCGGCCGTTCCGAGGACACCACCGAGATGATCCTGCCCGGGCCGTTCCCCCGGCTGGTCGAGGAGCGACTGGCCGGGATGCTGCGCCCGGCGGTGCACGCGTTCGCCCGGCTGCCGGGGGGCTGCCTGACGCTCGGCGTGCCGCGCGCCACCGAGCTGGGCTACCGTCGCGGCGCGCTGCATGACATCCGGCTGCGCTTCGAGGCGCCGATCCCGCCGGAGCTGCTCGGCCGGGTCACGCCCGGGGTGGACTGGCTGGACCGGGTCCCGTCCGACCCGATCGGCGCGATGGAGCGGTTCGTCGCGGGCTGGTTCGCCGAGGTTCCGGCGCCCGGCCCGCCGCCGCTCGCCGCGGAGCTGCCCACCGCGCTGCGGGCCTTCCACCGGGCCGCCGCCGGACGGCCCGAGGTGTACGGCCGGTCCAGCCGGATCCTGCCGGAGCCGGCGCCCGCGCGCCCGGACGGCCTGATCCCCTTCGGGCACGAGGGCGACGGTGTGTTCACGTTGCTGAGGGAGCCGGACGGCGACGACCCCCGGGTCTACTACGACGGGCTCGGTGACCGGCTGCTGCCGGAGCGTGACCGGCTGTGCGGCTTCCTGCTGCACTCCACCCTGGCCCGGGCGGCGATGGACGGGCCGCTCGGCGGGATGGCGTTCGTCGACCGGGCGCAGGCCCGGCGGGTGGTCGCCCCGCTGCGCCGGGTGCCGCTGCGGCCGATGCGGTGGCCGTCGCTGTTCTCCCGGTGCTACGCCGGGCCGGGCACGGTGGTCCTGCTCGGCGCGGACGAGGCGGACTGGCTCGAGATGTACGTCGGTGTCCGGCACCCTGCCCTGCTGCGCCGGCTGCGCAAGCTCGGCCTGGACTGGGAGTCGTTCACCGGCTGATCCCCCGTTCGGTTGTCCCAGCTCCCGGGAAAGTCGACAATCTCAACTGATTTAGTAGACAAGGTGGGTGATCGTCGAGCACACTTCCGGCCATGGATCTCACCATGGCCCTCGCCGGGCTCGGCGTCGGTGTCGTCGTCGGCCTGACCGGCATGGGCGGCGGCGCCCTGATGACACCGATCCTGGTGCTGCTCTTCCATGTCAACCCGGTGGCCGCGATCTCCAGCGACCTCGCGGCGAGCGCGGTGATGAAGCCGTTCGGCGGCGCGGTGCACGCCCGGCGCGGCACGGTGAACTGGAAGCTGGTCGGCTGGCTGTGTGCCGGCAGCATCCCCAGCGCCTTCCTCGGCGTCCTGCTGCTGCGCCTGCTCGGCGACGACGCCGACGTGCAGCACATGGTGAAGATCGCACTCGGCGCGGCCCTGCTGCTGGCCGCCGGCGGCATGATCCTCAAGGCGTGGACCAGCCGGCGCAACGGCGACGGGCCGGCGGCCGAGATCACCGTCAAGCCGATCCCTACCATTCTGATCGGCATCATGGGCGGGCTGGTGGTCGGGCTCACCTCGGTCGGCTCCGGCTCGCTGATCATCGTGGCGCTGCTCGCGGTCTACCCGAAACTGCGCGCCAACGACCTGGTCGGCACCGACCTGGTGCAGGCCATCCCACTGGTCACCGCGGCCGCCCTGGGCCACGCGCTCTTCGGCGACCTGCAGCTGGACATCGCCGGCGCGGTGGTCCTCGGCTCCATCCCGGGCGTGCTGATCGGCTCCCGGATCTCCTCGCGGGCGCCGGGCGGCCTGGTCCGGGCCGCGCTGATCATCGTGCTGCTGGCCAGCTCGCTGAAGCTATTCGACGTCCCCACCCCGCTGGTGGGCGCGGTGACCGGCGCCGCGGCGCTGGTCGCGGTCGCGCTCGGCGTGGCCGGCCGGCTCCGCAGGCCGCCGGCCGGTGGCACGCCCGCCGAGGCCGCCGAGCGGGAGACCGTCGCCGTCTGACCGGCGGGCTCAGTCCGGCCCACCCGGGCCGATCCGTTCCACCACAGCCCGTCCTCGCTGGCGAACCACGTCAACCGCCTGCACGACACCCCGCACCGCGACATCGTCGCCGCCGACTACGGCAAGGACATCCCGGGCGACGCCCTGCCGGAGAACGTCGGCACGGTCGTCCACCACGACGAGGGCAACGGGGCCGGATGTCCGCCGGGCGCCGCGGCCGGGCTGAGATCCGCCCCGCGCGCACGAGCCGGCCCCGCCCACCCGGGCTGATCGGGTGAGCGGGGCCGAGATCGGGGAAGGTCAGCTCTGCACGAACACCGCGACGGTACGCGCCGGCACGGTGAACGTGCCGGTCGCCGGGGCGTACGACGCGGTCCGCGCCACCGGGTCCGCCGAGCCCCGCTGCACCGGGTGCAGCGTGATCCGGCGACCGGCCAGCGCGGGCACCCGCTGGGTGGCGGTGGCCGCGGTGGCGTTGAACACCACGGTGATCGACTTCCACCGGCTGTCCAGCCCTCGGGCGTCCAGCGTCATGGTCAGCACGCCGGGCGTCTCGGCACGGCCGGACAGCGGGAAGGCCAGCCGGTCCTGCACCTGCTTCGCGGTGGCCAGGCCGAACACCGGCGACGACGCCCGGATCCGCAGCAGCTCCCGGTAGCGGGCGTCGGCCAGCTCGATCGCCGCGCAGTCCGGCTTCAGCGTGGCGTCGGCGAGCAGCGGCCGGGCGTACGGCCACTTCGACTCGTTGTCGGCCGCCGGCGGCAGGCCCCGGCCGAAGCCGTTGCCCTTCGTGCAGTCCCACTCGATCGCGTTGAACCAGTCCCCCGAGTTGAACGAGTTGCGGTCCAGCGACTTGGAGCGCAGCCGCTCGCTGCCGGCGGTCACGAACCCGACACCCTGCCCGAGCACGGTGGTGGCCAGCGCCACCGACTGCATCCGGGCCCGGTCGGCGGCCGGGGTGGCCTGCGGCAGCTTGTACGCGAGCGCGTCGTACAGGATCTCGTTGTCGTGCGCGTCGACGTAGGTGACCGCCTCGGCCGGCGCGGCGGTGTAACCGGCCGGCGCGCCGTTGTAGTCGACGTCACGGCCGGTGACCACCCGGCCGGAGGCGTCGGTGAACCGGTACCCGGCGAGGTTCCCGGTCAGGCCGACCTTGATCAGGTCCTGCTGGTGCCGCAGCCGGGCCGTGCGCTCGGCCGCCGTGCCGTTGACCGGGTCGCCGTTCGGCTGGTCCGCCAGACCGGAGGCGAAGCCCTGGATCCGCGGGTTCTCGTCGAACGGGCCGCCACCGCGGACCGCGTCGCGCAGCCGGTCGTTGAACGTGCCGATCCCGGTGCCGGCCATGTTCGCCTGGGTGGCCTGGACGAAACGGGCGCCGTCGGCCACCTCGCCGAAGTTCCAGCCCTCGCCGTAGACGTAGATGTTCTTGCCGTCCACGCCGTCCCGGGCGAGGGTGAGCCGGTCCAGCGCCCTCCGCACGGCCAGGATGTTCGCCTTCGGGTGGTGGCCCATCAGGTCGAACCGGAAGCCGTCCACCTTGTACTGCCGGGCCCAGGTGACGATCGAGTCGACGACCAGCTTGCCCATCATCGCGTTCTCCGGCGCGGTGTTGGCGCAGCAGGTGGAGTTCGCCACCGTGCCGTCGGCGAGCAGCCGCTGGTAGTAGCCGGGCACGATCTGGTCCAGCACCGACGTGGCGTCCACGCCGGCCGCCGAGGTGTGGTTGTAGACGACGTCCATCACCACGCGCAGACCGGCGTTGTTGATCCCGGCGACCATGTCGCGGAACTCCCGGGTGCGCTTGCCCGGGTCGACGGCGTAGCCGCCCTCCGGGACGGTGTAGTGCAGCGGGTCGTAACCCCAGTTGTAGCCGTCGGTGGCGGCCACCTTCGCCAGGCAGGCCTGCTGCTGGTCGGAGTCGGGCGGCAGCGCGGCCAGGTCACAGGCCGGCTGCGCCTGGTCGGCCCGGCTCTCCGGGATGGTCGCGAAGTCGAACACCGGCAGCAGGTGCAGGTGCGTGACACCGGCCGCGGCGACCCGGGCCAGCTGTGTCATCCCGGCCGAGCCCGGCGCGGCGAACGCGGCGTAGGTGCCCCGCCGGGCGGCCGGCACCGAGCTGTCGGCGATGGAGAAGTCCCGTACCGAGAGCTCCTGGATCTGGATCTTCGCGGGCGCGGTGGCGGCCGGCTTCCGCAGGCTGTCCCAGCCGGCCGGGGCGAGCGCCGGGTCGCTGAGGTCGAGGAACCGGCTCAGCGTGGAATCGGTGGACAGCGCCACCGAGTACGGGTCGGTCACCGAGGCGGTGACGACCTTCCGCGCGGCCGGCTGCCACGCGGTGACCCGGAACCGGTAGTACTTGCCGTACCAGCTTCCGGGCCCGCGGACCGACCAGACACCGGTCCGGTCGTCGCGGGTCATCGGCGTCAGCACCGGCGTGCCGCCGCCGTGCAGTTCCAGCTGGACGTCCTGCGCGGTGGGCGCCCAGACGGCGGCCGAGACCCGGCCGCCGGAGAAGGCCGGGCCGAGGGTGGCGCCGGTGGCCCCCGCATAGAGATCGTCGAGGACGCCCGCGGTCTGCACCCCGGTGGCGGCCAGCAGCTTGCCGGCCGCGTCACGCTCGGTGACCACCACCTGGCCGCGCAGGATCCGGGCGAGGTCCGCGGCGCCCAGCCGGAACGCTCCGTACTGCCAGAGGTGCGGGAACCGGGCACGCTGCGCCTCGGTCAGGCCGGTGCGCCGGGGGGTGAGCCGGACGCTGGCATAGGAGCCGGTCAGCTCGCCGTCGGCGACCCCGATCCCGCCGGTCGCCGAGTGGACCAGGTCGTAGACCTTGCCGTCGGTGCCCGCGCCGACCTGCTGCAGCGTGCTGCCGGTGCCGGTCTTCCAGGCGATCGTCGAGCGGTCCAGCCAGACCGCCGACGCCTTGGACACATCGGTCGAGCCGGTCGCGCCGGCGCTCCTGACCAGCGGCAGCAGCCGCTTCTCCTGCCCGGCGAGCAACCAGATCTCGGGGCCGGTGTCGGCGAGGGTCAGGCGCTGGTCGGTGGGCAGGTCCTTGGCGTCGCCGTTGTGGATGATGTAGCTCAGTCCGGCCGCCCCGTCCGCCAGCGGCACCTCGAAGACCGCGCCGAACGAGTCGATCCGGGCCGGCTTCAGCGGACTGCCCCAGTCGGTGCCGGTGGCGGCGCCGTCCCAGACGTGCAGGCCCCAGCCGTCGTAGTTGCCGTCCGCCCGGCGCCAGTGGATGACCGCTTCGGATCGGTCCGGGGCGGGGTCGGGCTCGCCGGTCGCGGCCTGCCGGGACGGGTACACCGCGGGGTCGCCCTGCTTCAGCCACACCTCCGGCGTCTTGCCCGGGTCCAGCGACCGGTCCGCGTCGGTGTCCTTCGTCCCGTCCTTGCCGACCACGATGAAACCGACGTTCCTGGCGTTCGGCGCCAGCTTGACGTAGGCGAACCGCCCGTAGGAGTCCTCACCGGCGAACGGCTGACCGGCCGGCCACGTGGTGGACATCGACGCGTCGACGTCACCCCAGGTGTAGAGGCCCTGGTCGGCGTAGCCGCCGGCCGGGCGCTGGTAGTGCACGATCGCGTAGTCCACGCTTGACGGGGCGGCCGGGGTGCCGACGGTGATGCTCGTCGAGGACGACGCGAGCCGCCCCCGGCTGTCGCGGACCACCGCCTTGTACCTCACCGGCGTGCCGCCGGCCAGCCCGGTCAGGTCGTGGTGGATCCGGTAGGGCGCCCGGCCGGCGGTGCCGAGCAGCTTCCACTCGCCGCCCGCGACCTGCGCCGCGAAGGTGACCGTGGCGAGCGGGTCGCCGGTGGTCTCGGCGACCAGTTCGGTCCGGGTGGCGACCTGGGCGCCCGCCTGCGGCGTGCGCAGGCTTACGGTGGGCGCGGCGGCCGACGCGGGCAGGTGCGAGCCCGACCTGAGTACGACGGTCGACAGCGCCGGCACGGTCACCGTGATCCGGCCGCCGGAATCCGCGGTGACCGGGGCCGCCCCGCCGTACAGGCCGGTGAAGGTGGCGCCCGGCGAGGAGGTGGCGAAGCTGACGGTCTGCGTGGTGGTGGCGTTGTTCGCGGCGACCACGTACTCGTCGCGCTTCGCCCGGTCGATCCGGGAGACCGCGAAGACGCCCTGGCCCTGTGCCGCGTACCGGGTCAGCTGCACGCCGTTCACCAGAGCCGGGTGGGCCCTGCGCAGCTTGGCGAGCGAGGCGATGGCCCGGTAGAGCGGATGCCCGGTGTCGTAGTTGTCGACCGCGTGGGTACGGTCGGTGCCGATCAGGTCGTCGTCCAGGTAGTCCGCGCTCTTGCTGGCGAACAGGTCCTGGCGGGCGTCCTTGTCGCCGCCCGGCCCGGTGAAGCCCTGCTCGTCGCCGGAGTAGACGACCGGCTGGCCGCGGGTCAGGAACATCAGCTCGTGCGCCAGCTGGTCGCGCTTGAGCCGGGTGTCGGCGCTCGCGGCGGCGGCGATGAACGAGCCGATCCGGCCCATGTCGTGGTTGCCGAGGAAGGTCGGCAGCCGGTCCGCGCCGGTGTCGCGCGCGGTGTACAGGTCGTCGCGGGCGTACACGTCGGCGAGCGCGGTGGCGGCGCTCGCGCCGGTGACGAAGCCCTTCGCCGCCTCCTGGAAAGAGAAGTCCAGGGTGGCCGGGAGGCCGCCCTGGCGCACGTAGGACGACTCGATCTCCTGGTCGGCGCTGTACACCTCGCCGAACATGAAGAAGTCCGGACCGCCGGCCTTGCGGATCCCGGCGGCGAACTGCGGCCAGAAGTCCATGTCGGTGTGCTTGACGGTGTCCAGGCGGTAGCCGTCGATGCCGGTGCTCGTGATCCAGTCGGCGTAGATCTTCGTCATCCCGCGGACCACCTCGGGCCGCTCGGTCCACAGGTCGTCGAGGCCGTAGAAGTCGCCGTACTCGCTGTTCTCGCCGGAGAACGTCGAGTCGCCGCGGTTGTGGTACATCGTCACGTCGTTGAGCCAGGCCGGGACCTTGACGTCGCGGTCCGCGGCGCCGACCGTCGGCGTGTACGGGAACGAGCTCGCGTCGACCCGCGGGAACCCGTTGCGCCCGGTGGCGTAGTTGCGGTCCTCGAACGGCCGGCCCGCGCTGTCGGTGTAGGGCGAGGCCGTCTTGTCGACGTACGTGTACTTGTCCTCGCTGTACTTGATCACGTCAGCGGTGTGGTTGACGATGATGTCCAGGTAGATCTTCATGCCCCGCCGGTGCGCGAGCTTGACCAGCCTCTTGAGGTCCGCGTTGGTGCCGAAGTGCGGGTCCACCCGGGTGAAGTCGGTGATCCAGTACCCGTGGTAGCCGGCCGAGATGTCGGCGCCGGCGCCCTGCACGGGACGGTTCTTGAAGACCGGGGCGAGCCAGATCGCGGTCGTGCCGAGCCCCTGGATGTAGTCCAGCTTGTCGATCACGCCCTGCAGGTCGCCGCCGTGGTAGAAGCCCTTGTCGGCGGGGTCGTACCCGGTGGCCATCCGGTCCCCGGTCAGGCCGCCCCGGTCGTTGGACCGGTCGCCGTTGGCGAACCGGTCCGGCAGGACGAAGTAGTACTGCTCGTTGCTCGCGGGCCGGTCGGAGCCCCAGTGGGCGATGACCGCCGCGCCGGGCTCGGCGGGAGCGGCCGAGGCCTCGGCCGCCGGGATCGCGATCAACGGTAGGAGAAGGCTGAGCAGCGCGGTCGTCAACCGCGATTTACTCGATGCCACTATGCACCCTTCCGATTCGGTGGAGATCTATTGGCGCTGGCGAACGGACCACACCTGGAAGGTAGGCCCGTCTCCATTGATTTCGATACATCCGTCCGGGCCGACCTTCAGCGCGTCGGCGCCGCCGTACAGGTTGGTCCCGTCGATGCCGGTGGGCAGCCCGGTCAGCCGCAGCGGTTCGCCGCCCGCCCGCCGCGCCACCACCAGCACCGCGTCGTCCCGGCTCTCGCGCAGGAAGGCGAGGGTGTCCCCGGCGGCGTGTGCCCAGCGCAGGCCGCCGGCGCGCAGCGCGGGCGTCGCCCGGCGCAGCGCGAGGATCTCGCGGTAGGTGTCGTGGGTGCGGCGGTCCCAGGTCTCCGGCCGGTTCCACGGCATCGGGGTACGGGAGTGCTCGCCGTTGACCCCGGTCAGACCCAGCTCGTCACCCGCGAAGATCATCGGGGTGCCGGGCAGCGTGCCGAGCAGGCCGGCGGCCACCTCGTGGCGGGCCGCGTCGCCGACTACCGACCGGATCCGCGGGGTGTCGTGCGAGCTGAGGAGCTGCCACGAGGCGGTCCAGGACCGCCAGGACATCTGCGCCGCGAACGCGCTCATCGTCGCCACCAGGGCCCCGGCGTCCCGCTCCGGGATCTCGCCGGGCACGCCGAGGAAGTCGTCGAACGGCAGCACCGCGGCGCGCAGCCAGCTCCACACCGGCCGGGTGAAGCCGGCGTAGTTCATCGTGCCCTGCCAGCCGTCGCGGTCCAGGTCGGCGGTGGCGTCGTGGGCGTGCTCGCCGATCAGCAGCGCGTCCGGGCGGACCTGCCCGACGGCGCGACGCAGCAGCACGGCCGCCTCCCGGGAGAAGTCGTCGGCGCCGCGACGGCCGGTCATGTTCGCCACGTCGATGCGCCAGCCGTCCAGGGCGTACGGGCCGGTCAGCCAGCGCTGGGCGATCCGCGCGAACCGGCGGCGCAGCTCGGCGCTGCCCCAGTTGAGTTTCGGCAGGCTGGGCACGCCGAGCCAGGACTCGTAGCCGCCGTCCGCGGTGAAGTAGTAGAGGTCGCGCTCGGCCGGGAACCACGGGTGCGCGGCACCGGTGTGGTTGGTGGTCAGGTCGCCGACCAGCCGCATCCCCCGGGCGTGCGCCGCGTCGGCGAGCCGCGCCAGCGCCGCGTCCCCGCCCAGCAGCGGATCGACCACGTCGAACGAGCTGCTGTCGTAGCGGTGGTTGGAGCGCGACGGGAAGAACGGGGTCAGGTACAGGGTGTTCGCGCCGAGATCGGCGACGTGGTCCAGGTGCTCGGCGATGCCGTCCAGGTCCCCGCCGTACAGCTGGGCGCCGCGCAGCGGACCGGCGGCCGCGACCGGCTCGTCCCACCCGCAGCGCACCGCCCAGTCCGGCGTGGGCCGCGCGTGCGCGGCGGCGGACCTCGCGAACCGGTCCGGGAAGATCTGGTAGACCACCGCGTCGCGCGCCCAGGCGGGCGCCGGGGCGTAGGCGACCAGCCGGAAGTCGGTCGCGTCCGGGACGTCGTGGGAGGTCACGCCGCAACCGGTCAGCCAGCGCACCGCGCCACCCGCGGTGCGCAGCAGGAACCGGTACGGCGTGACCGGATTGCGGACCTCGATCTCGGCCCGCCACCACTGGCCGCCGCCGTCGTGCCGGTCCACCACCGCCGAGGTGAAGACCGGCTCGCCGTCGCGGATCCAGCGCAGGTGCACCCGCGACACGCGGGTGCCGGCCGGCACCCGGACGAAGACCGCCACCGTCTCGCCCAGGGCCGGCGCGGGGTTCGAGACGTACCCCTCGGAGCCGTCGTGGTGCGGCCGGAGCAGCCGGTTCATCCCTTCACCGCGCCCGCGCTGAGGCCCTCCACGATGTAGCGCTGCAGGTACATGAAGACGCCCACGGTCGGGATCGCGGTCAGCAGCGTGCCGGCGCAGAAGATGCCGAAGTTGGTGTTCCGCTCCGAGCCCTGGACCAGGCCGTACAGGCCGACCGCGAGGGTCTTCGAGCCACCGTCGGTGAGGAAGATGTTGGCCAGCAGGAACTCGTTGATCGTGCCGATGAAGGCGAGCAGGCCGCTGACCGCGAGGATCGGCGCGACCAGCGGCAGCAGGATCCGGAAGAAGATCGCGGCGTGCGAGGCGCCGTCCACGGTCGCCGACTCGTCCAGCTCCTTCGGGACCGTGTCGAAGAAGCCCTTCATCAGCCAGGTGTTCACGCCGAGCGCGCCGCCCAGGTAGAGCAGGATCATGCCGGCGGAGGTGTTGAAGCCGATCGCCGGCCACAGGTCGGTCATCCGCGAGAAGATCAGAAAGAGCGCGACCACCGCCAGGAACTGCGGGAACATCTGGATCAGCAGCAGCGACAGCAGACCGACACGCCGGCCGGCGAAGCGCAGCCGGCTGAACGCGAACGCCGCCAGCGCGGAGAGGAACACCGAGGCCGCGGCCGCCAGCCCGGCGATCAGCACCGAGTTGAGGAACCAGGACGGGAAGTCGGTGTCCGAGAGCAGCCGGGTGAAGTTGTCCAGCGAGGCGCCGGTCGGGATCAGCGTGCTCGACGACAGCGTGCCCAGCGGGTTGAGCGCGGCGGACAGCACGAAGACGATCGGCCCCAGCGAGAAGAGCACGGCCAGCACGGCGACCAGGTGCCGCCAGCCGACCTGCCTGAACCACTTGCTCACGAGTAGACCTCCTCCTGGGCCCGGGTGCGCCGGAAGCTCACCGCGGAGACCACGGCCACGATCAGGAAGATGAAGATCGAGATGGCCGCGGCGTAGCCGTACTGGGCGCCGGAGCCGCCGAAGGCGAGCCGGTACGTGTACGTGATGAGCAGGTCGGTCGCGCCGTTGCTCGGGTTGTCGGCGGGGAACGGGCCGCCCTCGGTGGTCAGGTAGATCGCGTTGAAGTTGTTGAAGTTGAACGCGAACGACGAGATCAGCAGCGGGGTCAGCGCGACCAGCAGCAGCGGCAGCTTGACCTGGCGGAACGACTGGAACGGGCCGGCGCCGTCGACCCGGGTGGCGTCGGTCAGCTCGGCCGGGATCGCCTGCAGCGCGCCGGTGGTCACCAGGAACATGTACGGGTAGCCGAGCCAGAGCTGCACCAGCAGCACCGCCAGCTGCGCGGTCAGCCCGGTGCCGAGCCAGTCGACGCCGGTCCCGAGCACGTTGTTGATCAAGCCGAAGTCGGTGTTGAACATGTCCCGCCAGACCAGCAGCATCGCGAACGACGGCATGGCGTACGGCAGCACCATCACGATCCGGTAGAAGCCGCGGAACCGCATCCGGGTGGACTGCAGCGCGATCGCGCAGAACATGCCGAGCAGGAAGGTGCCGCCGGTGGAGCCGATCGCGAAGACGAAGTCCCAGATCAGCGTACGGAGGAAGTCGCGGGAGATGGTGTCGTCGGTGAGCACCCGGGTGAAGTTGGCGAACCCGACGCCGACCCGCCAGCCCTGGGCGAGGCGCTCGCCGTCGGCGGCCACGAACGCGCCGAGCTCGTCGTCGGCCCGCCAGACCTGGCCGGTGACGGTGTCCCGGATGCTGTCGGTGGCCGCGTCGTAGGCACGCACGGCCTTGCCCTCGTACGCCCGGGACAGCCCCGCCGAGCGGATCGCGCCCGCGGCGGTCGGCACCGCGAAGTCGGTGATCTCCCGGCTGCGCGCGCTGGCCTGACCGGCGTTGAGCACGGTGTAGCCGGGCGCGGCGGTGACCCGGCCGGCGCTGTTGACGGTCACGCCGCCCGGGGCGGGGCGCAGGCCGCCGGCGTCGCCGATCGACACCGCCCGGCTCGTCGGGTCGGTGATCAGGAAGACCAGCGCGCCGGTGGCCGGGTCCCCCGCGGTGGCGATGGACAGCGCGTACTCGGTGGAACCGGGGACCCGGGTGACCGACGCGGTCTGGATGGCGGTGACCGCGTCCGCCTTGGAGCCGCGGTGGCCGTCACCGAAGTTGGTGAACGCCGTGCTGGCCGTGTAGAGCACCGGGAAGATCTGGAAGACGATCAGGAAGATGGTGCCGGGGACCAGGTACTTGGCCGGGATGTGCCGGCGGGTCAGGTACAGGTACAGCAGTCCGGCGGTGGTGGCGGCCAGGACGCCCAGGCCGATCCAGTGCCGGCCCTCGGCCAGTGGGAAGGCCGCCCAGATCGCGGTGGCCACGAGCAGGCCGAGCAGCACGATCTTGACGATCCGCCCGGCGGCGGACTCGCTGCGTTCGCGG
The DNA here is from genome assembly GCF_003711105.1 of Actinoplanes teichomyceticus ATCC 31121. Classification (NCBI taxonomy): domain Bacteria; kingdom Bacillati; phylum Actinomycetota; class Actinomycetes; order Micromonosporales; family Micromonosporaceae; genus Actinoplanes; species Actinoplanes teichomyceticus. The sequence continues at coordinate 6,017,253 of NZ_CP023865.1, forward strand.
AACTTCTCAGGGGCGGGGAGGGCCCGCGTGGCGGGCCCTCCGAGCTGCGTCGTCATTACTTGATCTGGGCCGAGATCGTCTTGGCGGCGGCTTCGACGGTCTTCGTGGCGTCGGCGCCACCGATGACGGCGGCCTCGGCCTTGCCGAACGGCTCCCAGATGGCGGCCATCGCGGGGATCGCCGGCAGCGGGATGGCGTTCTTACCGGCCTCGGTCCACTTGACCAGGTCCGGGTCCTGCGCCTTGACCTGGTCCAGCGCGGCGGTCAGCGCGGGCGGCCGGGGCTCGGCGTTGTACAGCGCGACGGCCAGCTCCGGGGTGGTCACGTAGTTGGTGACGAACTCCTGGGCGAGGGCCTTGTTCTTGCCCTTGGACGCGACGTAGAAGGTCTGCACCCCGAGGAACGGCGTGGCCTCCTTGCCGCCGGAGAAGCCCGGGACCGGGGAGATGTCGTACGTGATGTTCGCCTTCTTGACGTCCGCGGTCGCCCACGGGCCGGAGACCAGGAAGGCGCACTTCTTGCCGGTGAACGTGGCGATCGAGTTGTCCGAGGTGATCGAGCGCTTCAGGGCGCCGTCACCCTTCTCGCCGAGCGCGCGCAGCTTCTCGAACGCGGCGATCGAGCCCGCCTTGCCGACACCCAGGTCCTTGGCGTCGTAGTCGCCGCTCGCGGTGGTACCGAACAGGTAGCCGCCGGCCGAGGCGTACAGCGGGTAGGCGTGGTAGGCGTCGCCGTTCTGCCCGGCCTGCAGGCAGAGGATCTCCGAGACCTTCTTCTGCGCCTTCAGCTTCTTGCCGGTCGCGACCAGGTCCTCGATGGTGGCCGGGGCGGCCGGGGCCAGGTCGGTGTTGCGGATCAGGCCGAGGTTCTCGGTGGCGTACGGGACGCCGTACGTCTGGCCGTTGAAGGTGACCGCCTTGAGCGCGCCGGCCTGCAGGCCGGTCTTCTGCTCGTCGGAGAGCTGCACCGGGTCGACCGCGCCGTTCTGCACCAGGTTGCCGATCCAGTCGTGCGCGCCGACCATCACGTCCGGGCCGCTGCCCTGCTGGGAGGCGGTCAGGAAGGTGGTCTGCTGGTCCTTGGAGATCGCCTGGATCTTCACGGTGACGCCGTTCTCCTGGCCGAACTTCTCGGCGAACGGCTGGAGGGCGGCGGAGCGCTTGTCGTCGGCCCAGATCACCAGCTCGCCGGAGGCCGCGGCGGCCGAGGGGGCGTTCGACCCGGCGGCCTTGTCGTCCTTGCTGTCGCCGCACGCGGCGGCGCCGGCGAGACACAGCATGCTCGCCGCGATCACACCGGCGGTTCGGATGCGCATGAGACTGCTCCCGTTCTGATACGGATCTGGCGCGAGAAAAAAGGGGGGTGTCCGGAGCGCGGGCACGGCCACGCGCCCACCGGATCGGTAAGGTGTCGTCCTTGTTGCGGGGACGTTAGCAAGCTCTTGCAGTCAATGGAAGAGCTTGCAGGCCGCTGGCCGGTAACAGCTCGGCACTACAGTGACAACATGCGTGCACGGATGGCGGACATCGCCCGTCAAGCCCAGGTCAGCGAGGCGACGGTCTCTCGCGTCATCAACGACCGCCCGGGCGTCTCCCCGGAAACCAGGCAGGCGGTCCTGACCGCCCTCGACGTGCTGGGGTACGAACGCCCCGAGCGGCTGCGCAAACGCAGCGCCGGCCTGGTCGGCCTGGTCGTGCCCGAGTTGGACAACCCCATCTTCCCGGCGTTCGCCCAGGTCATCGAGTCGACCCTGGCCCAGTCGGGGTACACGCCGGTGCTGTGCACGCAGTCGCCCGGCGGGGTCACCGAGGACGAGTACGTGGAGATGCTGCTGGACCGCCAGGTCTCCGGCATCGTCTTCGTGTCCGGCCTGCACGCCGACACCACCGCCGACCCCGAGCGGTACCTGCGCCTGCTCGCCCGCCCGCTGCCGATCGTGCTGGTCAACGGCCACACCAACGGCATCGACGCGCCATTCGTCTCGTGCGACGAGCAGCTCGCCGGCGAACTGGCGGTGGGCCACCTGGCATCGCTCGGGCACCGGCGGATCGGGCTGATCTCCGGCCCCCACCGGTTCAGCCCGGTGCAGCGCAAACTCGCCGGCTACCGGGCCGCCGTGCAGCGCGAGCTGGGCACCCCGGCCTCCGAGGTGGACGATCTGGTGGAGCTGACGCTGTTCGGCGTCGAGGGCGGCGAGGTGGCCGCTGAACGCCTGCTGAACAAGGGCGCCACCGGCATCATCTGCGGCTCCGACCTGATGGCGCTGGGCGCCATCCGGGCCGCGCGCCGGCGCGGCATGAGCGTCCCGGGCGACGTGTCCGTGATCGGGTTCGACGACTCTCCGCTGATGGCCTTCACCGACCCGCCGCTGACCACGCTGCGCCAGCCGGTCGCGGCGATGGCCGTGGCCGCCGTCCGCTCCCTGGTCGACGAGATCAACGGGCACGGCTCGCCCAGGTCGGAGTACCTTTTCCGACCCGAGCTGGTGGTCCGCAGCTCGACCGCGATGGCCCCGGCACGGCGCAAACTGACGGCCGACGCCTCAGCCGCCTGAAGAAAGTTGCTGCAATTTCTTGCACAATATGCCAGAGAAATTGGCACGTGCGAGCGAGAGAGCGTGTTCTCCGCCTCGTTCGGGCGGCGCGCGGCGGCCCTGGTCTAGGCCGGCCCCGGTCGAGGAGGCCGCTGGACGGCGACGCTTCCCGGCATCCTCCGCAAGGACATGCGGGCATCTTGCAACGCACGGTGAGCAACCGTCGCCGCGGTCCTCACGCTTCGCAACATCTGAGCCGTGACCCACGTCACCATTGTTGGCGTGAGCCACATCACAGGGCTTTTCTTAACCGGTTAACCCCGGTGGTGCGGTGTCCCGGTGCTTGACGGAGGGCCTTCAGCGCCTCGGGCAGTCGCCGCCGGTCGGGCAGCCGCAGCAGGATCCGGCCCGGAGAAGCTGCTCCGGGTGGACTGGCGCTCTCCCGGCACGCGAGGCGCGGCAGGTCCGTCCCGGGTGGAACGGCGCTCCCCGGCACGCGGACGCCCGCCGCACCCCGGCACCCGGACATGGCGGGTCCGTCCCGGATGGAACGGCGCTCCCCGGCACGCGGACGCCCGCCGCACCCCGGCACCCGGACATGGCGGGTCCGTCCCGGATGGAACGGCGCTCCCCGGCACGCGGACGCCCGCCGCGCCTCGGGTGTCCGGGCGCGGCGGGCGGTCACGGCCGTGAGCTCAGCGGGGGACGACCTTCTCCACCGCCCACTGCCGCCACGTGTCGAGCTTGTGCTGGACGGTGGCCAGCTGGTCGGCGACCGGGCCGGGGCCGGTCGAGCCCGGCGTGGTGCGGGCCGCCAGGGCGGACGCGACCGAGAGCACCTCGCGCACCGACGGGTCCAGGTGCTCGCTGACCGCCTTCAGGTCGTCGTCGGTCAGGTCCTCCAGCTCGCACTCGCGCGCCGAGCAGAGCGCCACCAGCTTGCCGGTGATCTCGTGGGCGTCGCGGAACGGGACGCCGCGACGCACCAGCCAGTCGGCGACCTCGGTCGCCAGGGAGAAGCCGACCGGGGCCGAGGCGGCCAGCCGGTCGACCCGGACGGTCATCGTGGAGATCATCCCGGCCAGCGCCGGGAGCAGCAGCTCCAGGGTGTCGACCGCGTCGAAGGCCGGCTCCTTGTCCTCCTGCATGTCCCGGTCGTACGTCAGCGGCAGTCCCTTGAGCATGGTCAGCACCGCGACCAGGCCGCCGATCAGCCGGCCGCTCTTGCCCCGGGCCAGCTCCGCGATGTCCGCGTTCTTCTTCTGCGGCATGATCGACGAACCGGTGGCGAAGGCGTCGTCGAGCTCCACCCAGCCGAACTCGGTGGAGGTCCACAGGACCACCTCCTCGCCGAGACGGGACAGGTGCACGCCGATCAGCCCGGTGACGAACAGGAACTCGGCGACGAAGTCCCGGTCGGCGACGGCGTCCATCGAGTTCGCCGCGGGGGCGGTGAAGCCCAGCTCCTTGGCGACCGCGGCCGGGTCGAGCGGCAGCGACGAGCCGGCCAGCGCGCCGGAGCCGAGCGGGCTGATCGCGGTACGCGTGTCCCAGTCGCGCAGCCGCTCCAGGTCCCGCAGCAGCGGCTGGACGTGGGCCAGCAGCCAGTGCCCGAAGCTGACCGGCTGCGCGTGCTGCACATGGGTCATGCCGGGCGCCGGGGTGCCGACGTTGCGGGCCGCCTGCTCGGTCAGCGCGTCGGCCAGCTCGATCAGCGCGACGGCCACCCCGCGGGCGTGGTCGCGCAGGTAGAGCCGCAGGTCGGTGGCGACCTGGTCGTTGCGGGACCGTCCGGCGCGCAGCTTGCCGCCGAGCGCGCCGAGGCGCTCCAGCAGCCCGCGCTCCAGGGCGGTGTGCACGTCCTCGTCCTCCACGGTGGGACGGAACTCGCCGGTGGCGCAGGCCGACTCCAGGTCGTCCAGCGCGGCCAGCATCCGGCCCAGCTCGTCCGCGTCGAGCAGGCCCGCGTTCGCCAGCACGCGGGCGTGCGCGCGGGAGGCGAGCAGGTCGTACGGCGCGAGACGCCAGTCGAACTGGACGCTGACGCTCAACCGGGCCAGGGCCTCCGCCGGGCCACCGGCGAATCGCGCACCCCAGAGCCGGGTCGGCTCGTCACTCTCCGGCACACCTTCTCCTCGGTCGTTCACTCTGCGCTGCCTTCCTGACCCTATCGTCGCGACGGGAGCATCGAGGTGTCCCCCGGGGCCGTCGCGCCTGCCGGGACGGCCGTACGCATAAAAATGCTTTGGTTCTGATAATCTTACAGCATGGCCTATCTCGATCTCACCGGCGACGTGGTCGCCCTCACCCGCACGATCTGTGACATCCCGTCGGTCAGCGGCGACGAGAAGCAACTGGCGGACGCCGTGGAGGAAGCGCTGCGCGGGTTCGGTCACCTGGAGGTGCTGCGCGACGGCGACGCCGTGGTCGCCCGGACCGCCCTCGCCCGGCCCACCCGCGTGGTGCTCGCCGGCCACCTGGACACGGTGCCGATCGCGGACAACCTGCCGGTGATCGAGGACGGCGACGTGCTGCGCGGCCGGGGCACGGTGGACATGAAGGCGGGTGTGGCGGTCATGCTGCACCTCGCCGCGACGCTGACCGCCCCGCGCTACGACGTCACCTACGTCTTCTACGACCACGAGGAGGTCGCGGCCAAGCTCAACGGCCTCGGCCGGCTGGTGCGCAACCATCCGGCATGGCTGGCCGGCGACTTCGCCATCCTCGGTGAACCGTCCGACGGCACCGTCGAGGGCGGCTGTCAGGGCACCATGCGCGTGAAGATCACCGTGCCCGGGGTGGCGGCGCACGCCGCCCGCTCGTGGCGGGGCAGCAACGCCATCCACAGCGCCGGCGCCGTCCTCGACGTGCTGCGCGCCTACCAGCCGCGGCAGCCGGTGGTCGACGGCCTGCAGTACCGGGAGGGCCTGAACGCGGTCAAGATCGAGGGCGGCATCGCCGGGAACGTGATCCCCGACCTGTGCACCGTCTTCGTCAACTACCGCTTCGCCCCGGACCGGGACGTCGCGGCCGCCGAGGCCCACCTGCGCGAGGTCTTCGCCGGCTTCGAGCTGGAGGTCACCGACTCGGCGCCGGGCGCCCGCCCGGGCCTGGACCGGCCGGCCGCCAAGGAGTTCGTCGACCTGGTCGGCCGGGCGCCGCAGGCCAAGCTGGGCTGGACGGACGTGTCACGCTTCGCGGGCCTGGGCATTCCCGCGGTCAACTACGGCCCCGGGGACCCGCTGCTGGCGCACACCGACGGGGAGTTCGTGCCGGTACCGGAGATCCGGACCGCGCTGCACAACCTGACCACCTGGCTCAGCTGAGAGAGATGGAGCAGGCCCGCGCGGTTGCCGCACCGGTGCCGGAGACCCCGGGACGCGCGGAGCCGGCAACGATCAAGGCCGATCTGCGGCGATTGGCGAGCGAGTTGCGCCGGGCGCCACGTAACCCTGTGGTGCGCGACCTCATCCCGCGACCGGCGGACGCACTGCGAGGCTGAGGCACGGCCTGACGTGCCGGATCGGCCCGGTCGCGGGGCGTACGCGACCGGGCCGCGACGTCCGCGCCCTACTCGGCCGGCTGCCCGGCGATCCGGGCGCCGCCGCCCGGCGGGTGGGCGAGGTGACCGTCCGGCCGCACCAGTCCCACCTCGGTCTCGACGTGCCGGCCGCCGCGTAGCCGCTGGAAGAGTGTGGTGCCGTCGGGGAACGACAGGTTGCCCACCCGCCGGCCGGTCGGATAGGTGACGTCCAGCCCGGACAGGCGCTCCGCCAGCTGCCGCGACATGTCCGGCGCGGTCGTGATCAGCCCGCTCAGCAGCGCCCGCAGCGCCTGCCCCTCCGGCGTGTACGCGGTCATCAGGGCGGTCTGCGCCCGGGTGTGCGCCAGCAACGCCGCGCCGACCGGGTGGCGCTCCTCGTGGTAGGTGTCCAGCAGCGCGTCGCCGGCCCGGCCGGTGAGCACCGCGGCGAGTTTCCAGCCGAGGTTGTGCGCGTCCTGGATGCCGACGTTCATCCCCACCCCGCCGGTCGGGAAGTGCTGGTGCGCGGCGTCGCCGGCGAGCAGCACCCGGCCCCGGCGGTAGGTGGCGGCCTGCCGGGTGGCGTTGCCGAACCGGGAGAGCCAGATCGGATCGCGCATCCCGAAGTCCGTGCCGGCGATGCGGCGCACGGTGGCGCGCAGCTCGTCGAGGGTCAGCTCGCCGGGCCACTGCGGCCGGGCGGTGGACGGATCCGCGCCGACGAGCCGGGAGACCCCTGCGCCCAGCGGCACGACCATCAGGCCACCCCGCGGACCGGCGATGGTGGCGACGCCACCCTCCGGCGGGGCGTCGAGCACGACGTCACCGAGCCAGCCCCAGGTGGTGGCGCCGGTGCCGGGGAAGGCGATGCCGGCCGCCGCCCGGACGGTGCTGCGGACGCCGTCGCAGCCGGCCACGTACCGGGCCGCCACCACCTCTCCGCTCTCCAGCACCACACCGTGCCCGGCCAGACCGGTGACCCGGCAGCCCCGGCGGATGGTCGCTCCGAGCTGCCGGGCGCGCGCTTCGAGCAGTTCCTCGGTGCGCGCCTGGGGCAGCGCGAGCGTGTACGGGTACGGCGTGTCCAGCGCCGCGAAATCCATCCGGTCGGGCAGCCCGCCGAAGTGGCCGTCCGGGATCCGCACGCCCTCGGCCAGGAACGGCTCCACCACGCCACGGGTGTCCAGGATCTCGATGGTGCGCGGGTGGATGGTCAACGCCTTGGAGTTCGGGTCCCGCTCGGCGCGCGCCTCCAACACGGTGACGGTGGCCCCACCCAGCCGCAGTTCGCCGGCGAGCCAGAGCCCGGTGGGGCCCGCGCCCACGATCACGACATCGCCCATGCCTACCTCCCTTGGTCACTGACCAACAATGTGAGTCGAGTACACTTGGTCAGTGACCAAGAGTCAAGGGGATGCCAAGAATCCCGGGGATGCCGGGCGCCAAGGGGATGTGGTGCGGGCCGCGCTGGCGGTGCTCGACGAGCAGGGTGCGGCCGCCGTCTCGATGCGAGCCATCGCCGAGCGCCTCGGCGTACGGATGAACACGGTGCTCTGGCACACCAAGAGCCGGTCCCGGCTGGGCGAGCTGATGGCCGACGCGATCATCGGCGGCGTCCGGCTCGACGGCCTGCCGGAGCACTGGCGGGAGCGGGCCGCCGAGATCATGCGGCGGTACCGGGGGGCCCTGCTTGCCCATCGCGACGGCGCGGCCGTGGTGGCCGGCACGTACGCCGCCGAGCCGGCCACCCTGGACGTCGCGGAGGCGCTGATCGGCGCGCTGCTCGACGGGGGCCTGCCGGAGCGGGAGGCGGTGTGGACGTGCTGGAGCCTGGTCTACTTCACGCTCGGCCTGACCCAGGAGGAGCAGGCCGCACCCGCCCGCTTCACCGGCGAGCCGGAGGTCGGCGAGCGGCCCGCGCTGCGGCGGGTGCTGCCGCACCTGACCGCGGCGTCGTTCGGCGAACGCTTCGAGCACGGCCTCGCGCGGCTGCTGGGCAGCCCGTGAGACACCGGCGTGAGATCGCGCCGGGAACGGCGAGGCGCGCGCACCGCGTGTGGTGCGCGCGCCCGGCTCCGGTGCGGACTACCCGGCGGCCGGCTGCCCGGCGATCCGGGCGATGCTGCCCGGCATGGCGTACATGTGCGCGAACGCCCGTGCCTGCTCGCCGGTCCACGCCGACGAGCCGTGCCCGTAGACGACGCCCTGCCGGGTCGCCGCGTCCAGCAGGCTGTACGGGCTCTTGCTGCCCAGCGGCACGATGTTGCCCTTGTGCAGCAGCACCCGCACGGTGCCGGTGACCCGGGTCTGGCTGGAGTCCAGGAACGCCCGGAAGTCGTCCATGATCGGGTCGAAGTACACGGCCTCGTGCAGCAGGTCGCCGTACGTGTTGCCGAGCGTCGCCTTGGTCGCCTGCTGCCGGTTGGACAGCACCAGCTTCTCCAGCTCACGGTGCGCCGCGATGAGGATCAGCATGCCGGGCGCCTCGAAGCCGACCCGGGCCAGGTTGCCGACCATGGTGGAGCCCATGTGGATGCCGCGACCGACGCCGTGCTCGCCGCCGAGCACGTTGAGCGCCTGCAGGATGGCGTAGTTCGGCGCGCCCGGGCCGGTGCCCTCGATCGGCTCGCCGCCGGCCGTGGTGGCCGAGACGACCTCACCCTTCTCGAACGTCAGCAGCAGCTCGACGCCCTGGGCCGGGGCCGCGTCGATCGACCTGGTGTAGGTCCAGGCGTCCTCGGGGAGGTACTCCCAGCTGCCGTAGGTCTCCTCGCCACCGATCGAGGTGCCGATCAGCCCCTCGTTGATCGAGTACTTCTTGACCTTCTCGCTGACCTGATAGCCGCGGCTGCGCAGGTACTCGGTCTCCTCCTCGCGGGTGAGCCGCTCGTCGCGGATCGGGGTGACGATCTCCAGCTGCGGGGCGAGGGCGCGGATCACCGCGTCGTACCGCACGTGGTCGGCGCCGGCGCCGGTCGAGCCGTGCGCCACCGCGTCCGCGCCGACCGCCAGCGCCACCTCGACGACCTTCTCCGCCTGGATCAGCCGCTCCGCGCCGACGCACGACGGGTAGGCGCCGTTGCGCAGGTAGTTCGCCTTGATCGCGTAGGTGACCACCCGGTCGTAGAGCTCGGCGCGCGCGTCGACGACGTGGTGCTCGACGGCGCCCAGCTCCTCGGCGCGGGCCTTGACCGCCTCGCCCTCCCCGCTGTGCAGGCCGCCGGTGTCGATGTTCGCGGTGACCACGTCCCAGCCCTTCTCCCGGAAGGCGACGAGGGCGTACGAGGTGTCCAGCCCGCCGGAGAAGGCGAGAACGATCTTGCGCTTGGTCATCGGAGCAGGTCCTTTTCGAGAATCGGCACGTAGGTCTTACCGTCGCGGCGGACGTGGCCGGGTGGCAGGACGTAGAACTCGCAGCGTCCCGCCTCGATGTCCTTCTGCATCGCCTGCTGGCGGTCGTAGTCGAACGGGTCGAGCAGGAACGACGGCTCGGGCAGCGCGGCGCCGGCCGGCAGCGTCAGATCCGACTGGTAGACGAACGAGCCCGGCGCGGTGTGGAACGGGACGGTGGCGACCAGCACCTTGAGCGCGCCGAACTCGGTGTGCACCTTGAGCGCGCTGTTGTCGTACTGGGTGACGCCGTCCAGTTTCTGCGCGCGGTACGCGGACAGCGCCAGCGCCTTGGCCGCCTTGCCCAGCCCGACGGCCGGCATCAGCGACCACAGCGACCAGCCGACCCAGCGGCCCGGCTCGGCCGAGGGGGCCGCGCAGTAGCCGCCGACCGGCACCGGCCCGCGGTACCCGCTGGCCCGCATGTCCTCCTGCACCTTGCGCAGCAGGTGCTTGACGTCGGTGTCGAAGCGGAACGTGGACCGCTCCACCATCGCCGCGAACTCGGCCTGCGGCAGGCCGGCGATCAGCGCCGCGGCCGGCATCAGGATCAGGTCCACCATCACCCACTGCGGCATCGGGATGCCCCGGTCGCCGAACGCGATGCCGTTGATGACGTTGAACAGGTTCAGGAAGTCCCGCACCGACCAGTCCTTCTCGGTCGTGTCGGTGAAGTCCAGCCAGCTCAACTTGTGCCCGTACGGCGCCTCGTTGAGGTGTGGGCGGATCGTCTCGTTGGAGGCGAGGAAGAACTCCACGCCGAGCCCGGCCAGCTTGCCGGTGTGGTCGGCGAAGTCCGGGAAACGCGTCTCCACGGCCGGTGGGAACGTCACTGTGCTGGCCTTTCCACGCTCGCCCGGCGCTCGCTCGGAAGGCGGCGCCCGGTGCAGTCGGTCATGGGCGGTTCTCCTCACGCTGGTCGGTGTCCGACCGGCTCCAGTTGCCGAGTTTCTCGGCGAGGGCGGCGCCCGACGTGGGCCCGTTGTCCCGGGCCACCACCAGGATGGTGTCGTCGCCGGCGATGGTGCCGACGACGTCCGAGAGTCCGGACCGGTCCAGCGCGCTGGCCAGGAACTGCGCCGCGCCCGGCGGGGTGCGTAGGACCGCGATGTTGCCGCTGGAGTCCACCCCGGTCAGCAGCTCCCGCAGCAGCCGGATCAGCCGCGCCGGCCCCTGCCCGGTGGTCTCGCGCAGCGGACGCTTGCCGTCCTCCGGGATCAGGTAGGCGCCGCTGACCTTGACCGCGTTCAGCTCCTCCAGGTCGCGCGACAGCGTGGCCTGGGTGACCTGCACGCCGTCGCCGGCGAGCAGGTCGGCCAGTTCGGTCTGGGAGCGCACCGTACGGCTCCGGATCAGCTCGACGATCCGGGCATGCCGCCCCGCTCGGGTCACCGCCGACGTCACTTCTCGTTTACCGCCAGCAGCCAGGCCAGCAGCGCCTTCTGGGCGTGCAGGCGGTTCTCCGCCTCGTCGAAGACCACGCTGCGCGGACCGTCCATCACCTCGTCGGTGATCTCCTCGCCGCGGTGCGCGGGCAGGCAGTGCAGCACGATCGCCTCCGGCGCGGCGGCGCGGAGCAGCTCCTGGTTCACCTGGTACGGCCGGAACGGGGTGAGCCGGTCCTTGCCGTCGTCCTCCTGGCCCATCGACGTCCACGTGTCGGTGGCCACCACGTGCGCGCCGTCCACCGCCTCGCGCGGGTCGCGCAGCACCTCGACCGAACCGCCGGTCCACGCGGCGATCTCCGACGCGCGGCCGACCACGGCCGGGGCCGGGTCGAAACCGGACGGGCCGGCCACCCGCACGTGCATCCCGGCGGTGGCGCCGGCCAGCAGATAGGAGTGCGCCATGTTGTTGGCGGCGTCCCCGACGTACGCCAGGGTCCGGCCGGCGGGCGCGCCCAGCCGCTCCCGGATGGTCAGCAGGTCGGCCAGCAGCTGGCAGGGGTGGAAGCCATCGGAGAGCGCGTTGATCACCGGCACGTCCACCCCGGAGGCGAGCTCGGCCAGCCGCTCGTCGCCGTGCGTGCGGTAGACCATGGCGGCGACGTACCGGGAGACGACCCGGCCCGCGTCGGACAGGGTCTCGCCCCGGCCGAAGTGGGTGTTCTGGGTGTCCACGATGATCGGCTGGCCGCCCAGCTCGGCGATGCCGGCCTCGAACGACAGCCGGGTGCGCAGGCTCGCCTTGTCGAAGAAGACCGCGACCGAGCGGGGCCCGGCGAGCGGGGTGAAGGCGAACCGGTTCGCCTTCATCTCGACGGCCAGGTCGAGGACCTCGGCCTGCTCCTGCGGGCTCAGGTCGTCGTCGCGGAGGAAGTGGCGCAGGGTCACCGGGTACCGTCCAGGGCAGCGATCAGGGCGTCCGCCTGATCGGAGGAGATGATCAGGGGTGGGGCGAGCCGGATGACGTCCGGCTGGGGGGCGTTGACCAGGAAGCCCGCGTCGCGCAGCTTCGCCGCGATCTGCGCGGACGCCGGCCGGTCGAGGACGACGCCGAGCAGCAGGCCGGCGCCGCGCACGTGCTTGACGTACGGATGGTTCAGGCCCTCGATCCCGCGTCGCAGCTGCTCGCCCACCCGCTTGACGTGGTCCAGCAGCCCCTCGCTGGCGATCGTGCGGACCACCGCGAGACCGGCCGCGCAGGCGATCGGGTTGCCGCCGAAGGTGGTGCCGTGCGAGCCCGGGGTGAACAGCTCGGCCGCCGTCCCGAACGCGATGCACGCGCCCAGCGGCAGGCCCCCGCCCAGCCCCTTGGCCAGGGTGATCACGTCCGGCTCCACGCCCTCACTCTGGTGGTGGAACCAGTGGCCGGTCCGGCCGATGCCGGTCTGCACCTCGTCGAGCACCAGCAGGGCGCCGTGCCGGGTGCAGATCTCCCGGGCCGCGGCGAGATAGCCGGCCGGGGGCACGACCACACCGTTCTCCCCCTGGATCGGCTCCAGGATCAGCATCGCGGTCTCGCCGGTCACCGCCTCCTCGAGCGCGGCGACGTCGCCGTACCGGACGTGGGTGACGTCTCCCGGCAGCGGCCGGAACGGATCCCGCTTCGCCGGCTGGCCGGTCAGGGCCAAGGCGCCCATGGTGCGGCCGTGGAACGCGCCCTCGGTGGCGACGACGTGCGTGCGGCCGGTCAGCCGGGACAGCTTGAACGCGGCCTCGTTGGCCTCCGCGCCGGAGTTGGTGAACAGCACCCGCCCGGCGCGCCCGGCCAGGGCCAGCAGCAGCTCCGCCAGAGCCACCGGCGGCTCCGCGATGTACAGGTTCGAGACGTGCCCGACCTGCTGGATCTGAGCGGTGACCGCGGCGACCACGGCGGGGTGGGCGTGGCCCAGCGCGTTGACCGCGATGCCGCCGAGGAAGTCGACGTACTGCTTGCCGTCCTCCGCGGTGAGCACCGCCCCCTCGCCCTTGACCAGGCCGATCGAGGGGGTGCCGTAGTTGTTCATCAGGGACTGCTGCCAGCGCTCGACGAGCGTCATGAGGGGACCACCATGGTTCCGAATCCTTCTTCCGTGAAGACTTCGAGCAACGTCGAGTGGGCGACCCGGCCGTCGACCACGTGCGCGGCCGGCACGCCGCCACGCACCGCGCGCAGGCAGGCCTCCATCTTGGGCACCATCCCGGACTCCAGGCCGGGCAGCAGCTTCGCCAGCGCGTCCGCGTCGATCTCGGTGGTCAGCGAGGTGCGGTCCGGCCAGTTGGTGTAGAGGCCGGGCACGTCGGTGAGGACCACCAGCTTGCGGGCGCCGAGCGCGACCGCGAGCGCGGACGCCGCGGTGTCGGCGTTCACGTTGTGCAGCACACCGGCGGCGTCCGGCGCGACCGTGGCGATCACCGGGATCCGGCCGGCCGCGATCAGGTCGTCGACCGCCGAGGTGTCCACCTGCTCGACGTCGCCGACCTGACCGATGTCCACCTCCGCGCCGTCGACCAGCGCGCCGCGGCGGACCGCGGTGAACAGCCGGGCGTCCTCGCCGGACAGGCCCACCGCGTACGGCCCGTGCTGGTTGATCAGGCCGACCAGCTCGCGGCCCACCTGACCGGTGAGCACCATCCGGACCACCTCCATGGTCTCCGGCGTGGTGACCCGCAGGCCGCCGCGGAACTCCGACTCGATGCCGAGACGGGTCAGCATCCGGTTGATCTGCGGGCCGCCGCCGTGCACCACGACCGGTTTGAGGCCGACGAGGCGCAGGAAGACCATGTCGGCCGCGAACGCCCGCTGCAACTCCGGGTCGATCATGGCGTTGCCGCCGTACTTGATCACGATGGTGCTGCCGTGGAAACGCTCCAGCCACGGCAGCGCCTCGACCAGGATCTCCGCCTTCTGCTGCGGGTTCACGAGGAGTACGCCGAGTTCTCGTGGACGTAGGCGTGCGACAGGTCGGTGGTCCAGATCGTCGCGTCCATCTCGCCCTCGTGCAGGTTGATCGTGACCCGGACGTCGCGGCCGGAGAGGTCGACCTTCGACCGGTCCTCGGCGGCGGCGCCGTTGCGGCAGACCCAGACACCGTTGATCGCCACGTCGACCCGGTCCGGCTCGAAGGCGGCGCTGGTGGTGCCGACCGCGGCCAGGATCCGGCCCCAGTTCGGGTCGTTGCCGAAGAACGCGGTCTTGACCAGGTTGTTGCCCGCCACCGTCCGGCCCACCTGCACCGCGTCGGCCTCGCTGGCCGCGCCGGCCACCTCGATCGCGATGTGCTTGGTGGCCCCCTCGGCGTCCCCGATCAGCTGCTGGGCCAGGTCGTGGCAGACCTCGGTGACCGCGGCGGTCAGCTCGGCGAGCGACGGCTGCCGGTTCGAGGCGCCGCTGGCCAGCAGCAGCACGGTGTCGTTGGTCGACATGCAGCCGTCGGCGTCGATCCGGTCGAAGGTGACCCGGGTGGCCGCGCGCAGCGCCGCGTCCAGCGTCTCGTTGTCCGCCGACGCGTCGGTGGTGAGCACCACGAGCATGGTGGCCAGCGCCGGGGCGAGCATCCCGGCGCCCTTGGCGATGCCGCCGACCGACCAGCCGTCGCGCTGGGCGACCGCGTTCTTCGCCACCGTGTCGGTGGTCATGATCGCCTCGGCGGCCCTCGGCCCGCCGTCCGCGGACAGCGCCTTGACCGCGGCGTTCACCCCGGGCAGCAGCCGGTCCATCGGCAGCAGCTCGCCGATCAGGCCGGTCGAGCAGACCGCCACGTCACCGGGACCGATCATCATCGGCTTCGGCGCGCCGCGCAGCACCGAGGCGGTGTGCTCGGCGGTGCTGTGCGTGTCACGGAAGCCCTGCGAGCCGGTGCAGGCGTTGGCGCCGCCGGAGTTGAGCACCACCGCGCGGATCACCCCGCCCTTGAGCACCTGCTGGCTCCAGAGCACCGGCGCGGCCTTCACCCGGTTGGCGGTGAAGACCCCGGCCGCGGTGTAGTCCGGGCCGTCGTTGACGACCAGGGCGACGTCCGGGTTTCCGCTGGCCTTGAGCCCGGCGGCGACGCCGGAGGCGCGGAAGCCCTTGGGATGGGTGACGGTCATGGCGCGACTCCGTAGACGGACAGGCCCGCGGTCTCCGGCAGGCCGAACATGATGTTGGCGTTCTGCACCGCCTGGCCGGCCGCGCCCTTGCCGAGGTTGTCGAGCGCGCTCACGACGATGATGCGCCCGGAGTCGACATCCACCGTGGCCTGCAGATGGCACGAGTTGGAACCCGCGGTGGCCGCGGTGTGCGGCCAGGCGCCCTCGGGCAGCACGTGCACGAACGGCTCGTCGGCGTAGGCGGCCTGCAGCGCCTCGCGCGGGTCGCCGCCGTTGGAGCGTTTCGCGGTGACCGTGGCCAGGATGCCGCGCGGCATCGGCGCCAGGATCGGGGTCATCGACAGCGAGGCGGCGCCGGTGGCCTGCTTGATCTCGGCGACGTGCTGGTGCGCGCCCACCTTGTACGGCGTGAGATCGCCCATGATCTCGCTGGCCAGCAGGTGCGCCTTGGCGTTGCGGCCGGCGCCGGAGGTGCCCGAGCTGGCCACCACCACCACGTCGGCCGGGTCGGCGACGCCGGAGGCAATCAGCGGGGCCAGCGCCAGGATGATCGTGGCCGCATAACAACCCGTGTTCGCCACCCGGTCGGAGGCCGCGATCGCGGCCCGGGCGCCGGGCAGCTCGGGCAGCCCGTAGGTCCAGGTGCCGGCGTGGCCGCCGCCGTAGTAACGGGTCCACTGCTCGGCGCTCCGCAGCCGGAAGTCGGCGCCCAGGTCGACCACCCGGACCCCGGCCGGCAGCTGCGCGGCGACGGCCGCCGACTGCCCGTGCGGCAGGGCGAGAAAGACCAGGTCGGCGTCGCCGAGCGTGGCGGCGTCGGTGGCGCCGAGCGTCAGGTCCAGCCCGGTGAGCTGCGGGTGCACCGACGTCACGTGCTGACCGGCCTGACTGTGCGCGGTCGCCGCGATCAGGTCGAACTCGGGGTGCCCGGCCAGCAGGCGCAGCAACTCCCCGCCGGCATACCCGCTTGCCCCGGCCACCGCGACCCGGATTCCCATACCCACCTCCGCATGACTATGCAGGGAACCGTATCAACTCGCATTCCGTGCGGCAACCGTGGCGTGCCCGGAGTCACCTTCACGCGGCACAGCCCGGCCCATCAGACAAATCCGGATTTGTCAGCGACAAGTCTGCCGCGCGCGATGGGATCGGCAACGGTCCGTCACGCACGCATCGAGGCGGGGAGGCCCGTCCTGCACGCATCGAGGCGGGAACGGTCACATCGCGCACGCGGGGGCGGAACGGCCCCGTCAGACGGCCCGAGGCGCGGGTATCTCGGGCGGTGACCGACGACCGTCCGGCCGGCCGGACGCCACACCCGGGCGCGCTCGACCCGAGGGCGCTCGACCCGGGCGCGCTCGACCCGGGGGCGCTCAGAAAGCCAGGCCGACCGGCGGGGCGGCACACCCGGGGACACTCAACCGAGGCAGGCCGACCGGCGGGGCGCCGCACCCGGAACGCTCCAAAACCAGGCCGGCCGGCGAGGCGCTTCGGCGTGGGTGGAGGGCCGGGACGGCCGGCCGGAACCGGCCGTCCCGGGGCGGGGCTCGGCTACGGGCGGGCGGCGCTGGTCGTACCGGGAATCGGCGCCGCCTGGGCCAGAGCGACGCCGAACCAGGACCGCGGATCGGTCCACCAGTGGCGGAGGGCGAAGCCCGACGCGGCCAGCTCGCCCGCCAGCCCGGCGCGGCGGAACTTGGCCGAGACCTCGGTCCGCATCTGTTCGCCGGCGGCGAACGAGACGGTGAGGTCGAGCTCGCCGACGTGGACCCGCTGCGCCCGTACCGAGCGCAGCCGCATCTCGATCCACTCGCGGTCGGCGTCCCACACCGCGACGTGCTCGAAGGCCAGCGGATCGAAATCGGCCCGCAGCTCCCGGTTGATCACGTGCAGCACGTTGCGGTTGAACTCGGCGGTCACCCCGGCCGCGTCGTCGTAGGCCGGGACCAGCACGGCGGGGTCCTTGACCAGGTCGACGCCGAGCAGCAGCCATTCCCCCGGATGCAGGGTGGCCCGCAGGTCGCCGAGGAACGCGGCCCGCTCGGCGGGCACCAGGTTGCCGAGCGTCCCGCCGAGGAAGGCCACCAACCGGCTGTCGCCGTCGGGCAGCTGGCGCAGGTGGCGGGTCAGGTCGCCGACCACGCCGGTGATGCTCAGCCCGGGGTAGGCGACGCTGAGCCCCTCGACCGCCTCGGCGAGGGCGGATTCGGACACGTCGAGCGGCACGAACGCCCCGAGAGTGCCCCGCGACAGCAGCGCGTCGAGCAGCAGCCGGGTCTTCTCCGACGAACCGGAGCCGAGCTCCACCAGGGTCTTCGCCTCGGTGATCCGGGCGACGGCGGCGGCGTTGGCGGTCAGGATCGAGCGTTCGGTACGGGTCGGGTAGTACTCCGGCAGCCGGGTGATGTCCTCGAACAGCCGGCTGCCCCGGGCGTCGTAGAACCACTTCGGCGGCAGCCGTTTCGGGTCGGCGGCGAGGCCGTCGCGCACGTCGGCCCGCAGCGACCGGGCCAGGTCACGCTCGTCGAGATGCCGCTCCAGCGAAGTCATGTCTCTCCCATGGTCACGTCGGTACGCGTGGCGATCAGCAGATGGTTGTCCGGGACGGCCCGCCAGGACGGGTCGTCGTCGAGCGGTTCGGAGGCGACCAGCACCGCGCCGTCGCCGGCGCGCACCGACAGCGCGTGACCGGCGGTGGTCGCGACGATCTGTTCCCCGTCGGTGAGCAGCAGGTTCAGCCGCGAGCCGGGCGCCGCCTCCCGGGTGGCGCGCACCAGCGAGGCGACCGCCTCCGCGGCCGGTTTCCCGGCCCGCAGTTGGTGCCGGAGCAGGGCGAACAGCGCCGCCGAGTCGGTCGGCGCGTCGAGCGTCAGCAGGTCCTCGACGGGCAGCTCGGCGGCGAGCCGGGCGAGCGTGCCGGGGAAGCCGCGGACCACGCCGTTGTGGCTGAACAGCCAGCGACCGTCGGCGAACGGGGCGGCCGCGGTCTCCACCACCGGCATCCCGACCGTGGCCGAGCGGACCGCGGCCAGGATCGCGGCGGCGCCGGTGCCGGCGGCCAGCGCCGGCAGCGCGGCGTCCGACCAGATCGGCATGGCGCTGCGGTACCGGATCGGCGGGCCGGCGCCGGGATACCAGCCCACCCCGAAACCGTCCGCGTTGATGGTGCCGCCACCGCGCATGTCCCGCGGCGCCCAGGCCTGGTGGGCCAGGGCGTGCGGCGGATCCAGCAACACCGCGCTCAGCGGCACGCTCGGCCCCAGATAGGCCACGTGGCGACACATCAGGGCAGGTCCCGGGCACACCGGAAGCCGCTGAAGATCTGCCGCCGGATCGGGTGGTCCCAGTTGCGGAACGTCCCCCGGCAGGCGGCCGGGTCGGTGCCGAACGAGCCGCCGCGCAGCACCCGGTAGTCGCCGCCGAAGAACACCTCGGAGTACTCGGCGTACGGGAACACCCGGAACCCCGGGTAGCCGTGCCAACCGGTCGAGGTCCACTCCCAGACGTCGCCGATCAGCTGGTGCACGCCGAGCGGCGAGGCGCCCGCCGGGTACGCCCCGACCGGCGCCGGGGCCAGGTGCCGCTGCCCCAGGTTGGCGTGCTCCGGCCCGGGCGCTTCGTCGCCCCACGGGTAGCGCCGGGAACGGCCGGTCGCCGGGTCCCACCGGGCCGCCTTCTCCCACTCGGCCTCGGTGGGCAGCCGCTTGCCGGCCCACCTGGCGTACGCCTCGGCCTCGAAGTAGCAGACGTGCACCACCGGCTCGTCCATGCGGACCGGCTCGACGTGACCGAACCGCCGGTACATCCAGGAGTCGCCGTCGCGGAACCAGTGCATCGGCGCGGCCAGCCCGGCCTCCTGCCGGTGCGCCCAGCCGCGCTCGCTCCAGAACCGGGGATCGTCGTAGCCGCCCGCGTCGATGAACGCCGCGTACGCCGCGTTGCTCACCGGCGCCACGTCGATCAGGAACGCCGGGACGTCCACGACGTGCGCGGGCCGCTCGTTGTCCAGCGCCCACGGGTCGGTGTCGGTGCCCATGGTGAACGGCCCGCCCGGGATCAGCGCCTCGCCGCGGACCCGGCGGTCGCCCGGCGGGGGCGGCGGCGCGGACAGCACCGGAGCGCCGGAGCGCAGCTGGTGGGTGGCGAGCATGGTCTCGTCGTGCTGCTGCTCGTGCTGCACGATCATCCCGAACGCGAATCCGCCGGCGACCAGCGGCCGCTCGTCCAGCCGCACCCGGTCCAGCACGTCGAGCGCCTTGTCGCGGACCTGCGCGACGTACCTGCGGGCCTCGGCCGGGTCGAGCAGCGGCAGGGTCGGGCGGTCGCGGCGGGCGTGCTTGAACGCGTCGTACAGGTGGTCGATGTCCTGCCGGATCGGCTGGCGCCCGCCGACGTCCCGGACCAGCCACAGCTCCTCCTGGTTGCCGACGTGTGCCAGGTCCCAGACCAGCGGCGACATCAGCGTGGAGTGCTGGCGGGTCAGGTCGTCGTCGTCGACCGCGTCGGTGAGCAGGGCGGTGCGGGCCCGGGCCCGGTCCAGCTCCGCGGCGATCAGGTCCTTGTCCGGGGTGGTCATCGAGAGGTTCCTTCCTGCGCTGGGCGGCGCCGGGCGCCGGGAATGCGGGACGCGGCATCCCGCCCGGCCGCGGGATCACGGCCGGGCGCGGGATCACGGCCGGGCGCGGGATCACGGCCGGGCGCGGGATCGCGCTCGGGCGTGGGATCGCGGCCGGACGCGGACTCACGGCCCGGCGTGGGATCGCGGCCCGGCGTGGGATCGCGGCCCGGCGTGGGATCGCGGCCCGGCGTGGGATCGCGGCCCGGCGCGGGATCACGGCCCGGCGCGGGATCACGGCCCGGCGCGGGATCACGGCCCGGCGCGGGATCACGGCCCGGCGCGGGATCACGGCCCGGCGCGGGATCACGGCCCGGCGCGGGATCACGGCCCGGCGCGGGATCACGGCCGGGCGCGGTTCTGCGGCCGGATCCGCGCTCGCGGCCCGGCGCGAGGTTGCGGCCCGGTGGATCGCTTGCCGACCGCGGAACGCTCGCCGGGTACGCCCGCAGCCGCCGGCCGAGCACGCCGGAGACCATGTCGCGTACGCCCGCCGGCAGCCCGGTCCGCTCCAGATGCCGCTCGGCCAGCCCGGCCAGCGCGGCCGCCGCCGCGCGGACGGCCGGATCGCCCAGCCCGTCGCGGGCCGCCGCCCGCCACGCCCCGGCGGCCGGCCCGGCGATCCGCCGGGCCCGGTCGAGGACGGCGTCGTCCACGGTCAGCGTGGCCAGCACCGCGACCGGGACGATCCACTCCGGTCCCGGCTGGGCGTCGAGGTAGCGCACCTCGACGTAGCCGCGCGGCCGCACCGGCGGGAACAGCGTGCTGAGGTGATAGTCGAGGTCGCCGACGGTGGGCGGCCGGTCGACCGGCGCGGCCGCCCGGGACGGCTCGTCGTGCCGGGGCCCGATCCGCCGCAGGCCGAGCCGGCCGTGCCCGGCGCGCCGCTCCGCGATCCGGCCGGCCACGATCCAGTCCGCGAAGGTGACGCCGGGTGGGACCGCCCACCGGTCGCCGTCGCGGCGGACGCACAGCAGCGGGGCGTCCAGGGCGTACCGGGCCCAGGCGGTGGCGGGCGCGCCGGGGCCGGGGTGGACCGGGGCGGTGCGGTGCGGGTCGATGCCGTACCAGGCGGCCATCCGGGCCGAGGCCCAGCCGGTGTCCCGGCCGGCGTGCACCCGGGAGTTGGCGAACAGCGCCAGCAGCGGCGGACCGAACTCGTGCAGCGCCGCCCAGCGGTCGGCGAGCCGGTGCGGCTCCCCGGCGTCGAGGCAGACCTGCAGCCCGGCCGTGCCGGTCATCATGGTGCGCCCGGCCCGGCCGAGCGATTCCTCCATGGCGGCGTAGCGCGGGGTGTCCAGGATGCGGCGAGGGTCGCGGTGCTCGTCGAGGCCACGGTCGCCGAGGACGAGACCGGCCCGGCCGAGCAGCGCGGTCAGGGCCGCGTGGTCGGTGGTGACCGCCGCGTGCAGGGCGGTCAGCGACTCCGCCGGAGCCGACGAGATCTCGATCTGGCCACCGGGCTCGGCGGTGACCGTGCCGCCGGCGGGCAGGGGTCGCGGTCGCGGGTTGCCGAGGGTGGCCGGCGCGTGCGCTCCCAGCGCGGCACTCAGCTGGGCGGCCGTCACCGGGGCGGCCGGGTCGCCGGCGTGATGCGTGGTCCATTCCAGCTCGACGCCGGTGCGCCGGGGTGGGCCGGTCTTGAAACAGATCCCGGAGATGTGTTCGATCGCTTCCGCGGTGCCTCGCAGCACCCGGTCGGCCGAGCTCATGCCCCTCCTCGTGGTCACCGAAGATCACCCGCCACCGTGGATCACCGTCATCGGGGATCCACGCCGCCGAAGATCTGAGCCGCCCAGAATCCGAGCCGCCTAAGATCACCCACCGTGATCGACGAACTCCGATCAGTCAGACCTTCATCGGACGATACCCGGCTCCGGGCGGATTCGCCGCCCCCGATCGCAAGGTTTGCCGACGATTGCCCGGCCGGTCACCGCCGAAGCCCTCAGTGCGTGCGGGCCGAGCTGCGGGTTCGCCACGGCGGACGGCCCGGCCCGCGGTCACCCGTTCGGAGATCGACAAGTTCCGGAACCGCCCCGGGGTGCCGGAACCGGTTCCGGACTGGAAGACTCCGACTCGTTCGTAATTGGCAGACCGTGCTTCGCGGTCGTGACGACCGGAGGCCCGCATGTCCGCAGACTTCCCCTATCTGGACCCCGCCCTCTCCGTCGAGCAGCGCGTGGACGACCTGCTCAGCCGCATGACGCTGCCGGAGAAGGTGGGTCAGATGCTGCAGCTGGACGCGCGGCAGGACCTGGCCGAGATCGTCCTGGAGAAACTGGCCGGATCGATCCTGCACACCTCGCCGGCCAAGTTGATCGAGGCGAGCGAGCTGGTCGCCCGGACCCGGCTGAAAATTCCGCTGCTGACCGCGGAGGACTGCATCCACGGCCACTCGTTCTGGCCGGGCGCGACGATCTTCCCGAGCCAGCTGGCGATGGCCGCCTCCTGGGACTCCGGCCTGCTGGAGCGCGTCGCCCGGGCGACCGCGGTGGAGGCCTCCGCCACCGGCATCCACCAGACCTTCTCCCCGGTGCTGTGCATCGCCCGGGACCTGCGCTGGGGCCGGGTGGACGAGACCTTCGGCGAGGACCCGCTGCTGATCAGCGACCTGGGCGCCGCGATGATCCGCGGATACCAGGGTGACGGCCTGACCGACCCGACCGGCATCCTGGCCACCGCCAAGCACTTCGCCGGCTACTCCGAGACCCAGGGCGGCCGGGACGCCAGCGAGGCGGACATCAGCCGGCGCAAGCTGCGCTCCTGGTTCCTGCCGCCGTTCGAGCGGGCCGCCCGGGAGGGCTGCCAGGTGTTCATGCTCGGCTACCAGTCGATGGACGGCGTGCCGATCACCGCGAACAAATGGCTGCTCAACGACGTGCTCAAGCAGGAGTGGGGCTTCACCGGCACGCTGGTCACCGACTGGGACAACGTCGGCCGGATGGTCTGGGAGCAGAAGGTCTGCGCCGACTACGCGGAGGCCGCCGCGGTGGCTGTCAAGGCCGGCAACGACCTGGTCATGGTCACCCCGGGCTTCTTCGAGGGCGCCCAGGAGGCGGTCGAGCGCGGCATCCTGACCGAGCCGGAGATCGACGCCGCGGTACGCCGGATCCTGCGCCTCAAGTTCGAGCTGGGCCTGTTCGAGAACCCGCGCACCCCGGACGCCGAGCGGCAGCGCGCGGTGATCGGCTGCGCCGCGCACACCGAGCTCAACCTGGAGGTGGCCCGCCGCTGTCTGGTGCTGCTGCGCAACGACGGCACGCTGCCGCTGGACCCGGCCGCCGGCGCGCGCCGGATCGCCGTGCTCGGCCCGAACGCCGACGACGTGTCCGCCCAGCTCGGCGACTGGGCCGGCGACTCCGGCCAGGTGGGCTGGATGCCGGACGGCCACCCGCGCGAGCTGACCGCGACGGTGCTGGACGGCCTGCGCGCGGCGGTCCCGGCGAGCTGGACCGTGTCGTACGAGAAGGGCGCCGAGATCGTCCGGCTCGTGCCCGACCCGGAGGGCGAGACGTTCCCGGACGGCCAGCCCCGGCCGCCGATCTCCGAGTCCGCGCCGGTCGACCCGGAGCGGATCGCCGCCGCCGCCCGGCTGGCCGCCGAGAGCGACTACGCGGTCGTGGTGGTCGGCGACACGGTCACCCTGACCGGCGAGGGCCGCTCGACGGCCACCCTGGAGCTGCTCGGCGGGCAGGTGGCGCTGCTCGACGCGGTGGCCGCCACCGGCACCCCGATGATCGTCGTGCTGATCAACTCGAAGCCGCTGGCGCTGCCGCCGTCGGCGCTGCGGGCCGCGGCGATCGTGCAGGCCTTCAACCCGGGTATGCGCGGCGGCCAGGCGCTGGCCGAGCTGCTGCTCGGCGCGATCGAGCCGAGCGGCCGGCTGCCCATCTCGGCCGCCCGGCACGTCGGCCAGCAGCCGGTCTACTACAACCAGCTGCGCGGCCAGCACGGCTCGCGGTACGCCGACCTGACCCAGGACCCGCTGTTCGCCTTCGGCGAGGGGCTCAACTACACCACGGTCGTCTACGACGGGCTGACCATCGGCGAGCCGGACGTCCCTGCCGACGGGGTGGTACGGGCCAGCGTGCGGCTGTCGAACACCGGGACGCGCCCGGCGCTGGAGACCGTCCAGGCGTACGTCAGTGACCTGGTCACCAGCGTGACCTGGGCGCACCGGGAGTTGAAGGCGTACCGGCAGGTGACCGTCCCGGCCGGCGAGAGCGTGACCGTGGAGATCGAGATCCCGGCCGCCGACTGCACGCTGGTCGACGCGGACGGCCACCGGGTGGTCGAGCCCGGCGACTTCGAGCTGCTCGTCGGCCCGAACTCGCGCCTGTCCGCGCTGCAGTCGGCCAAGTTCCGGATCAGCTGACCGCGCCCCGCACGGCGATTCCCGGTCCGGGTGCCGAGCCGGCGACCTGGACCGGGCCGGACGGAGGCGGCCGAGCCGCTCCCGGCGCTCACCGCCGGGCTGCGCGACGGCCGCATCGGCCCGACGACCCGGGCCGGCCGGGGTGACACCGGGCGGGTGACATCGGGGCCGGCGCCGGCCGCCGGCCCCTACCGTCGGTGACATGACTGACACGGAACTGAAGAGCCGGCACCGCGCCATGTGGGCTTCCGGGGACTACGCCGCGGTGGCCGGCGAGCTGGTCGCCCCGCTCGGGCCGACCCTGGTCGAGGCGGCCGGCATCGCCGCCGGGCAGCGGGTGCTGGACGTCGCCGCGGGCACCGGGAACGCGGCTGTCCCGGCCGCCGCGACCGGCGCCGAGGTGACCGCCAGTGATCTGACTCCGGAGCTGCTGCGGATCGGCGAGCGACGGGCCGCCGCCCGGCTGACCTGGGTCGAGGCGGACGCCGAGGACCTGCCGTTCCCGGACGCCGGCTTCGACGCGGTGATCTCCTGCATCGGCGTGATGTTCGCGCCGCACCACGAGCGGGCGGCCGCGCAGCTGCTGCGGGTGTGCCGGCCGGGCGGCACGATCGGGCTGGCCAACTGGACGCCGGACGGGTTCGTCGGGCAGATGTTCGCGGCGATGAAGCCGTACGCCGCACCCCCGCCGCCGGGAGCGCAGCCGCCGCCGCTCTGGGGCGATCCGGACCACCTGGCCGGGCTCTTCGGCGACCGGGTGACCGGGGTGACCGCGCGGCGGCGCCGGCTGCGGGTGGACCGTTTCGGCACGCCCGAGGCGTTCCGCGACTACTTCAAGCGCAACTACGGGCCGACCATCGCGGTGTACCGCACCATCGCCGCCGACCCGGACCGGACCGCGGCGCTGGACACCGCGCTGGTCGAGCTGGCCCGGCGTTTCGACACCGGCGGCGGCGCGATGGACTGGGAGTACCTGCTCTGGACCGGGCGCCGCCGCGGGTAGCCGCCGGTCAGACCTGCCGGGCGGCGGCGACACGCCGGATCGAGAACCCCAGTTTCCGGTACGCCGCCACCGCCGCCGTGTTGGTGTGGTCGGCCAGCAGCGCCACCCGTTCCCGCCCGGCCAGCAACTCGTCACCGGCGAACCCGCACAGCCGTGCGGCCAGCCCGCGCCCGCGCGCCTCCGGGTGGGTGGTCACCCCGGCCAGGAAGCCGATCTCCCGGGTCGACCAGGCGTCCGCGGCCACCGCGACCAGGCGCCCGCCGGTGTCCCGCAGGCCCGCCCACCGCCGCACCCCGGGCTGCCCCGGCCGGGCGTACGAATCCGGGAACGACTCGTCGAGCAGCGCCGCGACCTCGCCCCACTCGTCCGCGCCGAGCCAGTGCGGCTGCCCCGTGCCGTCCGGGCACGCCGCCCGGCCCGCACCGCCCGGCCGCACCGGCGTGCTGATGTCCATCCACGCGAAGCGGGAGCTGACCGCCAGTTCCGGGACCCGCGCGACGACCGCCGCGACCAGCTCCTCGGCACCGAACGGCCGGTACGTCGGGCCGAGGCCGGGCAGCACCTCGCGGACCAGCCCGGCCAGCGCCGCGGGGTCCCCGCTCATCACCAGCCGGTCCCAGTACGCCAGCCCGGCGCAGGCCACGACCGTGGCGCCGGGACGCCGCCACACCCGCGCGCCGGCCGCCCCGGCCGCCCACCGTACGAAAAGATCTTGATCGCCCACCGGCCCATACTGCCGCCCGGCGCCGGGCCCGGCCACATCCGCGCGAGCGCGGATCCGGCCCGAAGCCGGTATGCCGGCGTTGCCGTGTCCTGCGAGAGTGGGCCGGTGCCGAAAATCTCCCTGACCCGGCTGGGCCGGTCCCGCCGGCTGCGCCGCCTGATCGTGGCGGGCGGCCTGGGCGCCGCGCTCAGCATCGTGACGGTGGCGTCCGCCAACCTGTGGATCCGCGACGCCGCCGCCGGCCACGTCTATTCGCTGGACACCGTGCCCGAGGCGCCGGTCGCCCTGGTGCTCGGCGCGCAGGTGGATCCGGGCGGCGCGCCGTCGGCGTTCCTGGCCGCCCGGCTCGACCTGGCCCGGGCGCTCTACCAGGCCGGCAAAGTCAGGGCGATCCTGGTCTCCGGCGACCACGCCGAGTGGTCCTACGACGAGCCCGGCGCGATGCTGGTCTACCTGGTGGCGCGGGGGGTGCCGGCGGATCGGGTCGTGATGGACCACGCCGGTTTCGACACCTACGACTCGTGCGCCCGGGCCGGCCGGATCTTCGGGGTGCGCCGGGCGATCCTGGTGACGCAGTCGTTCCACGTGCCGCGGGCGGTGGCGCTGTGCCGGACGCTGGGCATCGACGCCAGCGGGGTGGGCGACGACACCGTTCGGGCGGACCGGCCGCTGTGGGCGCGCGGTCAGGTGCGCGAGTGGGCCGCCGCGGTCAAGGCCGGCTGGGACGCCGCCACCCGCCGCGACCCGGTCTTCCTCGGCCGGCACGAGACCGGCGTGGAGACCGCGGTCGCCGCGGGCTGAGCGGCCGGCCGCCGCAGACATCGACAGGCATGGACATCCGCCGCGTCGTGGACCAGAGTGTCAGGCATGGCGAGAGCACGGTCGACCCGGCGCACCCTCCTCACCGCCTCGGCCGCCGCCGCGATCGCGGCGCCGCTGACCGGCGCCGCCGCGCACGCGTCGGGGCCGCGCCGGCGCCCGCCGGACGCCACGCTGCGGGCGATCCTGCGGGAGATCGATCCGGGTCGGATCGAGGCCACCGTACGCCGGCTGGCCGCCTTCGGCACCCGGCACACGCTGTCCTCGCAGACCGATCCGGTACGCGGTATCGGCGCCGCCCGCGACTGGATCCACCGGCAGTTGCAGGCGTACGCGGCCACGTCCGGCGGCCGGATGACCGTCGAGCTGCAGTCCTTCGTGCAGCCGGTGTCCCCGCGGGTGCCGGTGCCGACGGTCATCACCAATGTCGTCGCCACCCTGCGCGGCAGCGTCACCCCGGAGCGGATCTACGTGGTCACCGGCCACTACGACTCCCGGGCCACCGACGTACTGGACCACACCGGTGACGCGCCGGGCGCCGACGACGACGCCTCCGGGGTCGCGGTGATCATGGAACTGGCCCGGGTGCTGGCCCGGCGGGAACCGGAGGCCACCCTGGTCTTCGCCGCCGTGGCCGGCGAGGAGCAGGGACTCTACGGCTCCGACCACATGGCTCAGGCGTACCGGGACGCGGGCGCCGACATCCAGGCCATGTTCAGCAACGACATCGTCGGCACCGGCGACGCGCACGACGGCAGCCGCCCCGCGCCGCACACCGTCCGGCTGTTCGTCGAGGGCGTGCCGACCGCGGAGACCGCCGCCGAGACCGGCGCCCGGCGCAGCACCGGCGGGGAGAACGACGGGCCGTCGCGCCAGCTCGGCCGGTTCGCCGGCGAGGTCGCCGCGAACCCGCAGACCGGGATGGATCTGCGGGTGGTCTGGCGCCGCGACCGCTACCTGCGCGGCAGCGACCACGTGTCGTTCCTGCTGCGCGGATACCCCGCGGCCCGCTTCACCGAGCCCCGGGAGAACTTCGCCCACGAGCACCAGGACGTCCGGGTCGTGGACGGCGTGCAGTACGGCGACCTGGTCGAGTTCTGCGACTTCGCGTACATCGCCCGGGTGGCCCGGGTGAACGCGGCCACCCTCTGGTCGCTGGCGGTCGCCCCCGGCACCCCGAAGGACGTGGTGATCGACACCACCCGGCTGACCAACGAGACCACCCTGCGCTGGACCGTCGGCACCGAGCCGGACCTGGCCGGATACGAGGTCCTCTGGCGGGAGAGCACCGCGGCGGACTGGACCGATGTGGTGGCGGTGGGCCGGGTCGGCACCGCCACCGTGGACGTCTCCAAGGACAACGTCCAGTTCGGCGTACGCGCGGTGGACACCGACGGGCACCGCAGCCCGGCCGCCGCGCCGCGCCCGTCCGCTTGACGCCGGCCGTTGGATCTGCAATGTTCCATGGGTGATCGCGCGCACGGCGCGGTCCCCGAGTGCTCGAAAGAGTGAAGCCTGTGATCCCCGCGGTGCCGAGCGGCCTCAGCCGCTGACCCCTGCCCTCGCTTCACTTCTTTCCTCCGAGCCCTCGAAGGGTCCACCCATCATGGATCTGCGCATTCAGCGCGCCGTCGTCGCCAACCTGCGTACCCGTCCGAACGCCGTCGAAAGCGGTCCGTTCGTGCTCGGGCTCGACCACACCAGCGACAGTCCGCACATCAACTACGCGACACCGCTGCCCGGCGCCACGATCACCCCGGCCGACGTCGCCGCTCTGGTCGCGGCTTTCGGTGACCGGCCGCCGCGCCTGGAGTACGTCGTCAGCAGCGCTCCCGACCTGGAGAAGCTCCTGCTCGATGTCGGGTTCGCCGTCGAAGCACGCAACGAGTACCTGATCTGCACACCCGGGACGCTGGCCGTCCCGCCGACCCCGGCGGGCTTCGAGCTCGTCGAGCCGGCCACCGACGCCGAGCTGGCCGGTGTGATCGCCGTCCAGAACGAGGCGTTCGGCGAGGCCGCCGAGGCGAGCCCGGAGCAGGTCGCCTTCCAGCGGCGCAGCCTGGCCCGCGGCGCCGTCCTGGTCGCCGCCCGGCACACCGGTGATGCCGCCGCAGCGCGGTATGCCGGTGGTGGCACCGCGGTCGCCCCGGCCGACGGTGTCAGCGAGGTCGCCGGCATCGCGGTCGGCCCCTCCTTCCGCCGGCGGGGCCTCGGTGGTGCCGTCACCGCCGCGATCACCGCCCGATTGTTCCGCGCCGGCGTCGAGGTGGCCTGGCTGGAGGCGTCCGGTGACGACTCCTGGCGGGTGTACCAGCGGGTCGGGTACCGCCCGGCCGGCCGGCGCCTCTACATCGCGAGGTACTGACCGGGGCCGGGGCGCGGGCGGCGGATCACCGGATCCCGCACCGCCCGCGCCCCGGGCGATCCCGCGCCCGCCGCCCGCGCCGCACCACCCGCGCCCGGCGGCACGCCGCCCACGCCCCTCCCGCGCGCGTGCGGCGCATTTCCATGATCATCGCGCTCGTGTACCAGCGCCCACGCCCCCCGCGCGCGTGCCGTGCGTCCGGAAGTCTCCACGGGACGCCCGGCCCGGCCGGCGCGGCAGTCCCTGGCTCACCGCGCACGGTCCGCCGCATCACCGGTCAGAGCTCGCGGCTCACCATGCCGCAAGCCACCCGGGACCGCCCACCGCGGGCGCCCATCGGCTGGTGCGGGCTACCGTGGCGGCCATGCGGCAGGCCTACGCACACCACGCCACCATCGTCCCCGCCCGCGGCGCCGATCCCGGCGCGCCCAGCGTCGCGATCACCGGTGCGCTCCGCGACGCCGCCCGGCCCGGGTCGCCGTTCCCGCACCACACCGCCACCGCGCCGGACGGTGACCGGCTGCGGCTCCGCGTCCTCTTCGCCACCGAGCCGGACCGGGTCGACGAGATCCGCGCCCGGATCGACGCCGCCCTGGCAGCCGGGCCGTGGCAGCTGACCGGATCCGGCTGCGCCCGCCTCGACCCGGACGAGCGGCCGCACGCGCGGCGCCTGCTACGCGCCGCCAGGACCGCCGCTCAGGACGCTGGCCAGCGGTCCTGAGCGTCGTGCACGCTCCCGCACCGACCGGCCCGGCGCCGGCCACCGGCTCCGGCGCCGGCTCGCGCGGGACCAGCCGAGCGAGTGGGCCCGCGGCACGAGCCGCGGGCCCACTCGGAGATCAGCACGGCGAATGCCGCGGTGACCGGTCAGCGCGCCGGGTCAGGCGCCCCGCAACGTCGCGCCGAAGCGGGACGCCGTGACCGCCACCGCCGCGTCGCGGGCGGCGATCGTCTCCTCCGAGGTCAGCGTGCGGTCCGGGGCGCGGAACGTCAGCTTGTACGCCAGCGACCGCTTGCCCTGCCCCAGCTGCTCCGACTCGTACACGTCGAACAGCGCCACCGATTCCAGCAGTTCCCCGGCCCCCTCGGCGAGGGCGGCCTGCACCTCACCGGCCGGGACCGTCCGGTCCAGCACCAGCGCCACGTCGATCAGCGCCGGTGGGAACGTGGAGATCTTCGGGGCGTCGACCACCGGCGGCTCGGGCAGCGCGTCCAGATCGATCTCCATGGCGCTGGTGCGGCGGGGCAGGTCGAGCGCGGACAGCACGGCCGGGTGCAGCTCACCCGCGTAGCCGATGACGTCGCCGTCGACGACGATCGCCGCGCACCGGCCCGGATGCCACGGCGCGTGCTCGGCCGCGCGCACCGTCACCCGGGACGCGGGCACGCCGGCCGCGCTGATCGCGATGCGCGCCGCCTCGACCGCGTCCGCCCAGCCCGCGGCGCGGCCCGGACCCCACCAGCCGGCCGGCTCGGCGTCCCCGGCGAGTACCGCCGCGAGGTGCCACGGCTGGTCCGGCACGATCGCGTTGGCCTGCGCCCACTCCTCGTCGGTGGGGCGCCGGTCGACGCCCAGCTCCGGCGGTGCGGTGGCGGCCAGCCGCGGCCGGAACACCGTGCCGGCCTCGAAGAGCGCGACGTCGCGCTGGCCCCGGCCGAGGTTGCGCCGCAGCGTGCCGAGCAACGGCCCGAGCAGGTCGGTCCGCAGCAGCGGCTCCTCCTCGGAGAGCGGGTTGGTCAGCCGCACCGCGCTGCGCCGCGGGTCGTCGGCGGGCAGCCCGAACTGGTCGGCGGCGCCGGGCGCGACGAACGGGTAGGACAGCACCTCGACGTACCCGTTCTCGGCCAGGGCGCGGCCCACCGACCGCCGGCGCCGCTGCGCCCCGGTGAGCCCTCTGCTGGCGCCGGCCGGCGGCAGCACGCTCGGGATGTCGTTGTACCCACCGAGCCGCGCCACCTCCTCGACCAGGTCGATCGGGGCGAGAAGGTCGGGCCGCCAGCTCGGCGGGACGACGTCGAGGGGGTCGCTGCCGGAAACCTCGCAGCCGACCTCGGTCAGCAGCTCGGCGATCCGCGACGACGGGTACGGCAGGCCGACGATCCGGGAGGGCAGGTCGGCCGGCAGGGTGATCGCGGTCCGCGGCGCGAGGTGATCGATGTCCAGGACCCGCTCGTCGACGACCCCGCCGGCGTGCTCGGTGAGCAGCGCCACGGCCCGTTCCAGCGCCGCCAGCGTCAGCTGCGGATCGACGCCACGCTCCCAACGTTTGGCGGCCTCGCTGAACAGTTTGTGCCGGCGTGCCGTACGCCCGACCATCACCTGGTCCCAGTGCGCGGCTTCGAGCAGCACGTCGACGGTGCCCTCCTGCCACTCGCTGGTCTGGCCGCCCATCACGGCGGCCAGCGAGATCGGGCCGGTCTCGTCGCAGATCACCATGTCCTCGACGTCGAGGACGCGCGCCACACCGTCCAGGGTGGTCAGCTTCTCCCCCGGGTGGGCGCGGCGCACCACCAGGGGACCGCGCAGCCGCTGCAGGTCGAAGACGTGCATCGGCTGGCCGAATTCGATCATCAGATAGTTGGTGATGTCGACCGGCAGCGAGATGGCCCGGATACCGGCCGCGATCAGGCGGCGCTGCATCCACTCCGGCGACTGCGCGGCCGGGTCGATGCCGCGCACCACGCGGGCCGAGAAGCGGTCGCACCCGATGGTGTCCTCGACGGTCACCTCGTACGGGGCGTCGGCGGTCCCGCCCGGCGCGGGGATCGCCGCCGGGTCGGTGAAGGCCACCCCGAAGTACGTGGCCAGCTCCCGGGCCATGCCGCGGACGCTCATCTCGTACCCGCGGTCCGGGGTGATCTCCACCTCGACGAGCACGTCGTCGAGCCCGACGACCGGGCGCGCGTCCGTGCCGGGGGCGGCGGCGTCCGCGGGCAGCACGATGATGCCCGAGTGGTCGCCGGAGAGCCCCAGCTCGGCCGCCGAGCAGATCATGCCGTGCGAGTTGCGCCCGTACGTCTTCCGGGCCCCGATCTTGAAGCCACCCGGCAGCTCACCGCCGGGCAGGATGACCACCACCAGGTCGCCCTCGGCGAAGTTGCGGGCGCCGCAGACGATCTCCTGTGGCGTCCCGCGCCCGACGTCGACGGTGCAGAACCGGATCGGTTTCTTGAAACCGGTCAGCTCCTCGATGGTCAGCACCCGGCCGACGACCAGGTCGCCGAGGATGGTCGCGGCCTGGTCGACGATCGACTCGACCTCCATGCCGAGGTTGGTCAGCGCCTCGTCCAGCCGAGCCGCGGTGAGGTCCGCGGGCAGCTCGACGTACTCGCGCAGCCACGACAGTGACGTCTTCATCTGCGTCAGGACTCCATTCCGAAGTTCGTGGTGAAGCGCACGTCGCCCTCGACCATGTCGTGCATGTCGCTCACGCCGTTGCGGAACATCAGGGTCCGCTCGACGCCCATGCCGAAGGCGAATCCGGAGTACCGGTCCGGGTCGATGCCGCAGGCGGTCAGCACCCGGGGGTTGACCATGCCGCAGCCGCCCCACTCGACCCAGCGCGGGCCGTCGCGGTGCTGCGCGAACCAGACGTCGAACTCGGCGGACGGCTCGGTGAACGGGAAGTAGTGCGGCCGCCAGCGGGTCTTCGCGTCCGGGCCGAACATCGCCCGGGCGAAGTGGTCCAGGGTGCCGCGCAGGTGGGCCATCGTGATGCCCTCGTCGATGACCAGGCCCTCGATCTGGTGGAAGACGGGGCTGTGCGTGGCGTCCAGCTCGTCGGTCCGGTACGCCCGCCCCGGGCTGACGATGTAGATCGGCGGCTGCCGGGTGAGCATGGTGCGCACCTGGCCGGGCGAGGTGTGGGTACGCATGACCAGGCCGGGCAGGTCCACGAAGAACGTGTCCGAGGCGCCGCGCACCGGGTTGTCCGGGCCGATGTTGAGCGCGTCGAAGTTGGCCCACTCCAGCTCCAGCTGGGGGCCGTCGACGATGTCGTAGCCCATGCCGACGAAGACGTCGCCCATGTGCTCCATCAGCGTGGTCAGCGGGTGCCGGGCGCCGCGCGGCCGGCGGCCCCACGGCAGGGTGACGTCGACCCGTTCCTCGACCAGCACCCGGGCGGCGCGGTCGGCTTCGAGCTCGGCGAGGCGGGCGTCGTACGCCGCCTGGACGGCCTGCCGGGCGACGTTGACCCGCTTGCCGGCGTCGGACTTGGCGGCCGGCGGCAGCGAGCCGATCTCCCGGCGGGCCAGGGACACCGGCGAGCGGTCGCCGAGGTGCGCGGACTTCAGCGCGGCGAGCGCGTCGAGGTCGGCGGCCTGCGCGAACGCCTTCTCGGCGTCGGCGACCGCGGCCTCCAGAGCCTCGGGCGCCAGCAGGGCGGCCTGCTTCGGATCGTACGGATCGTTGCGGTAGGACATGGTCGGGCGAACTCCCTCACACCGGATGAGCCGTCGGCTCGTCGCCGACTGAGTGCACCGAGCGCGGCGAGGGCCGCGAAGGCTCGACTCAGGTGGATCAGTGTACGGAGGCACGGCTGAGCCGCAGCCCGCCGGTCAGGGAAGTTCGCGCAGGAGTGTCAGATCCGGCGCCCGCGACCAGCGGGCCGGATAAACAGCAGTCTCATCGGACCTGACATGGCCTCAGCATACCGCCGGCGGGCACCGGCGTGCCGCCCCGGTGGGTCAGCGTTGCGCGCGGGCCGACGCGTACAGGCAGACCGCCGCGGCGGCGGCCAGGTTGAGACTCTCCGCTCCGCCGTAGATCGGCACCCGGACCCGCCGGTCGGCGGCGGTCAGCAGCTCGCCGGGCAGCCCGTGTGCCTCGGAGCCGAACAGCCACGCGGTCGGCGCGCCCAGCAGCCCGCCGTCGAGCAGCGAGTCCACGTCGTCCGCCCCGCTGCCGCTGGTGGCCAGCACCTGCAGGCCGCAGTCCTGGAGCAGGCCCAGCACGTCCAGCGGGGCCCGGACCACGTCGACGTGGAAGAGCGAGCCGGCCGACGCCCGTACACACTTGCCGTTGTACGGATCGACCGCGTCGCCCGCGAAGATCACCGCGTCGGCGCCGGCGGCGTCGGCCGTGCGCAGCACCGTCCCGGCGTTGCCCGGGTCGCGGATCTCGGCCAGCACCGCGACCAGCTTCGGCTGCTTGGCCAGCGCGTCGCCGATCGGCACGTGCACCTGCTCGCAGACCGCGACCAGGCCCTGCGGGTGCACGGTCTCGGTCAGCGCGGCCAGCGCCTCGTCGGTGACCGGGGAGACCTCCGGGGCCTGCGCGGTCAGCTCGGCGTGCCGGTCCAGCGCGGCCGGGGTGCCGAACAGCTCCAGCACGGCGCCGGCGGCGAGCGCCTCGCGCACGGCCTGCGGCCCTTCGGCGAGGAACCGGCCGGCCTGGTCACGGTCCCGGCGGCGCTGCAGGCGCCGGGCCGCGACGATTCTCGGGGTACGCGGTGTGAACATCTGCTCCGGTTCCGGGTCGGGCAAACGAAACGCCCCCCGACGCGTCGGGGGGCGTTCCTCGCGAGAGACTCAGGCAGCCTGCGCGGCGGCGCCGCCGGTGCCCTCGGCCGCGACGGCCGCGCGGGCGATCTCGACGATGGCCGCGAACGCGGCCGCGTCGTTGACCGCCAGGTCGGCCAGGATCTTGCGGTCGACCTCCACCTCGGCCAGCTTGAGGCCCTGGATGAGGCGGTTGTAGGTCAGGCCGTTGGCCCGGGCCGCCGCGTTGATCCGGGTGATCCAGAGCTGACGGAAGTCGCCCTTGCGGTCCCGCCGGTCGCGGTACGAGTACTGCATCGAGTGCAGCACCTGCTCCTTGGCCTTGCGGTACAGCCGGGACCGCTGGCCGCGGTAGCCGCTCGCGGTCTCGAGCAGGGTGCGGCGCTTCTTCTGGGCGTTGACCGCCCGC
This sequence comes from Actinoplanes teichomyceticus ATCC 31121, assembly GCF_003711105.1. Taxonomy (NCBI): domain Bacteria; kingdom Bacillati; phylum Actinomycetota; class Actinomycetes; order Micromonosporales; family Micromonosporaceae; genus Actinoplanes; species Actinoplanes teichomyceticus. Next base: position 6,052,024 of record NZ_CP023865.1, read on the forward strand.
TTGACGCGTGCCATTTCAAGTACTCCTTACAGGGGAACGTGTCAGGCGCGCGTCAGCGGCCCAGAAGCTTCTTCACTCGCGCGGTGTCGGCCTTCGCCACCACCACAGTGCCGGTCATCCGACGGGTAACGTGGGAGGACTTGTGCTCCAGCAGGTGCCGCTTGCCGACCTGCTCGCGCACGATCTTGCCCTTGCCGGTGACCTTCACCCGCTTACCCATGCCGGTGTGGCTCTTCATCTTCGGCACTTAGAACGCCTCTTTCTGATCTTTCCGCGCGGCCGGCGGGGCCGTACGGAAAAGCTGTCTACTCTGCGGTGGTGTCGCCAGAATCGGCCGGCGCAACCTCGGTACCGTCGCCCTCGCGCGGCTCACGGGCGGGCTTTGCGCCAGCCGCGGTGGCGGCGACCGCGGCGGCCTTGGTGGCCCGGTGCGGTGCCAGCACCATGATCATGTTCCGGCCGTCCTGCTTCGGGCTGGCCTCCACGAAGCCCAGCTCGGAGATCTCCTCGCTGAGCCGGCGCAGGAGCCGGAAGCCCAGCTCGGGGCGGCTCTGCTCACGGCCGCGGAACATGATCGTCACCTTGACCTTGTCGCCCGCCTTGAGGAACCGCACCACGTGACCCTTCTTGGTCTCGTAGTCGTGCGGGTCGATCTTCGGCCGCAGCTTCATTTCCTTGATGACGGTCTGCTGCTGGTTGCGCCGCGCTTCGCGGGCCTTCAGTGCGCTCTCGTACTTGAACTTGCCGAAGTCCATGAGCTTGCACACCGGCGGCCGCGCCATCGGAGCAACCTCGACCAGGTCCAGGTCCACGTCCGCGGCCAGTTGGAGCGCGCGCTCGAGCGGCACGATGCCGACCTGCTCACCCTCCGGACCGACCAGACGGACCTCTCGAGCCCGGATCTGTTCGTTCACGCGTGGTTCGACGCTGATGGGGCCTCCTCAGAACGTACCTACTTCTGCCAATGTCGGTCGGCCCCGAGTCACCATCCCCGCGGGCAGCGGGGACGGCCGGGAAAGCAGAAGGCCTCGACGGCGCTTGCGCGCATGCCGAGGCCCGCTCGACCGGTCATCGGCGTCCATGGGAGGACGCGCCCCGGACAGGAAATATTCCCTGCTCGGATGACCGGACCCGGCCACAGTCGGTGACTCGGGTGGGAACCAGCGGGCTCCTCTTTCGCGCCCGTCCAGCAGGACGGGCGTGGTCGACTGCCCGCCAGTCTATCAGGACTCCTGCGCGGCCGAATGCAAGGCCCTCAGCGTACGGACCCCGTCCACCGCGTAGTCCTTGTCGACCGCCTGCAGCGCGTGGATCGACACCTGCTCGTCGTCGAGCAGCTCCAGGTGCGCCCAGGCCGAGTTGCGGTCGAACCGCACCGCCCGGACCACCTGCCACGGCAGGTCGTACCCGCCGACCACGTTGCGCACGTGCACGCCCTGCGCGTCCGCGACCACCCGGGGCCGGCAGAACGCCAGGATGCCCAGGCCGATCAGGATGCCCAGGCCGATCATCGCGGTCTGGTCGCCACGCTGGAAGCTGCCCGAGCCGATCTGCCCGGCGTTCTCGAAGCCGGCCTGGCCGTGCAGCCCGAAGCTGAGCACGGTGAACAGCACCACCACGCCGGCGGCCAGCGAACCGGCCACCCAGCGGATCTTCTGCGGACGGTAGACCACCCGGCTCGTCGTCATGAGCGTCATCACAACCTGCAGTTGGCGATGTCGGTCACCAGGATGGCACGGGCGCCGAGCTCGTACAGCTCGTCCATCACCCGGTGCACCTGGCTGCGCTGGACCATCGCCTGCACGGCGACCCAGCCCTCACGGTGCAGCGGGGAGACCGTCGGCGACTCGATGCCCGGGGTCAGGGCGGTGGCCTGCTCCAGCAGGTCGGCGCGGACGTCGTACGCGAGCATCACGAAATTGCGGGCGACCAGCACGCCGTTGAGCCGCCGCAGCAGCTGCGACGCGCCGGCCGGCGGCTGCGCCTGACGGCCGATCAGCACCGCCGACGAGCGCATCAGCGGCTCGCCGATGGTGACCAGCCCGGCCTGGCGCAGCGTGGCGCCGGTCTCCACGACGTCGGCGATCAGGTCGGCGACACCGAGCCGGACCGCGTTCTCCACGGCGCCGTCCAGGCGCACCACGTCGGCCTTCAGGTCCCGCTCGGCCAGATAGCGGCCGACCACACCGGGGTACGCGGTGGCGATCCGCTTCCCGCCGATCTCGTCCACCGAGGTCAGCGTGCCGGCCGGGGCGGCCCAGCGGAACGTGGCGCCACCGAAGTTCAGGTCGAGCAGCTCGGTGGCCGGGACGCCGGAGTCGACGAGCAGATCGCGGCCGGTGATGCCGAGATCCAGATCGCCCGAGGCGACGTACGTGGCGATGTCGCGGGGCCGCAGGTAGAAGAACTCGACGTTGTTGGCTTCGTCACGGCACGCCAGATCCTTGGGATCGGTGCGCTGCCGGTAACCGGCGTCCTTCAACATCTGTGCCGCCGGCGCGGAGAGCGTGCCCTTGTTCGGAATGGCGATACGCAGCATTGACGTGCTCCTTCGTGCTCTGGGGACGGATCGGGGCGCACGTCAGAGATGTCGGTACACGTCCTTGAGTTCGAGACCGGTGGCGATCATCAGGACTTGAGCCTGGTAGAGCAGCTGCGAGAGCTCCTCGGCGGCCCGCTCGGGGCCCTCGTGCTCAGCCGCCATCCAGGACTCGGCCGCCTCCTCGACGACCTTCTTCCCGATGAAGTGAACTCCGCGCTGGAGCGCCTCCACGGTGCCCGAGCCGGGGGTCTGCTCCGCCGCTTTGCGCTGCAACTCGGCGAACAGTTCTTCGAACGTCTTCACGGGAAACGATTGTGGCAGCTCATCACGGCTTGACGACGAACGCCCCCAGCGGTTGGGACGTCTTTTAAGCTGCCCGGCATGGTCAGCCGTTTCACCCCCCTGTTTCTGGGCGGCGCCGTGCTGGCGCTCGCCACCGTCACGGCCTGCTCCCCGGTCGACGACACCACCGGCACCGCGTCCCCGGCCTCCGCGGCGGCGGACCCGTGCCCGTCCGGCTCGCTCGGCACCGTCGCCGCGGGCAAGCTCACCATCGGCACCGACAACCCGGCGTACGAGCCGTGGTTCAAAGAGAACAAGCCGGCCAACGGCAAGGGTTTCGAGTCCGCCGTCGCCTATCAGGTGGCCGAGCGGCTCGGCTACCCGAAGGACAAAGTGGTCTGGACGTCGGTGACGTTCAACAACGCCATCGCCCCCGGGCCCAAGGCGTTCGACTTCGACATCAACCAGTTCTCCATCACCGACGAGCGCAAGCAGGCGGTCGACTTCTCCTCGCCGTACTACCTGGTCCGGCAGACCGTGATCACCACCAAGAAGTCCAGGATCGCGGGCGCGAAGTCGCTGGCCGACCTGGCCGGGGCCAAGCTCGGCGCGCAGGTCGGCACCACCAGCTACCAGGCGATCACCGACATCATCAAGCCGGCCGGCAAGCCGTCGGTGTTCAACAGCAACGACGACGCCAAGGCGGCGCTGGAGAACGGCACCGTCGACGGCATCGTGGTGGACCTGCCGACCGCGTTCTACATGACCTCGGCGGAACTGGACAACGGTGTGATCCTCGGCCAGCTGCCGCAGGTCGGCGTGCCCGAGCAGTTCGGCCTGGTGCTGGACAAGGGCTCGAAGCTGACCGGCTGCGTCAGCAGGGCGGTCGACCAGCTGCGCCAGGACGGCACCCTCGCGGTGCTGGAGAAGACGTGGCTGTCCGACGCCGGGGCGCCCGAACTCAAGTGACCCACGTACCCAGTCAGCGGCAGCAGGAGCGGATCGCCCACCGCCGCCGGCAGGCGATCCGCTCCGTCCTGCTCGCCGCGCTCTCCACCGCCGTCGTCGGCACGCTGCTGGCCGTCGGCATCACCGGGTCCCCCGGCTGGCCCCGGGTCGAGCGGTCGTTCTTCGACCCGGGCATCGCCCGCGACTACCTGCCGAAGATCCTCGACGGCCTCTGGCTCAACGTCCGGCTGCTGTTCGTCTGCGCCTCGCTGGCGCTCGCGCTCGGCCTGCTGGTCGCGGTGCTGCGGACGCTGCGCGGTCCGGTCTTCTTCCCGGTACGGGCCCTGGCCACCGGCTACACCTACGCGCTGCGCGGGATGCCGCTGATCATCGTGATCTACCTGTTCGCGTTCGGCGTCCCCGGGCTACGGCTGCAGGGCACCCCCGGCGTGCTGGTGCTCGGCGCGGCGGCGATCGTGATCACCTACGGGGCGTACCTGGCCGAGGTGTTCCGGGCCGGCATCGAGTCGGTGCACCCCAGCCAGGTGGCCGCGGCCCGCTCGCTGGGCCTGAGCTACCGCCAGGCGATGCGGCACGTGGTGCTGCCGCAGGCGGTCCGCCGGGTGGCCCCGCCGCTGCTCAACGACACCGTGGCGCTGCAGAAGGACGTCGGCCTGATCTCGCTGGCCGGCCCGATCGACGCCATCCGGGCCGCCCAGATCGCCGGCGCCCAGCATGCCAACTTCACCCCGTACATCGTCGCCGGGGTGCTCTTCGTCCTGCTCGCCCTGCCGCTGATCGCGGTCACCGACTGGGTGACGCTGCGCGCGGCCCGCCGCCAGAACGCGGGGTTCTGACATCGTGGTGCTCTCCTGCGTCGACGTACGCAAGACGTTCGGCGACCACGTGGTCCTCGACGACCTCACCCTCTCCGTCGACGAACACGAGGTGGTGGCGCTGATCGGCGCCTCCGGCTCGGGCAAGTCGACCCTGCTGCGCTGCGTCAACCTGCTCACCGGCATCGACGACGGCACCATCCACCTGGACGGCGAGGAGATCACCGACCCGCGGGCCGACCCGGACCGGGTACGCCAGCGGATCGGGCTGGTCTTCCAGTCGTACAACCTGTTCCCGCACATGACGGTGCTCGACAACATCACGCTCGCGCCGGTCCGCGTACACCGCAGGCCCGTCGCCGAGGCCCGGGCGCAGGCCATGCAGTGGCTGGAGCGGGTCGGCCTGGCCGACCGGGCCGGGGCCTACCCGGACCGCCTCTCCGGCGGCCAGCAGCAGCGGGTGGCGATCGTCCGGGCGCTGGTCAACAACCCGCGGCTGCTGCTGCTCGACGAGGTCACCTCGGCGCTGGACCCGGAGCTGGTCGGCGAGGTGCTCACCATGATCCGGGACCTCAAGGGCGAGGGCATGACCATGGTGCTGGCCACCCACGAGATGGGTTTCGCCAAACAGGTGGCCGACCGGGTGGCGTTCCTGGACGCCGGCCGGGTCCTCGAACAGGGGCCGCCCGAGCAGGTGCTCGGCGACCCCGTCGAGGCGCGTACCCGGCAGTTCCTGGCCCGCATCATCGAGGCGGGCCGGCTCTAGGCGTCAGTCCTTCTGGATCTCGCGGATGGTGAGCGCGGCGTCGAGCACGGCGACCGTGCTCTGCCATCCCTTGTCCTCGATCGAGTCCTCCAGGCCGGCCCGGTCGCGGGCCTGCCCGAGGCTGTGCACGGTGAGCACGCCGTGCGCGACCGGCGTCTGCTCGTCCAGCGCGACCCGGGTCAGCCCGGCCGTCACCGCGTCGCAGACGTACTCGAAGTGCTCGGTCTCGCCCTTGATCACCACGCCCAGCGCGACCACCGCGTCGCAGCGCTTCGCCAGCGCCTGCGCGACCACCGGCAGCTCCACCGAGCCGGCCACCCGGGTCACCACGACATCCGTGACGCCACACGCCTCGGCGGCCGCCCTCGCCCGCCCCACCATGTGGTCCACCAGGTCGTTGTGCCAGCGTGAGCCGACGATACCGAGCCGGAGCCCGGCCGCGTCGACGGGTTGCGTGTGCGGATCACCGAAGCCGGCCATCTGAGTCCCCCTCTGTCGTCATTGTCGTCCTGCGACCCGCGCCGGTCAGCCCAACGCCTCGAACAGGTGCCCCATCCGGTCCCGCTTGGTGCGCAGGTAGCGGACGTTCTCCGGGTGCAGCCGGACGGGCAGCGCCTCGCGGCCGGTGATCCGCAGGCCGTACCCCTCCAACCCGGCCCGCTTGGCCGGGTTGTTGGTGAGCAGGCGCATCGAGCGCACACCCAGGTCGTACAGGACCTGCGCGCCCGTGCCGAAGTCGCGCGCGTCGGCCGGCAGGCCCAGCTCCAGGTTCGCGTCCACCGTGTCGAAGCCGCGGTCCTGCAGCTGGTAGGCCTGCAGCTTGTGCAGCAGCCCGATGCCGCGCCCCTCGTGCCCGCGCATGTAGAGCACCACCCCGCGGCCGGCCTCGGCGACCCGCTCCAGCGCGGCGTCCAGCTGCGGGCCGCAATCGCAGCGGCGGGACCCGAAGACGTCCCCGGTCAGGCACTCCGAGTGCACCCGGACCAGCACGTCCTCGCCGTCTCCCAGGTCGCCGTAGACCAGCGCGACGTGCTCGCCCTGATCGGCCTCGGTGCGGTAGCCGACCGCGGTGAAGACGCCGTGCTCGGTCGGCATCACCGTCTCCACCACCCGCTCCACCTGCCGGCCCGCCCGCTCCCGCAGGTAGGCCACCAGGTCAGCGATGGTGATCAGGACCACATCGTGCTCGGCGGCGAACCGCTCCAGGTCCGGCCGGCGCTGCATGGTGCCGTCGTCGTTGACCATCTCGCAGAGCACCCCGGCGGCCCGCCCGCCCGCCAGCACGGCCAGGTCGACCGCCGCCTCGGTGTGCCCCGGACGGCGCAGCACGCCACCCGGCTTGGCCCGCAGCGGCACGATGTGGCCCGGCCGGTTGAAGTCGCACGGCTCGGAGGCGGCCGACGACAGCAGCCGGATGGTGTGCGCCCGGTCCGCCGCGGAGATGCCGGTGGTCACGCCGTGCCGCGCGTCGACCGTGACGGCGTAGGCGGTCTTGAAGGTGTCCTGGTTCGTCCGCACCATCGGGGGCAGGTCGAGCCGGTCCGCCTCGGCCTCCGGGAGCGCCACGCAGATGTACCCGGACGTGTACCGGACCATGAACGCGACCAGCTCCGGGGTGGCGTGCTCGGCGGCGAAGATGAGGTCGCCCTCGTTCTCCCGGTCCTCGTCGTCCACCACGATCACCGGACGGCCGGCCCTGATCTCGGCGATCGCACGCTCGATGCGCTCAGACATTGCGGCTCCCCAGCATCTTCTCGACGTACTTGGCGATCACGTCGACCTCGAGGTTGACCGGCTCGCCGACGGCCTTGCTGCCCAGCACGGTGTGCTTGGCGGTGGCCGGGATCATCCCGACCGAGAAGGTGTCCCCGGTGACCGCCATCACGGTCAGCGACACCCCGTCCACCGTGATCGAGCCCTTCTCCACCACATATCGCGCGAGATCGGCGGGAAGTGAGAAGGTGACCACCTCCCACTGGTCGGCGGGCTCGCGGCCGACGATCGTGGCGACCCCGTCCACGTGCCCCTGCACCAGGTGACCGCCGAGGCGGCTGCCGAGCGCGGCGGCCCGCTCCAGGTTCACCGCGCTGCCGACGGCGAGGGCGCCCAGCGACGAGCGGCGCAGCGTCTCGCCCATCACGTCGGCGGTGAACACGCCGTCGACGTTGTCGACCACGGTGAGACAGACCCCGTTGACCGCGATCGAGTCGCCGTCACGGGCGTCCGAGGTGACCAGCGGACCGCGGACCGCGAGGACCGCGGAGTCCCCGCTGCCCTCGGTGAGCCGGACGACCTCGCCCAGCTCCTCGACGATTCCGGTGAACATAGGCACGCCTCTCATTCCGCTTCGAGGTGGTGGGCGGGGCGGTCGGATGGCTTCGGGCGGAGCGTGGCGGTGAAGCGCAGGTCGCCCCCGATCTGCGCGATGTCGGTGAAGTCGAGCTCCAGGGCGTCGGCGATGGTGCCGATCCCCGCGTCGACCAGGGCCGGACGGCCGGCGCCCAGCAGTTTCGGCGCGACGTAGCCGATCACCCGGTCGACCAGGCCGGCCGCGAGGAACGCCCCGGCCAGGGTGGGACCGCCCTCGAGCAGGACGTTGCGGACGCCGCGGGCGTACAGCCCGGCGAGCATGGCGTGCAGGTCGACGCGCCCGTCCGGCCCGCGGCCGGTCTCGGCGGCGGTGACGATCCAGGTCGGCGCGGCGGCGTCCCGGACGCGAGCGTCCGCCGGCGTACGCCCGTCGGTGTCCACCACCACGCGCAGCGGCTGCTTGATCGCCAGCGAGCCGTCCCGCAGATCGCGGACGGTCAGCTGCGGGTCGTCGGCGAGTACGGTGCCGACCCCGGCCACGATCGCGTCCACCGTGCTGCGCAGCACGTGCACGTCGAAGCGGGACTCGGCGGAGCTGACCCACTGGCTGGTGCCGTCCGCGGCGGCCGACCGGCCGTCCAGGGTGGCGGCGAACTTCCAGGTGACGTAGGGCCGGCCCCGGCGTACGGCGGTGAGCCAGGCGATGTTGCCCAGCTCCGCCTCGGCCCGGCGCACCCCGCTCGCCACCTCGATGCCGGCCGCCCGCAGGGTCGCGGCGCCCCCGGAGGCGACCGGGGTCGGGTCGTCCACCGCGATCACGACGCGGCGCACCCCGGCCTGGATCAGCGCCTCCGAGCACGGACCGGTACGGCCGGTGTGGTCGCACGGCTCCAGGCTCACCACGCAGGTGCCGCCGCGGGCCAGCTCACCGGCCTGGGCGAGCGCGACGATCTCGGCGTGCGGGCCACCGGCGTACGCGTGGAAGCCCTCGCCGACGACCTCGCCGTCCCGGTCCAGCAGCAGGCAGCCGACCACCGGGTTGGGGCTGGTCGTGCCGAGGCCGCGGGCGGCCAGCGCGATCGCGCGGCGCATCGCCTCGTCCTCGGTCACCATCGGCGGCTCGTCCTCTCGCGCGCTCGTCGGGTCCGCGCGATCGGTCGCGCGGCGGTGAAGCCGCGCGGTCTCCCGCGCGATCCGGTCCGCGCGATTGCCCGCGCGCTCCGGTCCGCACGGTCTCCCGCGCGGCCTGGTCCGCACGGTCTCCCGCGCGATCCGGTCCGCGCGATTGCCCGCGCGGTCTGGTCACGCGCGGCGAGGAGAGGGAGAAACGCCAAGAATCGGACACCGAGGGTACGCTTCGCGCACCCCGGTCGGATGCCACCCTCACTGAGGGCACACCCGTCCGATTCCGCGCGCTGTCTCCCATCCGGACTGTCTGACCGAGCTCTCGCCCGATCAACCGTCGGCCCCGGAGTTTCACCAGGTCCACCGGATGGGTATTCGACCATCCGGGTCGCGGGCTTACCGACGCGGAAGCGTCGGATCACCGCCGGTTCGGAATTTCACCGAGTCCCGCCAGCGCGTGGTGGGTTACCCCTGAGTCTTGCACGTGCTCGCGGATTTGCCACCCCGGGCGCGAGCCATCTCACAACCGCCTGTCGACCATGGCCCCTACCAGGGCCGCCACGTGCTCGACCTCGTCCTCGGTGTTGTAGTAGTGCGGTGAGAAGCGCACCAGCGGGGGCAGCCCGCGGTCCTCGGTGTCGAACTGCTGGTGCGCCGGCTCGGTGCTGGTGACGTTGACGCCGGACTCGGCCAGCCGGGCCACCACCAGCTCCGACTCCACACCGTCGACCCGCGCGGTGACGATCGCGCACTGCTGGCGGCCCAGGTCGTGCACGGTCACGCCCGGAGTGTCCTCCAACAGGCCGCGCATCCGGTCGCCGAGCTCCGCGTTGCGCTTGCCGATCTCGGCCAGCCCGAGGTTCAGCGCCTGGTCGACGGCCGCGCCCAGGCCCAGCACCGCGGAGTAGTTCAACTCCCAGGTGCCGAACCGCCGCGCCCCCGGCGCCCAGCGGTAGCCGCGCGCGCCGTCCCAGGCCGCCGACCGGATCTCCACCACGTGCGGCTCCAGCCGCTCCAGCATCCCGCTGCGCACCCAGAGGAAGCCGGTGCCGCGCGGCCCGCGCAGGAACTTGCGCCCGGTGCCGCAGAGCAGGTCACAGCCGATCTCCTCGACATCGACCGGGAACTGGCCGACCGACTGGGTGGCGTCGAGCAGGTAGGGCACGCCCGCGGCGCGGGCGATCTGCCCGACCTCGGCGGCCGGGTTGACCAGTCCGCCGGCGGTGGGCACGTGGGTCAGGCCGATCATTTTCGTACGCTCGTCGATCAGCGAGGCGAGCGCGTACGTGTCGATCTGCCCGTGCTCGTCGTTCGGCACCACCACGACCTCGGCGCCCACCCGCCGCGCGGCCCCAAGGTAGCCCAGGACGTTGCTGCCGTACTCGTTGCGGCCGGTCAGAATGCGGTCGCCGGGCGCCAGCGGGATCGCGTGGAACGCCGCCTGCCAGGCATGGGTGGCGTTGTCGAACAGCGCGATCTCGTCGGCCCGCCCGCCGAGCAGCTCGGCCAGCCCGGCGTGGACCGCGGCGACCCGCTCGGCGGCCGCGTCCGCCGCCTCGTACCCGCCGATCCGCGCCTCCGACTCCAGGTGGCCGATCACGGTGTCCAGGGTTGCCTGCGACATCAGGGCCGCGCCCGCGTTGTTGAGGTGGATCCGGTGCCGGCAGCCGGGGGTGGCGGCACGAAGCGCGTCGACGTCCATACCCGCAGATTGTCAGAGCGGCCGACGTCACGCACCTGGCGTAGACAGTGTCTACGAGCTCTGGTAGACACTGTCTATGCCCGCTGACGACGCCCTACGCGACCGGTTGGTGCGGGTCGGGGCCGAGCTGTTGCGTACCGGAAGTCCCGAAGCTCTCTCACTGCGTGAGATAGCCCGGCGCGCCGGCGTCTCGCACGGCGCGCCGCGCCGCTATTTCCCGACCCATCTGTCACTGCTGTCGGCCATCGCCCGGTCCGGCTACGCCGACCTGTCCGCCCAGGTCACCGCGGCCCTGCTGGCCGCCTCCCCGGATCCACGCGAGCAGATCGCCACGATCGCCCACCTCTACGTACGGTTCGCCGCCACCAACCGCGGGATGTTCGAGCTGATGTTCCGCCACGATCTGTTGCAGAGCGGCTATCTGGGCCTGCGTGACGACGCGCTCCCGCTGTTCCGGCTGCTGGTCGACCAGGTCGCCGCCGCACGCCCGGCATCCGGCCCACTCGCCGCCCCGCCCGCCGAGACCACCGCGGCCGCGATCTGGTCCGCCCTGCACGGCGTCGCGGAGCTGTGGAACTGGGGTTCGCTGACGCTCGCCACCAGGGCCACCGACCCGGCGCCGTTCATCGACGCCGTCCTGGACGCCCACCTCGGGCCGCCGGCCCACTGACCCGCACGACCGCCCCCCTTCGACCCGCCGCTGGCCCGGCGACCTGCACCGACCGGAGCGCCCTGACCGGGCCCCCGATCGCCGGGCCACCCGCACCGACCAACCGCCCTGACCGGCCCACCGATCGCCCGGCGACCCGCACCGGCCAGACCGCCCCCCACCGGGCCGTCGTTCCTCATGAGCGGAAGCGCCCACCCGCCGTCGTCACCCCGGTCCGTGGCGGCGGCCGATGTTCCGCCGGAATTCGCACCATCCGAATTTGCCGCAGCGCCGGGTAGAGCCGGCCCGCGCCCGCACCCGGAGGTCCTCCATGACCCGCATGCCACCCCTCTACGCGGCCGCTCATCGCACGCTCGGCGTCCTGCTGCGCGGTCTCTGGCCCACCACGGTCACCGGGCTGGAGCACCTCCCGGCCGGCACCGGCGCCGTCCTCGCCGCCAACCATCACGCCGTCGCCGACCAGCTCTTCCTCGGCGTCAACACGCCGCGGCACATCGCCTTCTGGGCCAAGGCCGAGTACTTCCGCTCCTCCGGCATCCGCGGCGCCCTGACCCGCCGGGTGGTCACCGGGATGGGCGCCATCCCGGTCGAACGCGCCGGCGGCCGGGCCGTGCTCACCGCCTTCGACGCGGCCGTCCCGATCCTTCAGGGCGGCGGGCTGGTCGCGGTCTTCCCGGAAGGCACCCGCTCCCCCGACGGCCGCCTCTACCGCGGCCGCACCGGCGCCGTCCGGCTCGCCGCCCAGGCCGGCGTCCCGATCGTCCCGGTCGGGATCCGCGGCACCGAACGGATCCGGCCGGCCGGGCGGCGGCTGCCCCGGCCACACCCGGTGACACTGAGCTTCGGGCCCGCCCTGCCGGTGGAGGTGGAGTCGGCGCGTGACGCCCGCCGGCTGACGGACGAGCTGATTGCGCGGATCCAGTCGCTGAGCGGACAGGTCTACGTGCCCTCCTACGCTCCTGTCCGGCATGGGTGACGCTGGTCGTCGGCGCCGTTCGGGGGTGGTGACGCTGCCCGGCGTGTGGTCCTGACGCGACCGTTGCCCGGATGTCGCCGCCTCCCCGTGGGTTCGGCGGGTGGTCGGCGGGTGGTCGGCGGCGCGCTTGTGGGGTGGGTGGCGGCACGCACTCACGGCCGTCGGTGGCCGCGGGAGCCCGGCGGCGTACGCCCCGCGTCACCACCGCGACGCCGGTCACTGCCCGCCCATGGCTGAGCCACGCGGCGCGTGGTTACGGTCCGGCCCTGTCACCGGCCGCGAGTGGTTGTTGAGCGAGTCCGGGCGCACGCTCGGCCGCCGGAGTCCGACTGGTGCTGACGGCGGCCATTCGATGCCATAACGACCACCAGCACCAGCCGGAACCACCGAGCTGGCACCCACGGCGGTGACCCGACCGCCGAAACAACCACCAACACCAGCCCACACCACCCAGCTGGCACCCACGGCGGTGACCCGGGCGCCGCGACGAGCACCACCACCAGCCGGAGGCCGGGTGGCGGGGGCTCGTGGCGCGGGAGGGCGACCGGCGGCATCGGCCAGCGACGTGCGGGCTGGCCGGCGGTGACCGGTGGTGGGCTGCCGGTCGTACCGAAGAGGTGGGTTTCAGGCCTCGGGTTCGCTGCGCCGCCGGTCGATCGCGACGTAGGAGCCGGGCTGCGACTTGGCGACCTTTTTCATCTCGGAGGCGACCGCGATGACCATCCGCGGGTCGTCGAACTGCCGGCCGCCGGCGGTGGCCTGGGCGACGCCGATGGAGAGGGTCACCAGGGCGGCGCGCTGCTTGTTGCCGCGCCGGTCGGGGACTTCGATGTATCCGCGCTGGGCGTCCTTCGGGTCGTAGAGGCGGTCGGCGGCCGATTCGAAGTCGGTGACCATGCTCTTGGTCAGCGGCAGGACCTGGTCCGGGTGGCAGATGAAGACGAAGTCGTCGCCGCCGATGTGGCCCAGGAAGATCGACGGTTTGCCGGTGGCGGCGCTGGCGCGTTGCAGGCTCCGGGCCAGGGCGATGATGAACTCGTCGCCGCGGTCGAATCCGTACACGTCATTGACGCTCTTGAATCGGTCGATGTCGATGTAGCCGACCGAGTAGTCGCCGCCGGCGCGCATGCGGTCGCTGATCTCGCGGCGGACGCGGGCGTTGCCGGGCAGGCCGGTCAGCGGGGAGACCTCGCGGAACTCCTTGTTGCGGCGCAGCGTCGTGGACACCCGGGCGATCAGCTCGGCCGTGTCGAACGGTTTGGTGAGGTAGTCGTCGGCGCCGGTGGTCAGCCCGACGACCTTGTCCACGGTCATGCTCCGGGCGGTCAGCATGATCACCGGCAGGGCGGAGGTCAGCGGGTCGGCGCGCAGCCGGCGGATCAGCTCGACCCCGTCCATCCGGGGCATCATCCAGTCGACCAGCGCCAGGTCCGGCCGGTGCGTCTCCATCATGTCGAGCGCCTCCTGCCCGTCGCGGGCGCGGATCACGTCGAAGCCGTGCACCTTGAGGTTGAACTCGACGAAGCTCGCGATGTCCTGGTCGTCGTCGACGACCAGGACGAGATCGGGTCGTTGTTCCTCGGCGTCGAGCCCGAGGTCGTCGACCACGGGCCCCGGCTCGGCGGTACTCACATCGACTTCCCCATCCGCTCGGCGGCCAGTGCCCGAAGCTTACGCACCGCCTCCGCCGGATCCTGCGCGCCATAGACGGCGGTGCCCGCCACGAACGCGTCCGCACCCGCCTCGGCGGCCTGCTCGATGGTGTCCGCCGCGATCCCGCCGTCCACCTCGACACGCACCTCGAGGTTGCCGGCCTCGACGCGCCGGCGCACGTCACGCACCTTGCCGAGCATCTCCGGCAGGAACTTCTGGCCGCCGAAACCGGCCTTGATCGTCATGATCAGCACGGTGTCGAAATGCGGCAGCATCTCCAGGTACGGCTCGACCGGCGTGTCCCGGTCGATGGCCAGCCCGGCCTTGGCGCCCGCCGCGCGCAGCGTCTTGGCCAGCGCCACCGGGTCCGCGCAGGCCTCGGCGTGGAACGTCACGTTGTACGCCCCGGCCTCGGCGTAGCCCGGCGCCCACCGCTCGGGATCGGTGATCATCAGGTGCACGTCGAACGGGAGCTTGGTCGCCTTGCGCAGACTCTGCACCACGGGCAGGCCGATGGTGAGATTCGGCACGAAATGGTTGTCCATGACGTCCACGTGCGCCCAGTCCGCGGCCCCCTCGATGGCGTGCACTTCCTCGGCGAGGCGGGAGAAGTCGGAGGCGAGGATGCTCGGCGCGATGATCGGCGATCGTGTCACCGGTGAAGTGTATGACCCCGCCCGCGCGGCACAGCACGGGAACCCGCGCCCACCAGCACGGAAACTCCGGGCGACCGGCACGGGAACTCTCACCCACACCGGGCGTCCGGCCGCGGCACGAGCCGCTGCCCGCCCGGTGTGCTCGGTATCGTTCCGCGCCATGACCACGACGCTGCAACAGCGCCGCGTGCCGGAGAGCCCCGCCCCCACCTCGCAGACCCGCCCGCGCCGGCCGCACCGGATCGCGGTCGTCGACGGGCTCCGGCTCCTGGCCGCGCTGGCCGTCGCCCTCTACCACCTCTGCGGCGACCTGCCGGTGGCCAAGGCGTGGGAGGCCCGCCCCCAGGACATCTTCCCCGGACTCTTCCCGATCGCGGCCTACGGCTGGCTCGGCGTCGAGCTGTTCTTCATGATCAGCGGGTTCGTCATCTGCATGAGCTGCTGGGGGCGTACCCCGGGGCAGTTCTTCCGGTCCCGGGTGGTCCGCCTCTTCCCCGCCTACTGGCCGGCGGTGCTGATCACCACGACGGTCGTGGCGCTGTGGCCGGTCGCCACCCACCGGCTGCCGATCGACCAGGTGATCGCCAATCTCACCATGCTGCACACGCCGCTGGGCGTGTCGAACGTGGACACCGCGTACTGGACGCTCTGGGCCGAGATGCGGTTCTACCTGCTGTTCGGGGTCGCCGCGGTGTGGCGCGGCCTGACCCTGCGGCGCACCCTGCTGTTCTGCTACGGCTGGCTGGTCGCCGCGGTGCTGGCCGGCGGCAGCAAGTTGCCGGTGCTGGCGCAGCTGTTCCAGCCCTCGTTCGCGCCGCTGTTCGTGGCCGGCATCGCCTTCTACCTGATCCACCGCTTCGGAGCGGACCTGCAGCTGTGGGGCGTGGTCGCGCTGTCCTGGGCGCTCGCCGTGCACAACGTGGTGGGCCGGGTGGGCGCCACCGCCGCGGCGAACCGCCAGCCGCTCGACGCCCGGATCGCCATGCTGCTGGTGACCGTGTTCTTCGTCGTCATGGCGGTCATCGCGCTGGGCTGGACCGCCCGGATCCAGTGGCGCTGGCTGACCTGGGCCGGGGCGCTGACCTACCCGTTCTACCTGCTGCACCAGTACATCGGCTGGTCGATCATCCACGGGTTGAGCGGGGTGCGCCCCCGCCTGCTCGTGCTCGCCGGGGTGATCGTGGCGCTGCTGTTCGCCGCCTGGCTGCTGCACCGGCTGGTGGAGAGGCCGCTGGCCCGGGTGCTGAAGGACCGGCTGGAGCAGGCCGCCGCCGGGATGCGGGCGAAGGACGCGCCAGCGTGACGACGAGGCCGCCGGAAACCTCCCGGCGGCCTCGTCCTTTTCACGACCGGATCAGCTGGTCCGCCGCAGCACCGCCAGGAACATCGCGTCGGTGCCGTGCCGGTGCGGCCACAGCTGCACCGTCGGCCCCGGGCCGAGCCCCGGCATCCCCGGCGGCAGCAGCGGCCGGGCGTCCACGAAGTCGACCTCGACGCCGCTGCGCCGGGCCCCCTCACTGACCGTCACCTGAGTCTCCACCATGTGCGGGGAGCACGTCACGTACGCCACCACGCCGCCCGGGCGCACCGCCCGCAGCGCCGCCACCAGCAGTTCCCGCTGCAGCCGGGTCAGCGGCGGCAGATCGGCCGGCTGCCGGCGCCAGCGTGACTCGGGCCGGCGCCGCAGCGAGCCCAGCCCGGTGCACGGCGCGTCCACCAGCACCCGGTCGAACGCCTCCTCCGGCAGGTCCGGGTCACGGCCCACCGAGCGGCCGTCCATCGGGAAGACCGTCACCGGCATCCCCTCGGTGGCCTGCTCGACCAGGCGGGCACGGTGCTCGGCGACCTCGACCGCGGTCACCTCGGCGCCCCGGCCGGCGGCGATCGCGCCGATCAGGCCGGTCTTGCCGCCGGGCCCGGCACACAGGTCCAGCCAGCGGGTGTCGCGGCCCTCGACCGGGGCGGCCAGCAGCGCCGCCGCGACCAGCTGGGAGCCCTCGTCCTGGACGTGGGCGCGGCCCTCGCGGATGGCGGCCAGGTCACGCGGCGCGCCGCCGGTGAGATAGACCGCGTACGGCGAGAACGCCCCCGGCACCCCGCCCACCTCGTCGGCCAGCTCGATCGCGTCGGCCCGCCCCGGACGCGCGCACAGGTGCACGGCCGGCGGCTGGTTGTCCTCGATCAGCAGCCGGGCGGTGTCCTCCAGGTCACCGCCGAGCGCCTCGGCGAACGACCGGACCACCCACTGCGGGTGGTGGTGCAGCACGGACAGGTTCCCGACCGGGTCGTCGTCGTACGACGGGGCGAGCTTCGCCAGCCACCCCTCCAGCGGGGTCTCCGAGATGGTGCGCATCACCGCGTTGGCGAACCCGGCCGCGCCCGGCGCCACCGACCGCACCAGGTCGACCGTCTGGTTGACCGCGGCGTGCGCCGGCACCCGGGTGTGCAGCAGCTGGTATGCGCCGAGCCGCAGGGCGTCGCGGGCCGGCGGGTCGATCCGGGCCACCTCCCGGCCGGCCGCGTCGGCGACGATCAGGTCGAGGGTTCCCAGCGCGCGCAGCGTGCCGTACGTCAGCTCGGTGGCGAACGCCGCGTCCCGCCCGGACAGCCCCATCCCGCCGAGGATGTCGGCCAGTACCAGGTTCGCGTACGCGTCGTCGCGGTGCACGGCGGCGATCGCCTCGTACGCCGCCTGCCGCGCCGGATCCGACGGCGGCCGGCCGCCGCGCGGAGCCCGCCCGCTGCGCTGATCCCGCGGATGTCCCGGTCCGGCCGGCCGCCGTGGGCCGGCGCCGTGCGGCCGTGAAGCCCGATGTTCGGTCACGCTGGATCTCCTTCGGCGTGCTCTCCTGGCCGTTGCTTGGCTGCGGTGCAGTCCGTCACGCCAGTTTTTCCCCTGCCTCGATACGCATGCCGCGCGCCCAGTCGGTCGCGGCCATCGGTTTCTTGCCGGCCGCGCGGACCTCGCCCAGTTGCACCGGCGTGGTCGCGGTGCCGGCCAGCACCTGGGTGCGCTCCACCCGCAGCTCGCCCGGCGGAAGGTGCGGGGCGTTCGCTACGGGGCGGACCGGGCCCAGCTTGAGCCGGTCGCCGCGCAGTGTCGTCCACGCGCCCGGCGCCGGGGTGCACGCCCGGATCCGCCGGTCCACCGCGAACGCCGGGTCGCTCCAGCGGATCCGCGCGTCCTCGGCGGTGAGTTTCGGTGCCAGGCTGACCCCGTCGTGCGGCTGCGGATGCGCCCGCGCGGTGCCCGCCTCGATCGCGTCGAGCACCGCGACGAGCAGCCCGGCGCCCTCGTGGGCGAGGCGCTCCAGCAGGTCGCCGGAGGTGTCGTTGAACCGGATCTGGTCGGTGACCGTGCCGTACACCGGGCCGGTGTCCAGACCCGCCTCCAGCTCGAAGACGCTGGCGCCGGTCACCTCGTCACCGTGCAGCACAGCGTGCTGCACGGGCGCCGCACCGCGCCAGGCCGGCAGCAGCGAGAAGTGCAGGTTCACCCAGCCGTGCTTGGGGATCTCCAGGGCGGACGGGGGCACCAGCGCGCCGTACGCCACCACCGGCACACAGTCCGGCGCCAGCTCGCGCAGCCGCTGCTGGAACTCCGGGTCGCGCGGTTTCTCCGGGGTGAGCACCTCGATGCCCCGTTCGTCGGCCCACGCGCCGGCCGGTGAGCGCACCAGGCGGCGGCCTCGCCCGGCCGGGGCGTCCGGCCGGGTCACCACGGCGACCAGTTCGTGCCCGGACGCGGCGATCGCGTCCAGGCTGGGCAGCGCCACCTCGGGCGTGCCGGCGAAGACCAGGCGCATCAGCTCACCGCCCCAGGCCGAAGATGCCCCGGCCGTGCGGGCTCTCCTTGATCGTCGGGGGCTTGGCCGCGTCGTACCACTCCGCGGAGCGGATCTGCTTCATCGCTTCCTTGCGCGCGGCCGCGTCCAACCGGTCCAGGAACAGCACGCCGTCCAGGTGATCGGTCTCGTGCTGCACGCACCGCGCCATCAGCCCGGTGCCGACCAGCTGGATCGGGTCGCCGTACTCGTTGAAGCCGTTCGCCACGACGTTCTGCCGGCGCTTGGTGTCGATGTAGATGCCCGGGATGGAGAGGCAGCCCTCCGGGCCGTCCTGCTCCTCGTCGTCCGGGAACGACAGCACCGGGTTGACGATGTGCCCGACCACGTCGTCGACATCGAAGGTGAACACCCGCAGGCCGACCCCGAGCTGCGGGGCGGCCAGACCGGCGCCGCCCTCGTCCAGCATGGTGTCGGTGAGGTCCTTGACCAGCTTGCGGAGCTCGACGTCGAAATCGACGACCGGGTCGGCCTCGGTGCGCAGCACCGGATCACCGAAAAGACGGATGGGCTGGACGGTCACTGAAGCGGAACTCCTCAGACAGGGAAACGGCTGGGAAACAGTCTACGGACCTAGAAGAGGTCGGCCGGGTCCACCTGGATGCGCACCGCGACGGCCGCCTTACGCGCGCTGCGCACCCCGGCCGCCACGTGCAGGGCGCGCGCCAGGTCCAGCGCCCGGGACCGGGCCACCCGGAGCAGCATCCGCTCCTGCTCGTCGCCGGCCGGGACCGGGCCGAGCTGCTCGGCGCCGTCCGGCAGGTCGGCGATCGTCAGCAGCTCGGCGACCGCCGGCGCCGGGCCGGTCACGCTGGCCATCCGGGCCGCGGGCGGGAAGCCCAGCTCACGGCGTTCGGCCAGCTCACGTGCGGCGAACCAGCCCGGGTCCCAGCGCAGCAGCGCCTGCACCGGGGCCAGCGAGCCGTCCGCCACCACGATCACCCGGCCCCCCGCCGGGGCGGGCCGGGCCAGCGCGGACGCGTTCAGCCAGCGCCGCATCGTCTCCTCGGCGGCGCGCAGGTCGGCCCGGCTCAGCAGCGCCCAGGTGTCCAGCAGCAGCACCGTGCCGTAGCCGCCCTCGGCCACCGGCTCGGCCCCGGGGGTGGCCACCACCATCGCCGGCTCACCGGGAACCGTGTCCAAGATCTCGTCGCGCCCGGACGTGCGCACCGGCACACCGGGGAACGCCCGGCCCAGCTCCTCCGCCGTACGCCGGGCCCCGATCACCGAGGCCCGCAGCCGCCGCTCGCCGCAGACCTGGCAGGTGTACGCCGGGAACGACCGCCCGCACCACCGGCAGACCGGCACGTCCCGCAAGTTGTGCAGGGCCAGCGGCCCGGAACAGGCCGGGCAGCGGGCCGGGTTCCGGCACTCCGCGCACGCCACCGAGGGCAGGTATCCGCGCCTCGGCACCTGGACCAGCACCGGGGCGCCGGCCTGCAACGCCTGCCGGGCCGCCTGCCAGGCCAGGCTGGGCAGCCGGGCGGTCACCGCGCCGGGATCGCGGGCCAGCTGCGGGTCGTCGCCGGTCGGCGAGATCGCCGGCTGACGCCGCCGCAGCACCGCGCGCTCCGCGGCGATCTCCCGGGCCCATCCGGTCTCCAGCAGCAGCTGCCCCTCCCCGGTACGCGCGAAGCCCCCGACCAGCGCCGCGCAGTCGACGAGCTGCGCCCGGGTGAGCAGCACCTCCCGGGCGTGCGGGTACGGCGATCGGGGCTCGGAGTGCAGGTCGTCCCCGTCGTCCCAGATCACCACCAGCCCGAGCCGCGCCACCGGGGCCCACATCGCCGCCCGGGTGCCGGCAACCACCGCGACCTGGTGCCGGCTGGCCGCCAGGAACCGGCGGTACCGCTCCGCCGGGCCGAGCGCCGCGTTCAGCGCGACGTGCCGGTCCGGCCCGAGCACCCGCCCCAGCGCCCGGTCGACCCGCTCCAGGTCCCGCGCGTCGGCCACCACGATCACCACGCCCCGGCCACCCCGCACCGTCGCGGCGGCGGCCTCCGCGATCCGGACCGGCCAGTCCTCCCCCGGCAGCGCCGACCACACCGCCCGAGCCGGCCGGCCCTCCTGGAGCGCGCGGAGATAGGCCGGGCCCGCGACGTACGAGTCCCAGCCACCGGCGACCCCGCCGCCGGTGGGGGCAGCACCGCCGGCAATGGCCACACCGCCCGTGGCGACCGCGCCACCCGTACCCGCCCCACGGTCATCGTCCGCGGTAGCGGCACCGCCGGCCACACCGGCATCGGCGCCTGTAGCGGCATCACCAGCCACACCGTCATCCCCGCCCGTAGCGGCATCCCCGGCGGTAGCGACATCACCGGCCGTAGCGACATCACCGGCCGTAGCGACATCGCCGGCCACCGGCGAGGCCCCGGCCGAGTCGGCACCCGCAGCGGAAACCCGCGGACGGACGCCAGCGCCGGCGCCGGTCGCGGCCCCGTCCGGGCCGGCCGCCGCACTGGCGGCCTGCGCCTCCACCCGGGCATGCCGTGGCGGGACCGCGAGGCGCAGCACGTCGGCGAGGCTGCCGGCATAGCGGTCGGCGACGGCCCTGGCCAGCCGCGCCACCTCCGGGTCGAGCACCCGCTCCGGGGAGACCACCCTTTCCAGGTACGCCAGCCTGCCCTGATGCTCGGACGCCTCGGCTCGGGCGAGCAGGAAGCCGCTCACCAGCTGCCCGGCGAACCGCACCTTGACCCGCACTCCCGGCTGCGCGGCCTCGTCGTCGGCGCTGGCGACCAGATAGTCGAACGGGCGATCAAGATGCGGCAGCTGGACGTCGACACACACCCGGGCCACCGGCAGTCGTTCCGCCGGCTCCCGCTCCGCACGCACACCCTTGGTCGCCATCGCCGAACATTGTGCCCGCATCCCCCGACACTTCCCACAAGATCAACCCGCGCGGAGGGGTGCCGCGCCAGCGCCGCGGACAGCTCACCGTCTCGTCGCCCAGATCGACCTCGACGATGTCCGGAAACCGACCATCCGACGGATCACCTCCACCCGGAACGGACAACCGTCCCTAACGCCACCCATCCACCGAGCCGGCGCGCACCGGGACCGCCAAACCCATGCCACCCTCGACACCAGCCGACCCACTCCGGCTGATGCTCAAGGTCGTTATCAAGGACGAATAACGACCTTGAGCACCAGCCGGGCACCCGGCCCGCCAGGAGACCGCGACCCACCGCGAACTAACCCCGCTCCCGACGAACCTCCACACACCCAGACCGCAATCGCAGCTACAAACCAAGCCACCCCCAGGCCCAGCCCACCCCGACCGACCACAACCCAGCCCACAGGCACGAAAAAAGCCGGCGCCCCCGACCACACGGGGACGCCGGCCTACCAACGAACCGATCAGGAAGCGGCGTTCTTCAGATCCTGGGCCCGGTCGGTGCTCTCCCACCGCAGGTCCGGCAGCTCCCGGCCGAAGTGGCCGTAGGCAGCGGTCTGCTGGTAGATCGGCCGGAGCAGGTCCAGGTCGCGGATGATCGCGGCCGGCCGCAGGTCGAAGACCTCCTTGATGGCCTTCTCGATCCGCTCGACCGGCACGTTCTCGGTGCCGAACGTCTCGACGAAGAGGCTGACCGGGTGCGCCTTGCCGATCGCGTACGCGACCTGGGTCTCGCACCGCTCGGCGAGGCCGGCGGCGACCACGTTCTTGGCCACCCAGCGCATCGCGTACGCCGCCGAGCGGTCCACCTTGGACGGGTCCTTGCCGGAGAAGGCGCCGCCGCCGTGCCGGGCGTAACCGCCGTACGTGTCGACGATGATCTTGCGGCCGGTCAGGCCGGCGTCGCCCATCGGGCCGCCGATCTCGAAGCGGCCGGTCGGGTTGACCAGCAGCCGGTAGTCGCGGGTGTCGAGGTCGAGGCCGTCGAGCTCGGGGCCGATCACGTGCTCGCGCACGTCGGGGGTCAGCAGCGACTCCAGCGAGATGTCGGCGGCGTGCTGCGAGGACACCACGACGGTGTCCAGGCGGACCGGGCGCAGGCCGTCGTACTCGATGGTGACCTGGGTCTTGCCGTCGGGCCGCAGGTACGGGATCGTGCCGTCCTTGCGGGCGGCGGACAGCCGGCGCGCCAGCCGGTGCGCCAGGGCGATCGGCAGCGGCATCAGCTCGGGCGTCTCCGAGCAGGCGAAGCCGAACATCATGCCCTGGTCGCCGGCGCCCTGCTGGTCCAGGATGTGCTCGGAGTCGCCCTCGCGCAGCTCCAGGGCGCTGTCCACGCCCTGCGCGATGTCCGGTGACTGCGAGCCGATGGAGACACTCACGCCGCACGACGCGCCGTCGAAGCCCTTCTTCGACGAGTCGTAACCGATCCGCAGGATGGTGTCGCGCACGATGCTGGGGATGTCGGCGTAGGCCTGCGTGGTGACCTCGCCCGCTACGTGCACCTGGCCGGTGGTGATCAGGGTCTCGACCGCGACGCGGCTGCGCGGGTCCTGGGCGAGCAGGGCGTCGAGAATCCCGTCGCTGATCTGGTCAGCGATCTTGTCCGGGTGGCCTTCCGTGACCGACTCGGAAGTGAACAGGCGGCGTGCCACGGTGCTCCTCAGTTGTCGAATACAGGTAACGCGGAAATTTAATCAGACTTGCGGACCGCCGCCGACCTGTCCATCCAGCTGGACCACCACGTGGTCGAAGATCCTATCCGCCACATCGTCTTTGGAGAGTTCGTCGAGAGCCTCGGCGGAGCCGTCCGCGCCGAGCACAGTCACCGTGTTGCGGTCCTGGCCGAAGACCCGGTCGGCGCCGACCTCGTTGACGACGATGAGATCCGCCCGTTTTCTGACCATTTTCTGCCGGGCGTGTTCCAACGCGCCGTGTGTCTCCGCGGCGAACGCCACGAGCACCTGACCGGGACCCTTGGCGGCGCCGAGCTCGGCGGCGATGTCCGGGTTCGTGACCAGGGTGATCGGGTCGGGGGCGCCGCCGTCGGTCTTCTTGATCTTCTGCTCGGCGACGGTGGCCGGACGGAAGTCGGCCGGCGCGGCCGCCATCACCACGATATCCGCCCCGGCGGCCGCCTCGACGGTGGCCTTGCGCAGCTCCTCGGTGGTGCCCACCCGGAGCACATCCGCGCCGGCCGGGTCGGGCAGCGTCACGTTCGCCGCGATCAGCGTCACCCGCGCGCCGCGGGCCAGGGCGGCGCGGGCCAGCGCGTACCCCTGCTTGCCGGACGAACGGTTGCCGAGGAAACGCACCGGGTCGAGCGGCTCCCGGGTGCCGCCCGCGGTGACCACCACGTGCCGGCCGGCGAGGTCACGGCGGCGCGCGCGGAGCACCCGCAGGGCGTACTCGAAGATCGCCGCCGGCTCCGGCAGGCGGCCCTTGCCGGTGTCCCGGCCGGTCAGCCGGCCGACGGCCGGCTCGATGACGATCGCCCCGCGCGAGCGCAGGGTCGCGACGTTGGCCCGGGTCGCCGGGTTCTCCCACATCTCGGTGTGCATGGCCGGCGCGTAGACCACCGGGCACGTGGCGGTGAGCAGCGTGTTGGTGAGCAGGTCGTCGGCGATGCCGTGGGCGGCCTTGGCCAGGATGTCGGCGGTCGCCGGGGCGACCACGACCAGTTCGGCGGCCCGGCCGATGCGCACGTGCGGCACCTCGTGGGCGTCGTCCCAGACCTCGGTGGCGACCGGGCGGTTGGACAGCGCGGCCCAGGTCGGCTCGCCGACGAACCTCAGCGCCGAGGCGGTCGGCACGACCCGCACGCCGTGCCCCGACTCGGTGAACAACCGGAGCAGCTCACAGGCCTTGTACGCGGCGATGCCGCCGCACACTCCCAGGACGACCTCGGGCACCTGACCTCACCTCAGACAGCAGTCGATCCCGCGCCCGTAGCCTCGGACGCGGGATCGCACGTTTCACAACGATCAGTGGTCGGTCGACTCGGCGGTCAGCAGACCGGCGTTGATCTCCCGCATCGCGATGGAGAGCGGCTTCTCCTGCGGCGTCGTCTCGACCAGGGGCCCGACGTATTCGAGCAGACCCTCACCGAGCTGGCTGTAGTAGGCGTTGACCTGGCGGGCGCGCTTGGCCGCGAAGATCACCAGCGAGTACTTCGACGAGGTCTTGTCCAGCAGCTCGTCGATCGGGGGGTTGGTGATGCCCTCGGGGTTGGCGACAGTTCCCACTTGTGAAAATCCTTAATGCTCGTGTGCTGAAGCTGGCCCTGACAGAGAAGCAGCTGGCCCCAGGAGCGAGGCCGGCGCTAAGTATGACGAACCGAGCAAGCCTACCAGCTCGTCAGCGGCCCGCTCGACGAAGTCGTTCACCACGGTGACGTCGAACTCCGCCTCGGCGGCCAGCTCCTCGTCCGCGTGGGCCAGCCGGCGGCGGATGGTCTCCTCGTCGTCGGTCCCGCGCCCGATGAGGCGCCGCTGCAGCTCCTCCTTGCTGGGCGGGGCCAGGAAGACCAGCTGCGCGTCCGGCATCGCCGCCCGCACCTGCCGGGCGCCCTGCAGATCGATCTTCAACAGAACGGGCCGGCCCTGTTGGAGCCAGCCCTCGACCTGGGCGCGTGGGGTGCCGTAGAGGTTGCCCGCGAACTCCGCCCACTCCAGCAGCTGATCGCCGTCGATCAGGCGCTGGAACTCGGACCGGGTCACGAAGTGATAGTGCTCGCCGTCGGTCTCGTAGTCGCGCTTCTTGCGTGTCGTGACCGACACCGACAACCGGATCCAAGGCGAGCGCGCCCGGATCAGCTCGATCACGCTGTCCTTGCCGACCCCGGAGGGGCCGGACAGGACGGTGAGGCGGGCTGCCGGGCGCGCGTCGTCATCCATGCTCACGGCTCATTCCTACACGAGCCGATGAGTCAGTTCGCAGCGAACTCCCCCAGGAGGGCCTTGCGCTGCTGGTCGCCGAGACCCCGGAGCCGGCGGCTCTCGGCGATCTTCAGCTTCTCCATGATCTGGGTCGCCCGGATCTTGCCGATGCCCGGCAGCGCCTGAAGCACGGCCGAGACCTTCAGCTTGCCGACGACCTCGTCGGCCTCCGCGCGGTCGAGCACGGCGGCGAGGGTGGTCTTGCCGGACTTGAGCTGTTCCTTCAGCTCAGCCCGAGCCTTGCGAACTTCCGCAGCCTTCTCCAGCGCGGCAGCGCGCTGCTCGGGGCTCAGTGACGGGAGCGGCACCAGTTCTCCTCAGGTCCCTATCGCGGCGGTAGTTCAATACCGGCGCTTCTGTGAAACGTGGTGTGCCAGGGAACCAAAGGGGCATGTGGTTCCCGGCGCCGGGAAAACTAGCGGTCAACGGCGCATTCGGCAACGTGGGGGTACCCCGCATCGGCCGGATCGCCACCCTGGTACGCAGGCTGTTTCACCCGAGCGCGGCGCGGCAGTCGGCCAGGACGCGCTCCGCGGCGGCCCGCAGATCGGCGATTTCCGGGCCGGCGGCGAGAACTTCACGTGAGTACGACGGCAACACGGTGTGCAGGCTCTTGCCGAAGACCGCACGCAGGTCGGCCGGGGTCGCGCCCTGCGCTCCGAGGCCCGGCGCGAGCAGCGGGCCGTTGACCTCCGACAGCTCGTGCCCGGTCTCGCCGATCGTCGCGCCGACCACGAGACCGAAACTTCCGAGTGGACTCGCACCCGCATTGAGCTGGGAAATCTCGTCGATCACGGTCTGCGCCACGGTCTTCCCACCAGGCGCGACGGCGTGCTGCACGGACGGCCCCTCGGGGTTGGACGTCAGCGCGAGAACGAAAATTCCGGCGCCCGTGGAGGCCGCGAGATCGAATGCGGGCCGCAACGAGCCGACACCGAGGTAGGGACTGACAGTAATCGCATCAGAGCGCAGCGTGCTGGACGGATCCAGGTACGCGGACGCGTACGCGGCCATCGTCGAGCCGATGTCGCCCCGCTTCACGTCCAGCAGGACAAGCGCGCCGGCCTCTCGTGACTGTCGGATAGTTGACTCAAGAATCGCGATGCCACGTGACCCAAATCTCTCAAAAAACGCCGACTGTGGCTTCAGAACGGCCACCCGATCGGCCAGCGCCTCGACCACCGTACGGGCGAAACGTTCCAGGCCCGCCACGTCGTCGGAGAGGCCCCAGCGGGCCAGCAGCGCGGCGTGCGGATCGATGCCGACGCACAGCGGGCCCCGCTGGGCGATCGCCTCGTGCAGTCGTTCGCCGAAGGTCTCCATCTACCTCGATCACTCTCCTGTGTCAGCCGGCCGCCACCGCGGCGGCGATTCCCGCGGTGATGCGGGCCATGTCGGCGTCGTCCGTGACGTACGGCGGCATGGTGTAGATCAGATCCCGGAACGGCCGCAGCCAGACTCCCCGCGCCACCGCGGCCGCGGTGGCCCGCGGCAGGTCCACCGGGTGGTCCAGCTGGACCACGCCGATCGCGCCGAGCACGCGTACGTCCGCGACGCCCGGCGCGGTGCGCAGCGGCTCCAGGCCGTCCGTCAGCCGGTTCTCGATCTCCCGTACCCGGTGCGCCCACCCGCCGTCGCCGAGCAGCCCCAGCGAGGCGTTCGCCACCGCGCACGCGAGCGGATTGCCCATGAACGTCGGCCCGTGCGCCAGGCCGCCGCCCTCCCCGGCCGAGATCGCCTCGGCCACCTCCGGGGTGCACAGCGTGGCCGCCAGCGTCAGATAGCCACCGGTGAGCGCCTTGCCCAGGCACATGATGTCCGGGCTCACCCCGGCGTGCTCGGCGGCGAAGAACCGCCCGGTCCGGCCGAAGCCGGTGGCGATCTCGTCGAAGATCAGGAAGACGCCGTGCGCCGCCGTGGCGTCCCGCAGCACCCGCAGGTACTCCGGATGATGGAAGCGCATCCCGCCGGCGCCCTGCACGACCGGCTCGACGATCACCGCGGCCAGCTCGTCCGCGTGCCGCTCGATCATCGTCACCAGTGAGTCGGCGTAGTCCGGGTCGAACCGGGCCGGCGGCGGCCCGGCGAAGATCTGCGCCGGCAGCACCCCGGTCCAGAGCGCGTGCATCCCGCCGACCGGGTCGCACACGCTCATCGGGTGGAAGGTGTCGCCGTGGTACCCGCCGCGCCAGGTGGCCAGCCGGCGCCGGCCCGGGCGGCCGAGCGCCCGCTGCGCCTGCAACGCCATCTTGATCGCCACCTCGACGCCGACCGAGCCGGAGTCGCAGAGGAAGACGTGCTCCAGCCCGGGCGGGGTGAGCTCGACGAGCCTGGCGGCCAGGGTGACCGCCGGCTCGTGGGTGAGCCCGCCGAACATCACGTGGCTCATCCGGCCGGCCTGCTCGGCCAGCGCGGCGTCCAGCACCGGGTGCCGGTAGCCGTGCACCGCCGCCCACCAGGACGACATGCCGTCGACCAGCTCCCGGCCGTCGGCCAGCCGCAGCCGGACCCCGGCCGCGCTCTGCACCAGGTAGGGGTCGCTGCGGCCGGGCATCGGCCCGTACGGGTGCCAGACGTGCGCCCGGTCGAGCGCAAGCAGGTCGCGCTCGGCCCGGCTCATCGCACCGCGGGCGAACGGGCCGGGCGGGCGCCCTGCGCGACCGCCCGGACCAGGTCCGGACCCTTGTAGATGAACCCGGAGTAGAGCTGTACCAGCGTGGCGCCGGCGTCCAGCATCCGGGAGGCGTCGTCGGCCGACATGATCCCGCCCACTCCGATGATCGGCAGCCGCCCGCCGGTCTCGTCGTGCACGAACCGGACCACCGCCCGGGCGCGCTCGGTGAGCGGCTTGCCGGAGAGCCCGCCGGTCTCGGCGGCCAGGTGCTTCTCGCCCGGGACGAGCCCGTCCCGGGCGAGGGTGGTGTTGGTGGCGATGAGACCGGCCGCGCCGTGCTCCAGGCACACCTCCAGCAGCTCGGCGATGGCCGGCTCGCTCAGGTCCGGGGCGATCTTCACCAGCACCGGCACCGGGCCGCGCAGCGCCGTCAGCAGCGCCTCGATCGAGTCCCGGTCCTGCAGGGCGCGCAGGCCCGGGGTGTTCGGCGACGAGACGTTGACCGCGATGTAGTCCGCGTACGGGTGCAGCAGCCGGTAGGACTCCAGATAGTCCTCGACCGCGTCCTCCAGCGGGGTGACCTTGGACTTGCCCAGCGACACCCCGAGCGGCACACCGATCGGGCCCAGCCGCGCCAGGCGGTCGGCCAGGGCGGCCGCGCCGGCGTTGTTGAAGCCCATCCGGTTGATGATCGCCTCGCTCTCCCGGAGGCGGAACAGGCGCGGCTTGTCGTTGCCCGGCTGCGCCTTGGCGGTGACCGTGCCCACCTCGACGAAGCCGAAGCCGAGCGCGGACCAGGCGGGCAGCGCGAGGCCGTTCTTGTCCATCCCGGCGGCCAGGCCGACCCGGTTCGGGAAGCGGACGCCGAACGCCTCCACCGGGGCGGAGAAGGCGTACCGGCGGCGCAGCACCTCCCGGGCGGCCGGCGGCATCGAGGCGAGCCGGTGCAGGGTCCACTCGTGCGCCGTCTCGGCGTCCCCGCCGCCGAGCCGGAACAGCACCGGCCGCACGGCCCTGGCGAAGAGGCTCACGGTGCCATCACCGGTGTGCCCTCCTGGCCCTCGGCGGCGAGGTCGTGGCTGCTCATGCCCGGTCGCTCCGGAGCACCCGGTGCAGCTCCTGCAGCGGCCGCACAGCCATGTCGCCGCGCATCAGCGCCTCGATGCCCATCACCGCGGCGGCCACGCCGGGCACCGTGGTGATGCACGGGGTGTCCGCGGTGACCGCGGCGCTGCGAATCTCGTAACCGTCCTGCCGGGCGCTGGCGCCCGAGCCCTGCGGCGTGTTGATGATCAGGGCGATCTCGCCGGCGAGGATCAGCTCGACGGCGTTGCGTTCCGGGCTCTCGTAGTGCTTCGGGACGACCTCGCAGTCGATGCCGTACCGGCTGAGCACCTCGCCGGTGCCGGCCGTGGTGACGATGGTGAAGCCCAGGTCGGCGAGCCGCTTGGCCGGGAAGATCATCGCCCGCTTGTCCCGGTTCGCCACGGACACGAAGATCTTGCCGCTGGTCGGCAGCGAGCCGTACGCCGCGGCCTGCGACTTGGCGAACGCCTGACCGAAGCCGGCGTCGATGCCCATCACCTCGCCGGTCGACTTCATCTCCGGGCTCAGCAGGCTGTCCACGTTGTTGCCGGCCAGCGTGCGGAACCGCTTGAACGGCAGCACCGCCTCCTTGATGGCGATCGGGGCGTGCGGCGGGGTCGACCCGCCGTCCCGGTCCGGGATCAGCATGCCCTCGGCGCGCAGCTCGGCGACGGTCGCGCCGAGCATGATCCGGGCCGCCGCCTTGGCCAGCTGCACCCCGGTCGCCTTGGAGACGAACGGCACCGTCCGCGACGCCCGCGGGTTCGCCTCCAGGACGTAGAGCACCTCGTCCTTGAGCGCGTACTGCACGTTCATCAGGCCGCGCACGCCGATGCCCCGGGCCAGCGCCTCGGTGTAGCGGCGGACCTCGGCGATGTGCGAGGCGGCGAGCGTGATCGGCGGCAACGAGCAGGCCGAGTCGCCGGAGTGGATGCCGGCCTCCTCGATGTGCTCCATCACGCCGCCCAGGTAGACCTCGCCGGTGGCGTCGCAGAGCGCGTCCACGTCGATCTCGATGGCGTCGTCCAGGAACCGGTCGACCAGCACCGGGTGGTCCGGGGAGATCTCGGTGGCCCGCTCGATGTAGCCCCGCAGGGTGGGCTCGTCGTAGACGATCTCCATGCCGCGGCCACCCAGGACGTAGGACGGGCGCACCAGCACCGGGTAGCCGATCGCGTCGGCGATCGCCTTGGCCTCGGAGAACGAGGTGGCGGTGCCGTGCTCCGGCGAGCGCAGCCCGTTCTCGGCCAGCAGCGCCCCGAACAGCCCGCGGTCCTCGGCCAGGTCGATCGACTCCGGCGAGGTGCCGACGATCGGCACGCCGGCCGCCTTGAGCCGGTTCGCCAGGCCCAGCGGGGTCTGCCCGCCGAGCTGGACGATCACGCCGATCACGCCGGGTCCGCCGGCCGCCCGGCCGCTGCTGTCCTCGGCGTGGAACACCTCCAGGACGTCCTCGAAGGTGAGCGGCTCGAAGTAGAGCCGGTCGGCGGTGTCGTAGTCGGTGGAGACCGTCTCCGGGTTGCAGTTGACCATCACGGTCTCGTAGTCGACGCCCCGCAGCGCCTGCACCGCGTGCACGCAGGAGTAGTCGAACTCGATGCCCTGCCCGATCCGGTTCGGGCCGGAGCCCAGGATCAGCACCTTGGGCCGGTCGCTCGGCGCGACCTCGGTCTCGGAGTCGTACGACGAGTAGTGGTAGGGCGTGTTCGCCGCGAACTCGGCCGCGCAGGTGTCCACGGTCTTGTAGACCGGCCGCACTCCCAGCCGGTGCCGCAGCGCCCGGACCCCGTCCTCGCCGGCCAGCTCCGGCCGCAGCACGGCCAGCTGCTTGTCGGACAGCCCGGAGCGCTTCGCCCGGCGCAGCAGCTGTTCGTCCAGCACCGGCGCGGCCAGGATCTCGGCGCGCAGGTCGACCAGGGCCTTGATCTCGTCCAGGAACCACGGGTCGATCCGGCCGCTGGCCTCGTGCACCTGCTCGACCGTGGCGCCCAGGCGCAGCGCCCGCTCGACGGTGTAGAGCCGTCCGTCGTGCGGCACCCGCAGCTGGGCCAGCACGTCCTCGAGCGTCTCGTCCGGGTCCGGGGTGGTCCAGAAGCCGCCGGCCTTGGTCTCCATCGAGCGCATCGCCTTGTTCAGCGCCTCGGCGAAGTTGCGGCCCAGGCTCATCGCCTCGCCCACCGACTTCATCGTGGTGGTCAGCTCCTTGTCCGCGCCCGGGAACTTCTCGAACGCGAACCGCGGGATCTTGACGACCACGTAGTCCAGGGCCGGCTCGAAGGCGGCCGGGGTCTGCAGGGTGATGTCGTTCGGGATCTCGTCCAGGGTGTAGCCGATGGCCAGCTTGGCGGCGATCTTGGCGATCGGGAAGCCGGTGGCCTTCGAGGCCAGCGCCGACGAGCGGGACACCCGCGGGTTCATCTCGATCACGATCAGCCGGCCGTTGTCCGGGTTCACCGCGAACTGGATGTTGCAGCCGCCGGTGTCCACGCCGACCTCGCGGAGCACCGCGATGCCCAGGTCGCGCAGCCGCTGGTACTCCCGGTCGGTGAGGGTCATGGCCGGGGCGACGGTGACGCTGTCGCCGGTGTGCACGCCCATCGGGTCGATGTTCTCGATCGAGCAGACCACCACGACGTTGTCGTTGCGGTCGCGCATCAGCTCGAGCTCGTACTCCTTCCAGCCGAGCACGCTCTCCTCGATCAGCACCTCGTGCACCGGGGAGGCGGCCAGCCCGGCGCCGGCGATCCGCTCCAGGTCCTCGGCGCTGTGCGCCATGCCGGAGCCCAGGCCGCCCATGGTGAACGACGGGCGGATGACGACCGGCAGGCCGATCTTGGCGACCGTCTCGCGGACCTCGTCCATCGAGTGGCAGACCCGCGAGCGCGGGGTCTCGCCGCCGGCCTTGGCGACGATGTCCTTGAAGAGCTGGCGGTCCTCGCCCTTGCGGATGGCGTCGATGTTGGCGCCGATCAGCTCGACGCCGTACTTCTCCAGCACGCCGCTCTCGTGCAGCGCGACCGCGGTGTTCAGCGCGGTCTGGCCGCCCAGGGTGGGCAGGATCGCGTCCGGGCGCTCCTTGGCGATGACCAGCTCGACGAACTCCGGGGTGATCGGCTCGACGTAGGTGGCATCGGCGAACTCCGGGTCGGTCATGATCGTGGCCGGGTTGGAGTTGACCAGCGAGACCCGGATGCCCTCGGCGCG
This sequence comes from Actinoplanes teichomyceticus ATCC 31121, assembly GCF_003711105.1. Lineage (NCBI taxonomy): Bacteria > Bacillati > Actinomycetota > Actinomycetes > Micromonosporales > Micromonosporaceae > Actinoplanes > Actinoplanes teichomyceticus. The sequence goes on from NZ_CP023865.1 coordinate 6,084,073, forward strand.
CAGCACCCGGCACGCCTGGGTGCCGGAGTAGTCGAACTCGCAGGCCTGGCCGATGACGATCGGCCCGGAGCCGATCACCATCACATGCTTGAGATCCTCACGCTTCGGCATGTGTTTCAGCCCTTCTTCTCGACGAGCTCGACGAACCGGTCGAACAGGTAGTCGGCGTCGTGCGGGCCGGCGGCGGCCTCGGGGTGGTACTGGACGGTGAACGCGGGCACGTCGATGCCGCGCAGCCCTTCGACCACGTTGTCGTTGAGGCAGACGTGGGACACCTCGACGCCACCGAAGTCCGTGTCGATCACGGTGTTCAGCGGGGCGTCCACGGCGAACCCGTGGTTGTGGCTGGTCACCTCGACCTTGCCGGTGGTCCGGTCGAGCACCGGCTGGTTGATGCCGCGGTGGCCGTAGCCGAGCTTGTAGGTGCCGAAGCCGAGCGCGCGGCCGAGGATCTGGCTGCCGAAACAGATACCGAACAGCGGCACCTCGCGGCGCATCACCTCGCGGGCCAGCGTGACCGGGCCGTCGGCGGTGGCCGGGTCGCCCGGGCCGGGCGAGAAGAAGACCGCGTCCGGGCCGACCGCCAGCAGGTCCTCGATCGAGGAGGAGGCCGGGAAGATGTGCGTGGTCACGCCGCGGGCCGCCAGGCGGCGGGCGACGTTGCGCTTGATGCCCAGGTCCAGCGCGGCGACCGTGTAGCGGTGCTCGCCCTCGGCCGCGACGGTGTACCGCTGCGCGGTGGTCACCTCGGCGGAGAGGTCGGCGCCCAGCATCTGCGGCTGGTTGCGCACCTTGGCCAGCAGCGATTGCGGGTCCAGGTCGACGCTGGACACGCCGACCCGCATCGCGCCGCGTTCGCGCAGGTGCCGGGTCAGCGCGCGGGTGTCGACCCCGCTGATGCCGACCACGCCCTCGGCCGCCAGGCGCTCGCCCAAATCGCCCGTGGAGCGCCAGTTCGAGGGGCGGCGGGCCGGGTCGCGCACCACGTAGCCGGAGACCCAGATCCGGGACGACTCGTCGTCCTCGTCGTTGACCCCGGTGTTGCCGATCTGCGGCGCGGTCTGCACCACGACCTGCTTGTGGAACGAGGGGTCGGTGAGCACCTCCTGGTAGCCGGTCATGCCGGTGGTGAACACCGCCTCGCCGAACGTCTCGCCCACGGCGCCGTAGGCGGTGCCGGAGAAGGTCCGACCGTCCTCCAGCACCAGAATCGCCTTGCTCACTTGACTACCTTCCCGTCCAGCACGGTCGCTTCGCCCCGCAGGAAGGTCGCCACGATGCGACCGGGCAGGGTCATGCCCGCGTACGGCGTGTTCCGACTGCGGCTCGCCAGAGCGCCCGGGTCGACCACCCAGCGCGCCGACGGGTCCACCAGTGTGAGGTTGGCCGGCGTGCCGGCCTTGGTCAGGTCGCCGCCGTGCCCGTCCAGCCGGGCGATCCGGGCCGGCGCGACGGACATCCGGTCGGCGATCAGATCCCACTTCTCGCCGAAGACACTCAGCATGATCGGCAGCGCGGTCTCCAGGCCGAGCATTCCCGGACGGGCGTACGACCACTCGCACTCCTTGTCCTGCACCGCGTGCGGGGCATGGTCGGTGGCGACCACGTCGATCACCCCGTCCAGCAGCGCCTGGCGCAGGGCGGCGACGTCCCCGGCCGTACGCAACGGGGGGTTGACCTTGAAGACCGGGTCGTAGCCGGCGGCGAGCTCGTCGGTCAGCAGCAGGTGGTGCGGGGTGACCTCGGCGGTCACCCGCACGCCGCGGGCCTTGGCCTGGCGCAGCACCTCCACCGAGCCGGCGGTGGAGACGTGACAGACGTGCAGGCGGCTGCCGACGTGCTCGGCCAGCAGCACGTCCCGGGCGATGATCGCCTCCTCGGCGACCGCGGGCCAGCCGGTCAGCCCGAGCCGGGTGCTGACCTCGCCCTCGTGCATCTGCGCGCCCTCGGTGAGCCGCGGCTCCTCGGCGTGCTGGGCGATCACGCCGTCGAACGCCTTCACGTACTCCAGGGCCCGGCGCATCAGGCGCGGGTCGGCGACGCAGAAGCCGTCGTCGGAGAAGATCCGCACGCCGGCCGCCGAGGTGGCCATCGCGCCCAGCTCGGCGAGCTGCTTGCCGGCCAGCCCGATGGTGACCGCGCCGATCGGCTGCACGTCCACCAGGCCGGCCTCCCGGCCCAGCCGCCAGACCTGCTCGACCACGCCGGCGGTGTCGGCGACCGGCGAGGTGTTGGCCATCGCGCAGACCGCGGTGTAGCCGCCGAGCGCGGCGGCGCGCGAGCCGGTCTGCACCGTCTCGGCGTCCTCGCGGCCGGGCTCGCGCAGGTGGGTGTGCACGTCGACGAGACCGGGCAGCGCGACCAGACCGGCCGCGTCGATCACCTCGGCGTTCTTCGCCGGCTCGGCGGCGATCAGGCCGTCGGTGACGGCCAGGTCGGTCGGCGCGGCGCCGAGAATCGAGACGCCCTTGATCAGGTACGCCATCACTTGCCTCCCAGGAGCAGGTAGAGGACGGCCATCCGGACGCTGACGCCGTTGGCGACCTGTTCGACGATCGTGGAGCGGGGTGAGTCGGCCACCTCGGGCGCGATCTCCATCCCGCGGTTCATCGGGCCGGGGTGCATGACGATCGCGTGCCCCGGCATCTTGTGGAGGCGGGGCGCGTCGAGCCCGTAGCGGCGGCTGTACTCCCGCGCCGACGGGAAGTAGGAGTCCTGCATCCGCTCGGTCTGCACCCGCAGCATCATCACCACGTCGCTGTCCGGCAGCACCGCGTCCAGGTCGTAGCAGACCTGGGTCTTCTCGGCCAGCGCCGCGGCGACGTCCAGCGGGATCAGGGTGGGCGGACCGACCAGGGTGACCTGCGCGCCCAGCGTGGTCAGCAGCAGCACGTTGGAGCGGGCCACCCGGCTGTGCAGCACGTCGCCGACGATCGCCACCTTCAGGCCGTCGAGGCGGCCCAGGCGCGAACGCATCGTGTACGCGTCCAGCAGCGCCTGGGTCGGGTGCTCGTGGGTGCCGTCGCCGGCGTTCACCACCGACCCGTCCACCCAGCCGGCCAGCCGGTGCGGCGCGCCGCTGGCCGAGTGCCGGATGACCACCGCGTCGGCGCCCATCGCCTGCAGGGTCAGCGCGGTGTCCTTGAGGCTCTCGCCCTTGGAGACGCTGGAGCCCTTGGCGGAGAAGTTGATGACGTCGGCGGAGAGCCGCTTGGCGGCCGCCTCGAAGGAGATCCGGGTGCGGGTGGAGTCCTCGTAGAAGAGGTTCACCACGGTCCGGCCGCGCAGCGCGGGCAGTTTCTTCACCTCGCGCCCGGACAGCGACGCCATCTCGGCGGCGGTGTCCAGGATCAGCGTGGCGGTCTCGGCGTCCAGGTCGGCGGCCGAGCGCAGATGCTTGATCACTGGAGCCCTCCGATGAGCTTGACCTCGTCGGCGCTGTCGATCTCGGTGAGCGTCACCTTCACGCTCTCGCTGAGCGCCGTCGGGATGTTCTTGCCGACGTAGTCGGCGCGGATCGGCAACTGCCGGTGACCGCGGTCGACCAGCACCGCCAGCTGCACCGAGCTGGGCCGGCCGAGGTCCTTGAGCGCGTCCAGGGCGGCGCGCACCGAGCGGCCGGAGAAGAGTACGTCGTCGACCAGGATCACCCGCAGCCCGTCGATGCCGCCGGACGGCAGCTCGGTCTTGCCGAGCGCGCGGGTGGCCTTCAGCCGCAGGTCGTCGCGGTAGAGCGTGATGTCGAGAGAGCCGACCGGGACCGCGACGCCCTCGAAGGCGTGGATCCGGGCGGCCAGGCGGTGCGCCAGCGGGACACCGCGGGTGGGGATGCCGAGAAGCACCGTGCCGGTGGCGCCGGAGGTCTTCTCCAGGATCTGGTGGGCGATCCGGTCGACGACCCGGGACAGGTCGGAGCCCTCGAGGATGATCTTGCTGGGCGCGTCTGCGCGTGGCTGAGCCACGGCGGACCTCCTTCCCCGCCTCACGGGACGGGTCGTTAAAGGACGTCGGTCGGGCGGCCCCCGCAGGTGGCCGACCCGATGGCTGACGCTACGTTACCAGTGGACAAAGCGTTGACCAGGGTGACCTGGCTGACCCACGAACAAACCGGACAAACCCTGCAACTAGGGATACAGCCGGTAACTTTGGTGCGGCCCGCGCGACTCATCGGTAACCAACACTTGACCGGCGGTCGCAAACTCCGTACCGTCACGCAGCGTAGCGATCCGTGAGGAAGAACCCTCCGGGCCGAGCACAGTACTGGGAGTGTCCGAATGCCGTCTGAGTACGCGAAGTCGCTGGGCGCTCGCCTGCGCTCCATTCGCCAGCAGCAGGGCCTGTCCCTGCAGGGCGTCGAAGAGAAGTCCAACGGCCGGTGGAAGGCCGTCGTGGTCGGCTCGTACGAGCGTGGCGACCGTGCGGTCACCGTGTCCCGCCTGGCCGAACTGGCCGACTTCTACCGTGTTCCCGTGTCCGAGCTGCTGCCCGACGGCAGTGGCATCCGCCTCGAGGCCACCAACAAGATCGTGCTGGACCTCGAGAAACTGTACGACACCACCGGTGAGGACCTCGCCTACGTGGCGCGGTACGCCCGGGCCATCCAGCAGCAGCGTGGCGACTACAACGGCCGGGTCCTCTCGATCCGCGCCGACGACCTGCGCGCCCTCGCCATCGTGTACGACATCTCGCCGTCCGGCCTGATCGAGCGCCTGACCGAGCAGGGTGTGCTGGTGGCCGACCCGCGGGCGTTCTTCGCCAGCTGAAGCCGCGCCCGCGGCCGGTGAAGAGGGCAGCCCCGGCTGCCAAAGAAAGAAGAGCCCGCGTCGGCCCCCCAAGATCGACGCGGGCTTTCTCCATGCGCGCGTCACACTCATGTACGCCATATGAAAAACGGCCCGGACCGTCAGGTCCAGGCCGTTTCGTGCTTTCCGCGGCGTCATCAGCGCGCGCCTGCCGCTGACAGCTCAGGAGGGCTCAGCGCACGCTTTTCCGTGGCGGCGCCGCAGCGCGCTTTCCGTGGCGCCGCAGCGCGCTTTCCGTGGGGCCTCAGCGCGCTTTCCGTGGGGCCTCAGCGCGTGGCGAATGCCGCGATCCGGTCCAGCAAGCCGTTGAGGAAGCGCGGGCTGTCGTCGGTCGACATCTCCTTCGCCAGCTCCACCGCCTCGGTGATCGCCACCGGGTCGTCGACGTCCGGCTCGTAGAGCAGCTCGTAGACGGCGATCCGGGCCAGGTTGCGATCGACCGTCGGCATCCGGTCGATGGTCCAGCCCTCGGCGTAGCTCGCGATCAGCTCGTCGATCCGGCCCAGGTGCCGGGCGACGCCCTCGATCAGGGTGACCGCGTACGCCAGGTGCTCGGGGTGCGGCTTGGCGATCCGCTCCAGGTAGGTGACCAGCACCTGGCTCGGCGGCTGATCACGCAGGTCGGCCTCGAAGAGGACGTCCAGCGCCCGCTTGCGCGCCTTGCGGCGCGCAAGCCGTTCCTTCTTGGGACCTTCCGCCATCAGCTGCGGCCGAGGTAGCGGCCGTCGCGGGTGTCGACCTTGATCTTCTCACCGGTGGTGATGAAGAGCGGAACCTGAACCGTGGCGCCGGTCTCCACGGTCGCCGGCTTGGTGCCGCCGGTCGAACGGTCGCCCTGCAGGCCCGGCTCGGTGTAGGTGACCTCGAGGAAGACGCTGGTCGGCAGCTCGATGTAGAGCGGCACGCCCTCGTGCGTGGCGACCGTGGCCTCGGCCTCGGGCAGCAGGTAGTTCGCGTTGTCGCCGACCGTCGCGCCGGAGACGTGGATCTGCTCGAAGGTGTCCAGGTCCATGAAGACGAAGTCCTCACCGTCCTGGTAGAGGTACTGCATCGTGCGCTTGTCCACGGTCGCGGTCTCGACCTTGGTGCCCGCGTTGAAGGTCTTGTCGACGACCTTGCCGGACAGCACGTGCTTCAGCGTGGTCCGCACGAACGCGGGGCCCTTACCCGGCTTGACGTGCTGGAACTCAACGACGGACCACAGCTCCTTGTCGAGGTTGAGAACCATGCCGTTCTTCAGGTCGTTGGTGGAAGCCATGTCCTGCCTTGATCTTGACGCGAATCGGTGACCGAACCACTTTACCGGCGATGACCTGGTGAGAGCGAATCGGGTGGCGCCACTCTCACCGGGCGATGTGCTCCAGCGCCAGCCGGTAACCGTCGATGCCCAGGCCGGCGATCACTCCGGTGGCGACGTCGGAGATCACCGACCGGCGCCGCCACTCCTCGCGCTGGTGCACGTTCGAGATGTGCACCTCGACCAGCTTGCCACGCAGCATCGCGCAGGCGTCCCGGATGGCGATGTTGTAATGCGTCCAGGCGGCCGGGTTGAGCACCACGTCGGCGCCCTCGTCGGCGGCCCGGTGCAGCCACTCGATCATCTCGTGCTCGGCGTTGGTCTGCCGCACCTCGACGGTCACGCCCAGGTCGTCGGCGGTGTTCCGGCACACGTCCACCAGGTCCTGGTACGTCGTGGTGCCGTAGATGTCCGGCTCCCGGGTGCCCAGCCGGTTCAGGTTCGGGCCGTTCAACACGTAGATCATCGGGCCACCACCGCGTAGGCCCGGCGCAGCAGGTCGTCGTCCGGGCCGGCCAGCACGCCCGGCTTCGCCAGCCCGTCCAGCACCACGAAACGCAGGGTGGCGGCCCGCGTCTTCTTGTCGACGCGCATCCCGGCCAGCAGGTCGCTCCAGGCGCCCGCGTCGTACGACGTGGGCAGGCCCAGCAGCTCCAGGACCGCCCGGTGACGATCCGCGGTCGCGTCGTCGAGCCGGCCGGACAGCCGGCCCAGCTCGGCCGCGAAGACCAGCCCCACCGACACCGCGTGCCCGTGCTTCCAGGTGTACCGCTCCCGGCGCTCGATCGCGTGACCCAGCGTGTGCCCGTAGTTCAGGATCTCCCGCAGCCCGGACTCCCGCAGGTCCACCCCGACCACGCCGGCCTTCACCCGGACCTTGCGCTCCACCAGCTCCGGCAGCACGGCGCCGCGCGGGTCGAGGGCCGCGCGCGGGTCCGCCTCGATCAGTTCCAGGATCCGCGGGTCGGCGATGAAACCGCCCTTGACCACCTCGGCCATCCCGGCGGCGATGTCGTCGGCCGGCAGCGTGTCCAGCGCGTCCAGGTCGCACAGCACGCCGGCCGGCGGGTGGAAGGCGCCGACCAGGTTCTTTCCCGCGGCGATGTTGACCGCGGTCTTGCCACCCACCGCGGCGTCCACCATGCCGGCCACCGAGGTCGCCACCGGGATCCACCGGACACCGCGCAGCCAGGCCGCCGCGACGTAGCCGGCCAGGTCGGTGGTGGCCCCGCCGCCGACCCCGACGACCACATCGGTACGGGTGAAGCCCGCCGCCCCCAACTCGTCCCAGCACCGGGCGGCCACCTCGACCGTCTTGCCCCGCTCGGCGTCGGGCACCTCGATCGGCACGACCGTCGCGGCGCCGACCGCCTTCGCCACCGCCTCGGCCCGGTCGCGCAGCGTGGGCGGGTGCAGCACCGCCACCCGCGCGGCGCCCTCGACCAGCGCGGGAAGTTCGTCGTTCAGTCCCCGGCCGACGATCACGTCGTACGGACGGTCACCCTTCACCGGAATTCGCGTCACCACGGCCGTCACCCTATCCGCGAGCGGCCCGGCGATTCACCGTGCTCGGGCCATGTTCCGCCAGGTGGGCGGTCACCGATCCGGCCGGCCAGGCCACCCGGGCCGGATCGGGGCGCTCGACCGGTCGCCGGGGCGGTGTCATCGTCAGCCGCGCACCAGGACGGTGACCTCGGCGGCGATCTCCTCCGGCTCGCGGCCGTCGGTGGCCACCGTGTGCGTGGCCACCGCGGCGTAGAGCGGGCGCCGCTGCTCCAGCAGGAACTTCATCGTGGCGCGCGGGTTCATCGCCAGCAGCGGGCGGCCGGTGCCCAGCCCGACCCGCTTGACCGCGTCGGGCAGCTCCACCGACAGGAACACGACCGTGTGGTCGAGCAGCAGCTTCCGGGTCGACTCGTCCATGATCGTGCCGCCGCCGAGCGCCAGCACACCCGGGAAGGACGCCAGGGACTCGGCGACGACCGTACGCTCAAGGGCGCGGAACGCCGGCTCCCCGTCGTCGACGAAGATGTCCGGGATCGGCTTGCCGGCCCGGGCCTCGATGATCGAGTCGGTGTCGGCGAAGCCGACGCCCAGCGCCGCGGCGACCGCCTCGCCGATCGTCGTCTTCCCCGCGCCGGGCGGGCCGACCAGGACGGCGACCGGGGCCATCAGCGGATCACCAGGGCGTCGAGGTAGGACGCCAGGTTGCGGCGGATCTCGGCGACCGAGTCACCGCCGAACTTCTCGGTGGCCGCCTCGGCGAGCACCAGGGCGACCATCGCCTCGGCGACGACCGCGCCGGCCGGGACCGCGCAGACGTCGGAGCGCTGGTTGATCGCGGTCGCCGGCTCGCCGGTGGTGATGTCCACGGTCTGCAGGGCGCGGTTCAGCGACGAGATCGGCTTCAGGGCGGCACGGACGCGCAGCGGCTCACCGTTGGTGATCCCGCCCTCCAGGCCGCCGGCCCGGTCGGTCACCCGCTTCACCCCGTCCGGCGTCGGGACGATCTCGTCGTGCGCGACCGAGCCGCGGGAGCGGGCCTGGGTGAAACCGTCACCGATCTCGACACCCTTGACCGACTGGATCGACATCAGCGCGGTGGCGAGCCGGGCGTCGAGCTTGCGGTCCCACTGCACGTGCGAGCCCAGGCCCGGCGGGACCTGGTAGGCCAGCACCTCGACGATGCCACCGAGCGTGTCGGCGTCCTTCTTCGCGGCGTCCACCTCGGCGACCATCCGGGCGCTGGCCTCCGGGTCGAGGCAGCGCAGCGGGTCGGCGTCGATGCGGTCGGCGTCGTCCGGCGTCGGGATCAGCCCGGACTTCGCCGCGACCGAACCGAGTTCGATCACGTGCGACACGATCTCGATGCCCAGCGCCTGCCGGATCAGCTGCTTGGCGACCACGCCGACGGCGACCCGGGCGGCGGTCTCCCGGGCGCTGGCGCGCTCCAGGATCGGGCGGGCGTCGGTGTGCCCGTACTTCTGCATCCCGGCCAGATCGGCGTGTCCGGGACGCGGGCGCGTCAGCGGGGCGTTGCGCGACTGGGCGGCGAGCACCTCGGGGTCGACCGGATCGGCCGACATGACCGTCTCCCACTTCGGCCACTCGGTGTTGCCCACCCGGATCGCGACCGGGCTGCCGAGCGTGCGGCCGTGCCGCACCCCGCCGATGAACTCCACCTCGTCCTGCTCGAACTTCATCCGCGCGCCGCGGCCGTAACCCAGGCGGCGGCGCACCAGATCCCGGGTGACGTCCGCGCTCGTCACCTCCACCCCGGCGGGAACGCCCTCCAGCAGCGCGACGAGCGCCGGTCCGTGCGATTCACCTGCAGTAAGCCAGCGCAGCATGTCTGGAGTCTAAAGACACTCGGCCCGCGACCCAATGCCCGGCTTCCGCGTCCCGCCCTCCGGACGCCTGTCCGGCCCCGTGCCCGCTGCCCGGCCACCTCCGCCGGCGTGGGGTGGGCGGCGGTCACCGCTGATCCGCGGGGTCGACGTGCGGTGCCGATCGCCGCCGGGGATAACGACACCCAGCACCAGCCCAGGACGGGCGGCCGGCACGGACGGGATTCTCAGGCACAGGGCGGGGCGGCGGCTGTTCGCGTTCGGGAGCGGCGCTGGTCACTTCCCGCGCGCAGGGCGACGCGCTCGCTGTTCTCCGCGCAGGGGCGACGCGCTCGCTGTTCTCCGCGCAGGGGCGACACGCTCGCTGTTCTCCGCGCAGGGGCGACACGCTCGCTGTTCTCCGCGCAGGGGCGACACGCTCGCTGTTCTCCGCGCGGGGCGGCGCTGGTCACTTTTCGGGCGGAGGGTGGCGGATCGGGCGCCGGGGCGACGTACCTTCGCGGGCGTGACCGCGACCCCCACCACCGAACCTCAAGTGCGTGACGTGCCACGACGGGCGCTGCTCGTCGTGGTGCTCGGCCTGATCACGGCGATCGGGCCGTTGTCGCTGGACATGTACCTGCCCGCGCTGCCCGAGATCGCCGGTGACCTGCGGGTGCCGGCCGGTCAGGTGCAGCTGTCACTGACCGCGTGCCTGATCGGCCTGGCCCTGGGGCAGTTCGTGTTCGGACCGCTCAGCGACCGGTGGGGACGCCGGCGGCCGGTGCTGGTGGGCGTCCTGGCGTACGCGGGCCTGTCATTTCTGATCGCTCTGGCGCCCTCGGCGCCGGTCCTGAGCGGTCTGCGTCTCCTGCAGGGGGTGGCCGGCGGGGTCGGCGTCGTGGTCGCCCGTGCGGTGGTGCGGGACCTGAGCTCCGGGGTGGGCGCGGCACGGCTGTTCGGGGCGTTGACGCTGATCTTCGGGGTGGCCCCGATCGCGGCGCCCAGTCTGGGCAGCGTGGTGCTGCGGACGGCCTCCTGGCAGGGAATCTTCGTGGCGCTCGGGGTGATCGGGCTGCTGCTCGCCGTACTGGTGCTGGCCGGGCTGCCGGAGACCCTGCCACCGGAGCGGCGCGCCTCCGGCGGGCTGCGCGCGCTGGCCGGGACGGCGCGGACGCTCTTCACCGACCGGGTGTTCCTCGGGTACGCGCTGGCGCAGGCGTTCGCGTTCGCGGCGATGTTCGGATACATCGCCGGGTCGAGTTTCGTGCTGCAGGACGGGTACGGCCTCTCCCCCACCGTCTACAGCCTGCTGTTCGGGGCGAACGCGGTCGGTCTGACCCTGCTCAGCCAGGCCAACGGCGCGCTGCTGGGCCGGTGGCGCCTGGGCACGATGCTCGCCGCCGGTCTGGTGTTGCAGACCGCTGCGGGCGCGCTGGCGCTGCTCGGCGCCGCCCTGCAGAGCCTGATCGTGCTCACCGTGGGCCTGTTCCTGCTGGTCACCGCGATGGGCCTGATCCTGCCGAACACCGCGGCGCTGGCCCTGGACCGCTACCCGGGACATGCCGGCTCGGCGGCGGCCCTGCTCGGCGGCGCCCAGTCGGTGATCGGCGCGGTGGCGGCGCCGCTGGTCGGGCTGGGCGCGGCCGGTCACGGCGTACCGATGACGGCGGTGATGCTGGGCTTCGCGGCCGCCGCGCTGATCGCGACCGCGACCCTGACCCGCCGCACACCACACTGAACGCCGCGCGGCGCACGCACCACGGCCCGGACACGGGGCGCACCGTAGCGGGGCGCTCGGCGCGGCACGGGACACACGCGGGGCGCGGGAGACGCGCGGGGCCGGGCCCGTGAGACCGGCGGGGCGCGGGAGACAACCGGGGCCGGGGAGACCGGCGGGGCGCGGGAGAGGGGCGCGGCGCGGGGCGACTCCGCGCGGCGCGGCGGTCAGCGGCTGCGGACGGCCTCGTCGAGGGCGGCCCGCATGGCGTCCTCCGGCGCCTCGGCCACCCCGGTGAACTGCTCGAACTGGCTCAGCGCCTGGGCCAGCAGCAGGTCCAGCCCGGAGACCACGGGAAGCTCCGCGGCCGTCGCGGCGGCGGCCAGCGGGGTCGGCCACGGGTCGTAGAGCGCGTCGAACAGCACCGTCCCGGCCCGCCAGGCGACCTCGCCGGCCAGGTGGTCGGCGGCACCCTTGGGAACCGTGGAGATCACCGCGTCGGCGTCGAAAGCGGCCGGCGCGTCGGCCCAGGCCACGCCCTCGATCCGGAGGCCGAGCGCCCCGGCGACCGGCTCCAGTTCGGCGCGCGCCTGCGGCCGGCGGGTGACCACGGTGACGGCCTCGGCGCCCAGCTCGGCCGCGGCGGCCAGGGCGGCCCGCGCGGTGCCGCCGCCACCGAGCACGGTGATCCGCGGGGGCGCCTCCTTGGCGGCGTGCCGGCCGGTGCCGGCGCCCAGGCCGGCCTCGCGCAGCACCCGGACCATGCCGGGCACGTCGGTGTTGTCGGCGTGCCAGCCGTCCGCCTGGCGGACCAGCGTGTTGGCCACCCCGGCGGCGATCGCGACCGGTGTCGCCGAGGTGGCCAGCCGGATCGCGGCCTCCTTCAGCGGCATGGTGAGCGACAGGCCGGCCCACTCCGGGCCGAGTCCGGCGACGAGGTCGGACAGCTCGGACTCGGCGCACTCGATCGCGTCGTAGGTCCAGCCGGTCAGGCCGGCGGCGGCGAACCCGGCCCGGTGGATCACCGGGGAGAGCGAGTGGGCGATCGGCTTGCCGAGGACGGCTGCCCGCCGCGGGCTGGTGGTCTGCACAGCGGTCCCGTCCCTGTAGGTGTCGTGGAGAACCTTGCGGACCGCATTTTAACTATTCCGCGGGCCGGCGGGTCCGCACCCGTGCCGGCGCGGGGCCGGATGTCCACTCAGCACAGCGGGATGCCGTTGCGGCAGGCCAGCTCGGTGTTGCGCTGATGGTCGGCGCCGGTCTTGCCGTACGCCATGGTCCCGGCCGTGTCCACGCTGATGAAGAAGTAGTACGGGAAGTTGCCGGTCGGGCTCATCGCGCCCTTGAGCGCGGCCCGGCCGGGGTTGCCGATCGGCCCCGGCGGCAGGCCCGGCTTGTCGTGCGTGTTGTACGGGTTGTTCGGATTGTGCAGTTCCGACTGCGTCAGGTCCTCGGACGCCTTGGTCTTCTTGCCGGTGATCCGCAGCCAGTAGTTGACCGTGCTGTCCAGTCCCAGGCAGTGGCAGTCGAATTCCCCGTACGCCCGGTTGTAGATCACCCGGGACACCTTCGGCATGTCCTCGTCCTTGAGCGCCTCGGCCTGCGCGATCGACGCCACGATCAGCGCCTCGTACGGCGTGATCCCCCCGCGCGCCTTCCGCACCGTCGGGGCGAACTCCAGCTGCTCCATCTCCGCGTTGAAGTTCGCGATGATCGTCTTGAGCACGCCGGTGGCGTCGGCCTTCGGCGACAGCTCGTACGTCGCCGGGTAGAGAAATCCCTCGATGTCGCTGCGGTTCACCTTCTTGCCGTCCGAGCGGGTGAACCAGGACTCGTCGAGCCCCAGCGCGACCGGATCCTTCGCGGCCTCGCGGAACTCGGCGACCGGGATCCGGGTGGCCTCCGACAGCTTCTGGAAGGTCTGCTGGTACGTCAGGCCCTCGGGCAGGGTGACCTTGGTGACCCAGCGGCTCTTCGGGTCCAGCATCAGGTCGAGCGCATCGCTCGCCCGCATCTCGACCCGGAGCCTGTACCAGCCGGCCTGGATGTTCTTGCTGCGGGTGTTGTCCTTGGCGGCGGCGACGAAGGCGTCCGCCGAGGCGACCACCTTCCGCTGGTACAGCGTGTTGCCGATCTCCGTGGCGGACTGACCGCTCTTGATCTCCACGATCGCCTCGGCGCCCCCGGGGCCGGGATAGTCCTCGTCGGTGAAGATGCCCTTCACCTTCGTGTACGCGAGCCACCCGCCGCCGGCCAGCAGGCCGAGCAGGACCAGCGTGAGGAAGAAGGCGACGGCCGAACGGCCACCACGCCCGCGGGCCCGGCGTCCCGGCGCGTCCGGTTTCGCCTGCCCCTCCTCCTCCAGCACCGCATCCAGATCGTCGAGCATTGTCGCCTCCGATACGCATCCAGCATGCCAGGCCCCGGCTGGAACTACGTCGCGAAGGGTGCCACGGATCGACCGCCGGCGCTACCTCACGACAGCGGCCGGCCGGATCGATGTCCCGGCCGGCCGCGTCGACGCCAATCGCTCAGTTGTTACAGATAGGGATGCCGTTCTTGCAGGCGAGTCGCCGGTTCTTCTCGTGGTCGTCGTTGGTCTTACCGAACGCCGTCGTGCCCTTCTTGTCCACGGTCAAGAAGAAGAAGTAATCATTCTTCGGGGGATTCATCGCACCCTTCAGCGCGTCCTCCCCGGGGCTGCTGATCGGGCCGATCGCCATGCCCGGCACGTTGTACCGGTACGGGTTGTCCTCGCCGTGCAGCTCGTCCACCCGCAGTTTGTCCGAGGATTTCGCGTCCTTGCCGGTGATCCGCAGCCAGTAGTTGACCGTGCTGTCCAGCTGCAGGCAGCTGCACGGGAAATCGCCGGTGTAGGCGCGGTTGTAGAGCACCCGCACGACCGGCCCCATGTCCTCCGGCAGCAGCGCCTCCACCTGCGTGATCGAGGCCGCCACCAGCGCCTCGTACGGCGAGATGTTGAGGTCGGCGAGATTGGTGCGCACCTGGTCGACGAAGTCGAGCTTCTCCATCTCGGCGTTGAAGTTCTTGATGATCATCTGGAGGATCGAGGTGGCCGTGGCCTTCTCCGGGATGTCATAGGTGGCCGGGTAGAGGAAGCCCTCGATGTCGGTCTTGTCCACCTTCTTGCCGTCGTTGCGCTTGAACCACAGCGCCGGCACACCGAGCTTCTGCGGGTCCTTGGCGGCCTTCTTGAACTCCGCGACCGGGATCTTGGTCGCCTTGGACAGCAGCTCGAAGATCTGCAGCGAGATGACACCCTCCGGGATGGTCACCCGGTTGGCGTCCAGGTTCGCCCGGTCGAGCAGCATGGCCAGCGCGTCGGTCGCCTTCATCTCCTTGCGGAGCTTGTAGGATCCGACCTGGATGCCCGAACTCTTCGGGTCGTCCTTGGCGGCGTCGATGAACGCCTCGGCGCTCTTCACCACGCCCAGCTTGTACAACGTGTTGCCGATGTCGGTCGCGGTGTCGCCGGACTTCACCTCGACGATGGCCGAGCCGGTGCCCGGACCGGCGTAGTCCTCGGCGGTGAAGAAGCCGCGCACCTTGTCGAAACCGAGGTAGGCGCCGCCGCCCAGGGCGGCGAACAGCAAGAGGACCAGGGTGAAGGCCATCAGCGTACGGCCGCGGCCACCCGCCTTGCGATGCCGCCACCGGCCGCGGTCCGCGGTCCCCTCGAACGCGAGATCCAGGTCGTCGTCGATCAATTAAGTCTGCCTCCGCTGCGCGTCCAGCCAGCCCTGCAGGATCTCCACGGCGGCCGCCTGATCCACGACCGCCCGCTGCCGACGCCCGCGAACGCCCCGCTCGCTCAGCCTCCGGCTGGCGACGACGGTCGACATCCGCTCGTCGGAGAGCACGACCGGCCGTGGCGCGAGGACCGCGCCGAGCCGTTCCGCGTACGCCCGGACGTGGCCGGCCGCCACGCCCTCGCGCCCGTTGAGCGCGACCGGGAGCCCCACGACGACCTCCACGGCCTCGTGCTCCTCCGCCAGCCGGACCAGCTCCGCCATGTCGGCCGGCACGGTGTCCGCACCGGCCTGCTGGTCCCGCGCCACGGTCGCGACCGGGCTGGCCAGGATCCCGTCCGGATCGCACTTGGCGACCCCGACGCGCACCTGCCCGACGTCCACGCCGAGCCGCACCCCCCGGGTGAAGCGGTGCGTCACGCTCTTCCCCTGCACACCAGCAAAGCGCGTCTCCTTGTCCCCGAACAAGCATCCCTGACGCGAAGTGCACCCCTATCGATTTAAATCGATCAAGGCTCACGATCGCGGGCAAAGCTTAACCGCTGAGCACGCCGATACGACGCCCCCCTATGGTCCCGCCGGTAATCCCCAAGAGAAAGGAAAGGATCCGTCGCGCAGTGCGACGGATCCCTCACCTGTCACTCGCGGGAATGACGTTCCGGCGGCGCCACCGGAGCTCAGCTCGCCTCGGACAGCGCCTTCTCGATCGCCGTCAGCAGGTTGGCCGCCTCGCTCGCCGGCACGCCGCCGCCCTGCGCCAGGTCGGCGCTGCCGCCGCCACGGCCGGACAGCGCGCCTCGGACCAGATCGGCCGCGGACAGGCCCCGGCTCTTCGCCGCCGCGTTGATCGCCACGATCAGCGACGCCTTGCCACCCGAGCGGCCGGTCACCGCGACCACCGCCGGACGCGCCTGGTCGATCTTGCCGCGGATCTCCTGGGCCAGCGTGCGCACGTCGTTGCCGGCCGCGCCCTCCGGCGCCTCGGTGCCCACGTACGCCACCCCGCGCAGGTCCTTGGCCTGGCCGGCCAGCGCGGCCGCACCGCCCAGCACCATCTGCGCGCGCAGCTTCTCCAGCTCCTTCTCCGCGTCGCGCAGCGCCGTGACGGTCTGCTCGACCCGGTCGGCGACCTGGTCGCCGGGCACCCGGAACAGGTCGGCCAGGCGGGACACCAGCAGGTGCTCGCGGGCCAGGAAGCCGAACGCGTCGATGCCGACCAGCGCCTCCACCCGGCGCACACCGGAGCCGATCGACGACTCGGTGAGAATCTTCACCAGGCCGAGCTGACCGGAGCGCGCCACGTGGGTGCCACCGCACAGCTCGCGGGCGTAGTCACCGACCTCGACGACCCGGACCTCGTCGCCGTACTTCTCGCCGAACAGCGCCATCGCACCGAGCCGGCGCGCCTCCTCCTGCGAGGTGACGAACGCGTTGACCTCCAGGTCACGCAGCAGCACCTCGTTGATCTGCTGCTCGACGTCGAAGAGCACCGACGGGTTGACCGCGCCCGGGGTGTGGAAGTCGAACCGCAGCCGGCCCGGGGCGTTCAGCGAGCCCGCCTGGGTGGCCGACTCGCCGAGGAAGTTGCGCATGGTCTGGTGGACCAGGTGCGTCGCGGTGTGCGAACGGGAGATCGCCTTCCGGCGGGTCACGTCGATCTCCGCCAGGCCGCTCTCCCCGGCGCGCACCTCACCGCGGATCACCCGCACCTTGTGCACGATCAGGCCGGGGATCGGCTGCTGGACGTCGACCACCTCGAGCTGGCCGCTGCCCACCTTGATCACGCCGGTGTCGGCCTGCTGGCCACCACCCTCGGCGTAGAACGGGGTGGTGTCCAGCACCAGCTCGACGAAGTCGCCCTCGCCGGCCACCTCGACCCGGCCCTTGTCGGTGATCAGCGCCCGGACCCGGGACTCACGGGAGATCTCCTGGTACCCGGTGAACTCCACGGAACCGCCCGCGTCCAGCGCGGAACGGTACGCCGACAGGTCGGCGTGGCCGGTCTTGCGCGCCGCCGCGTCCGCCTTCGCCCGCGCCCGCTGGTCGGCCATCAGGCGGCGGAAGCCCTCCTGGTCGACCTGCAAGCCCTGCTCCTGCGCGATCTCCAGGGTCAGATCGATCGGGAAACCGTACGTGTCGTGCAGCTGGAACGCCTTGTCCCCGGAGAGCTGCCGCGCGCCCGCCGACTTGGTCTCGGTGATCGCGGTGTCCAGGATCGTGGTGCCCGCGCGCAGCGTGGAGAGGAAGGCGTCCTCCTCCGCGTACGCGTACGTGGAGATCCGGCCGAACTCCTCGGCGAGCTCCGGGTACGACGGGGACATGCAGTCACGCGCGATCGGCAGCAGCTCCGGCAGCGCCGGCCCCTGCCAGCCGAGCAGGCGGATCGCCCGGATCGCCCGGCGCATGATCCGGCGCAGCACGTAGCCACGGCCCTCGTTCGACGGCACGATGCCGTCACCGATCAGCATCAGCGAGGTGCGCACGTGGTCGGCGATCACCCGCAGGCGTACGTCGTCCGGGTGGCTCTGGTTCGCGGCGTGACCGGAGTGCGCGCCGTACTTCTTGCCGGTCATCTCGGCCGCGCGGGCCAGGATCGGGCGGACCTCGTCGATCTCGTACAGGTTGTCGACGCCCTGCAGGATCGACGCGATGCGCTCCAGGCCCATGCCCGTGTCGATGTTCTGCTTCGGCAGGTCACCGACGATCCGGAACTCCTCCTTCGACTTCACGTCGGTGATCTCGTGCTGCATGAAGACCAGGTTCCAGAACTCCAGGTACCGGTCCTCGTCGACCTCCGGGCCGCCCTCGCGGCCGTAGTCCGGCCCGCGGTCGTAGTACAGCTCCGAGCACGGGCCGGCCGGGCCGGGGATGCCCATCGACCAGAAGTTGTCCTTCTTGCCGCGGCGCACGATCCGCTCCGCCGGCAGGCCGGTCTGCTTCCAGATCTCGATGGCCTCGTCGTCGTCGAGGTAGACGGTCGCCCAGATCCGCTCCGGGTCCAGGCCGAAGCCGCCCTGCTCGACCGGCTTGGTGGACAGCTCCCAGGCCAGCGGGATCGCGCCCGACTTGAAGTAGTCGCCGAACGAGAAGTTACCGTTCATCTGGAAGAACGTGCCGTGCCGGCTGGTCTTGCCGACCTCGTCGATGTCCGGCGTCCGGATGCACTTCTGCACGCTCGCCGCCCGCTGGTACGGCGGGGTCCGCTGGCCGAGGAAGAACGGCACGAACTGCACCATGCCGGCGTTGATGAACAGCAGGTTGGGGTCGTCGATGGCCGGCAGCGGGGCACTCGGGACCACCGTGTGCCCGTTGGCCTCGAAATGCGCCAGAAAGCGCCGTTTGACTTCCGCCGTCTTCATCGAATTCCTCCCTGCGAGCCGGGCTGCGTGTCGTCGCGCAGCTCGGCGAATGTGTCCTCGTACAGCTCCCCCGCGGCGAACGCCTCGTGGATCTGTTGTTCCCGCTCGGCCATGCCGTCGCGGACGTCTTCCACGAAGCTACGCATCGACTCGACGAGCCCGCCAGCGGATTGCGAGAGCGACGTGGCGATCCCGGTCGGGGTGAACTCCTCGGCCTTGCGGGTCAGCTTGCGGACGACGAGAGCGCCGACGGCCAGGCCGACACCGAGCCAGAGCAGGCGTTTCATGGCGACGATTCCTCTTTCCCCGGGTGGCTCAGCGACCGGACCTGCGGCGCTGCTTGATCGCGGCGCGGACCTCACGGTCCTCCTCGGCGTGCCGGCGAGCGGCGGCGGCCTTGCGCAGGCCGTACCCGAAGGACGCGACCTTGACCAGCGGATTCGCGGCGGCTGCGGAGACCACGGTGACCAGGTTGGCGACGTTCGCGGTGACGTGCTGCGCGTGCTCGGTCATCGTGTCGACCTTGGCGAGCTGCAGGTTCACGCCGTCCAAAGAGACCTGCACCTGACCGAGCGCGGTGTTCACATTCTCCACCGTGGTGTTCACGTTGCCGAGCAACGGACCGGTGCGGTCGGTCACCTCGTTGATGGCCCGGGTCGCGGCGTCCACGGTGCGCCCCAGCTTCAGGATCGGCACGGCGAGCAGAACGACGAGCATCAGGAATGCGCCCGCCGCAATCAGACCAGCGATTTCTCCGGGGTTCATGTAGCGCGTCTCCTTCGGGTGGTCACGTAACGGCGGGGACAACGTGCAGACCCTACCGTCCGTGACCACCGCGCGCGTCACGACGCCTCTGGTGTCGGCTCCAAGAGGGGATCGTTGTCGTTCAGGATCGAATCCGGTGTCTCACCGACCGGCCCAGGATTCTTGTCGGTCTTGCCGCGCTCGTCAGCTATCTCGTTGCGGACCTTGATGCTCACCGTCGATCCCTCGCACTTCGCCGGGCCAGTCTCGCCGGCCTCGGCCGCCTCGCTGCCGGCCGGCGGCACCGCCTCCTGCAGCACCTGGTCGACCGCGCAGGCGGGCAGGCCGACAGCCAGGTCCAGAGTGAACTCGTCCCGTTTCCAGCACGAGTAGGTGCCCTCCTCCGGCTGGAGCGGCGACTCCGGGCAGCCGGCGACCTTCCACGGGGTCCAGCCGGCCGCCTTGAGCGCCTTCGCGTACACCTCCGAGGTCTCCTTGAACGGCCGCTCCGACTCCGCGGTCCGTTCCCGGAAGCGGCACTCCAGGAAGCACCAGCGACTGAAGCTGCCCTTGTCGTCGACCTTCCGGGCCGCCCAGGACGGGACATTCAGCCGGTCGAGCGACGCGAAGACCGGATCGTTGCCGACCGCGCGCAGCCCGAAGAACGCGGGCAGCACCAGCAGCACCACGATCGCCAGCGTGGACAGCGTGATCAGCCGCAGCCGCCGCTGGGTGCGCAGCCTCCGCCGCAGCTCGGCCAGGCCACCCTCCGGCTCGGCGGCCTCGTCGCCGGTGCCGGTCAGCGGTCCGCTTCCGGCCTTCTCCGGTACGGCGTTGGCCGGGCCCGCGCCGACCCGGGCCACCGCCACGGTCCCGGTGCCGGGCTCCACGGCCCCGGCCGTGACCGGCACGGCGGCGGCCACAACCCGGCCGGTCCCGCCGTCCCCGCTGTCGAAGTCGCCGTCGGCGTCGTCGAACGCGCCGAGCGAGCCACCGCCCGGTACGGCCGCGGCGCCGGACGCCGTGGCCGAGCCCGTGCCCCGTCCACCCGCCGGAGCGGCGTTCCCGGGCGCCGCGGCGGCGCCTCGTCCCGGATCGCCCGGCACCGCGACGGTGGCACGCCCCGCACCGCCCGGCACCGCGGCGGTGGCACGCCCCGGCCCGTTACCGGGCACGGTCGCGGCGGCTCCTCCGGCACCGCCCGGATCGTTTCCGGGCACCGCCACAGCCGCGCGCCCCGCACCACCCGGATCAGCACCCGGCACCGCAGCAGCGCCACGCCCGGCACCGGCCGGGTCGCTTCCCGGCACCGCGGCAGCGCCACGCCCGGCACCGGCCGGGCCGTTCCCCGGCACCGCACCGGTGCCGCGACCTGGACCGCCGTGCCCGCCACCGGGCACCGCACCGGTGCCGCGACCTGGACCGCCGGGCCCGCCACCGGGCACCGGGCCGGTGCCGCGACCTGGACCGCCGGGCACCGTGACCGACGCGGCGCCGCGTGGCGGCGCACCCGGGCCGCCGGCCTGCGGGCCGCTGCCCGACCCGCCGGCAACCGGGGCGGACCCGGCGCCACGCGGCGGGCCGCCGGGCCCACCTGTGCCGGCCGGCGCAGCACCTCGCGACGGACCGCTCGGGCCGTCGGCGTCCGCACCACCGGGGGCGGCGCCAGGCGCCGGGACCGAAGCCGCGCCCCGGCCGGGACCACCCGGACCTGTCGGGCCGACCCCGGGAACCCGCGCCGAACCAGCCCCCGGACCGGGCACCGCGGCAGAACCCGCGGCACCGGCCCGGCCGGCCACCGGCACGCCACCGCGCACCGGCCCGGACTCCGCGCCGGCTCCTCGCCCGCGCGGCCCGCCGCCGCGCGGCGCCGGTGACACCGGGCCGTTGGACGTCCGGTGGTCCGGCTGGCCCGTCCCGGCCGCGAAACCCTGACTGTGCTCCGGACCGGCGGCACGGCGACTCTCCGGGCCATCGGCCGGGAAACCCTGGCTCTGCTCCGGACCCACGGCGCGACGCCCTGCCGGGAAGCCTTGGCTGTGCTCCGGACCGGCGACGCGGCTACCCGCCGGGAAGCCCTGACTGTGCTCCGGACCTGCCGGGCCACGGCCCTGGTTCTGTTCCGGGACAGCGCGTCGGCGGCGGCCCCGTGAGGTCGGCTCCGGCGCACCCTGCCCCGCCCGGAACGCCTGGCTCGACTCGGGTCCACCGGCCGCGAAGCCCTGACTCTGCTCCGGGCCACCGAAGCCCGCGGCGAACCCTTGACTCTCCTCGGACACACCCGGTCCAGCGCGGAAGCTCTGGCCCTGCTCAGGCGCGCCCGCACCCGCACGGAAACCCTGACTCTGCTCAGGCGCCCCCGCACCCGCACGGAAACCCTGACTCTGCTCAGGCGCCCCCGCACCCGCACGGAAACCCTGACTCTGCTCAGGCGCCCCCGCACCCGCACGGAAACCCTGACTCTGCTCAGCACCGGCCATGCCGGCAGGGAAGGCCTGGCCCTGCGCGGGGGCCGCTGCCCGGCCTCCGCTCGCGGCGCGGGACGGGCCGGGTTCATCGCGGCGTACGGCATGACCGGGCGCGCCGGTCACCGGCTCGCCCCCACCCGCCTCCGGGTGCCCGCCGGCCATGTCGCCGAACGGCGAGCCGGCCGTGGCACGACCGTCCGGCGCCTCGCCGCGCCCGAGCCGGCGCGGGCCGGCCTGTCCGGGCACCGGCGCACCGCCCGGGCCACGGGTGCCCTGCCCCGGCGGCACCGCGCCGGTCTGGCCGGCGTCCTGCGCGCGCCGGTCCGCGGTGAAGCCGTCCTCGTCGGGTGCCAGCTGACCGTTGCCGCCGCGCGGGCCCGGCCGCTGGATGACACCGGAGGGGCTGTCCGCCATCGCGCCCGCACGACCGGGCACCGCCGGGGCACGCACACCCTGCTTTCCGGGCACCACCGGCGGAACCACCGCCGCCGCGGCCCGGACCGGCTGCCCGTCACCGGGCCCGGTCCGGCGCGGGCCGGGTACCCCGGCCGTTCCTGCTGCCGGATTGTTGCCCTGCCCGCGCGGGCCGCCGCCGGGCATCTGGCCGGGCGCACCGGCCGTCGCGCCGGGGCCGCCCGGACCACGCCGACCAGCGACCTGTCCCGCACCGGCGGGACCACCCTGAGCGCGCGGACCGGCACCGGGACCGTTCATCCCGGCGGCCGCGCCATCCCGGCCCCCGGGCATCGCACCCGGTCCGGTGTCGGGCTCGGCAGCACGGCGGCCACCGCGTCCCCGGGGCCCGTCCTCCGGCTGGACGACACTGTGCGCACCGGTGTGCCGGCCGACCCGGGCACGCGCGCCGTCCGGCGCTTCGTGCCGGCCGGTTCCGCGCTCCCCGGGGACGGCCGCATGACCGGCCGGGCGGCCCGCCGAGCCGTCCGGCCCACCCGAGCCCGGGCCGGAGCCGTCCTCCGGCCGCGCGTGTGCCCCGGAGACCGGCCGAGCCGACCCGCCCCGGGCCCCGGCCGGGTCGGCCGCGTGCGAGCCGTAACCATCGTCCGGCGCGGAGTGCGCCGGGGCGGCGTGCAAGGCCGGGCCACCGGACACCGGCCGCGGACCACGACCGCCATAGCCGTCATCCGGCGCGGCGTGCGACACCGGACCGCCAGAGACCGGCCGCGGACCACGACCGCCGTGCGGGCCGTCCGGCCCTGCGGGGGACGGGTACGCGCCGTCCGGCCGGGCGCCGTAGACCCCTTCCGGGGTGCCGGGGTGACCGGCCGCATCGGCCCGGCCCCGGCGGTTACGTCCACGGCTCGTCCGCTCGTCACCGTCCGGCAGCGGGCCGGTCTGGTACACGCTCGGCGGCACCGGTTCGGCCTGGTAGACACCCGGGGGCACGGTGTCGCCGGACCGTCCCGCGCCGACCGGCGGGATCGGCCCGGACTGGTGGACCGGGGGCGGCACGGGTCCGGGCTGCTGCCCGGCGGCGGGCGCGGGCCCGGCATCGGTACGGAACCGGTCGCGTGCCGGACCGGCCGGCGAGGTCGGGCGGATCCCGGGCGAGACCGGGCGTACGCCGGAGGTCGTGCCTCGCGGGCCTGGCGCCGCGGCCCGCGCGACCGGGATCTCCGGCGGGTTGCCGGAGCGCGGAACAACCGGCGGCACGGCGGGGTCCGCGCCCGGGTGGCGCGCAGCGCCCGGCTGACCCGGTACGGCGGAGCCTGCCGGGCGCCGGCCGTCACCCGCCTCGGGCGCCATGCCCGCCCGGCCGGTCGGAGGAACCGGCGCACCCGGGCCACCACGGCGAGCGGGCGGCACCGAGGCCGCGGCCCTCTGGCCGGACGGCGTCTGACCGGGCGGCCTCCGATCCGGCACTTGACCAGGCGACATCTGACCCTGTGGCGCCTGACCGGGCGGCATCTGAGCCTGCGGTCCCTGACCAGGCGGCATTTGACCCGGCGCCTGACCGGGCGGCATCTGAGCCTGCGGTCCCTGACCAGGCGGGATCTGGCCCGGCACCTGACCAGGCGCCATCTGGCCCCGCGGCCCCTGGCCGGGCCCCGGTCGGGTCCCAGCCGGAGCGGGCGGGACCTGCCCCGGCGAGCCACCGGGAATCCCGCGCTGGCCGGATGGCGCCGGCGCGGCGGGCATCGGGCCGGGCTGTGACCCGGCGGGCATCCCCCGAGAGCTCACCGGCGCGGAAGCCGCGCCGTGCGGACCCGCGTGCGGGCCGGTCCGGCGGATCGGCGGGGCCTGTCCCGGTCCGGCGGGGCCGGGCACGACCGCGCCGGCGGCAGCACCGCCGGGGCCACCCGGCACCACGCCGGGCGCGGGCGGACGCTGCTGAGACGCACCAGGCGCGGGCGGACGCTGCTGCTGAGCCGGGCCACCCGCGGGGCGGTCGGCGGTGTACTCACCCGAGCCGGTCTGCCAGGCGGGCACCGAACCGGGCATCGGACGGCCGGCGATGTACTCGCCGGAACCGGTCTGCCAGGCGGGCGTGGAGTCCGGCATGGGGCGTCCGGTGGCGTGCTCGCCCGAACCGGCCTGCCAGCCGGGCCCGGGGCCGCCGGTGGGCCGGGCGGCCGGACCGGCCGGCTCGTCCTGGTCGAGGTCGCCGCCGAAGACCGGGCCGTCGTCGTCCGGCTGGTCGTCCGGCCCGGGCGCCCGGCGGCCGGACTTGCTGATCCGGGCTTCGCCGGGAAGCGTGCCGGGGCCGATCGCGCCGCCCTGCTCCTTCGCCGTACGCAGGTCGTCGAGCCAGCCGGTCTCCTCGCGCGGCACCTCGACCGGCTCCACCGGCGGCTCGGCGCGGCCCCGCCCGAAGCGACGGCCCTTCTTGCCGCCGCTCTGACCGGCGTCGTCGTCGGGCCGATCGGCACCGCGCGCTTTCACGGCTGTTCCTTCCCGGCTGCGTCGCCGCTCTCGTCTGACCGCATCTCGTCACCCTCGGCATCCGGCCCGGCCGCCGCCGAACCCGAGCCCGTAGCCGTTCCCGGCTGATCCGCGGCCCCGCCCGCCCCGGAACCATCCGCCGACTTCGCCGCGTCGCCCACCGCAGCGGAACTCTCCGCCGCGCCCGCCGAACCGGACGACTCCGTCCCGCCGTCCGGAACGCACAACTCCGCCCCGCCGTCCGGAACGGACGACTCCGCCCCGCCGTCCGGAACGGACGACTCCGCCCCGCCGTCCGGAACGGACGACTCCGCCCCGCCCGCCGAAGCGGAGGCCGAAGCCCCGCCCACCGGAACCGAAGCCGAAGCCCCGCCCGCCGGTGGCGTGACCGGCGGCGGCGAGTCCGCCGACGACTGTGACGCATCCGGGCCCGGTGCACCACCCGCCGCGCGGTCCGCGCCGCCCGCCGAAGCGGCGACCGCCCGGCCCCGGTCGGCGCGCGGCGGCTGGCCCCGCACGATCCGGCGCAGGCGGGGCACCCGTTCGCCGACGGCGCGCTCGGCCCCGTGTTCGGTCGGCCGATAGTAGTCGGCGCCCACGAGATCGTCGGGGGCGTACTGCTGGCGGACGACGCCGCGGGGATCGTCGTGCGGGTAGCGATAGCCACGGCCGTGACCGAGGCCACGTGAGCCCGGGTAGTGCGCGTCGCGCAGGTGGGCCGGGACCGCGCCGCCGCGACCGGCCCGGACGTCGGCCATGGCCGCGCCGAGCGCCGTGGTGACGCTGTTCGACTTGGGGGCGGTGGCCATGTGCACGACCGCCTGGGCGAGGTTGAGCTGGGCCTCGGGCAGCCCGATGAGCTGCACCGCCTGGGCCGCGGCGGTGGCCACCAGAAGCGCCTGCGGGTCGGCCATCCCGACGTCCTCACTCGCGAAGATCACGATGCGTCGGGCGATGAACCGCGGATCCTCGCCGGCCACCAGCATCCGGGCCAGCCAGTGCAGTGCCGCGTCCGGGTCGCTGCCCCGCATGCTCTTGATGAACGCGCTGGTCACGTCGTAGTGCGCGTCGCCGTCGCGGTCGTAGCGCACGGCGGCCACGTCGACGGCGCGCTCGGCGGTGGCCAGATCGATTTCGGTGGCGCCCTGGGCCAGCGCGGAACCGGCCGCGGCCTCCAGCGCGGTGAGCGCCTTGCGTACGTCCCCGGCGGCCAGGCGCACCACATGGTCCTCGGCGTCGGGGGCGAGCGTGACGGCGCCGCCCAGCCCGCGCTCGTCGGCGAGCGCGCGCCGGATCAACCGGCGCACGTCGCCCTCCTCGAGGGCCTGCAGGGTGAGCAGCACGCAGCGGGAGAGCAACGGCGAGATCACCGAGAAGTACGGGTTCTCGGTGGTCGCCGCGAGCAGCGTGACCGTCCGGTCCTCGACCGCGGCGAGCAGCGAATCCTGCTGGGTCTTGCTGAAGCGGTGCACCTCGTCGATGAACAGGACGGTGGGTGGCCCGCCGCGGTGGCGCTCGCGGCGCGCCGTGTCGATCACCGCGCGCACGTCCTTGACGCCGGCGGTCAGCGCGGACATCGCCACGAACTTGCGGTCGGTGGCGTGCGCGACCAGGTGCGCGATGGTGGTCTTGCCGGTGCCGGGCGGCCCCCAGAGGATCACCGACATCGGGCTGGAACCGGTCACCAGCTGCCGCAACGGGGCGCCGGGGGCGAGCAGGTGCTGCTGCCCGACCAGCTCGTCCAGGCTCGCCGGGCGCATCCGGACGGGAAGCGGCGCGTCGGCGGCGGCCGGGCCGAATCCGGCGGTCTCGACACCGGCCGGGCCGGCCGCGGCTGCTGTCCCGAAGCCCGGCTGTGCGAGAGAGAAGAGGCCGTCCGTTTCCATCGGAACCGACAGTACCGGCCCGCCAGGGGCGATCAGAAATGCAACCTCACCGCCTGTGGACACGCTCCCGGCCCGCGAGCGGCACGCTACTGAGCGTGCGCCCGCGGGCCGCTGATCATGCGTGTGTCAGCCACGGCCGGGGCGGCGGCCGTAGAAACGGCGGCCGCTGCCGGTGCCGGTGGCCGGACCCCGGCCGACGCCGGCCAGGTACAGCGCCAGCAGGAGCAGGCCGAGCGACGCCATGGTGGAGAAATTGATCAGATCGGGGGCGCCGAAGTCCGTGCCGATCAGGTCGGAGAGCAGGTAGATACCGAAGACGACAGCTGCGGCGATGGCGAGCATCAGGTTCCTCCGGGGGTGAGAGCCGATGCCGGGCTGGTACCCGTGTCGATGCCTTCCCGAAACTTGGGTTTCACCAGATAGAGCGGTGCGGCCGCGGCGAGGACCACGGCGCCGGTCACCACCGCCACGCTGACGCTCACGCTCTGCGCGACCGCGGTCAGCACGATCGCGCCGATCGCGAAGCCGGGCTGGCCGACCATCGAGTTGAGCGACAGCAGACTGGTGCGGTACTCCCCCTCGGCCTGCCGGTGCAGCAACCCGGCGTGCACCGGGTTGGCCGCGCCGTGCACCGCGTAGGTCAGCAGGAACCCGGTGATCACCCCGGCCGGGCCGGCCAGCAGTCCCATCGCGACGATCGTCAGGCCCTGCCCGATCCGCAGCGTGAAGCCCGCCCAGGCGGCGCCGGCCGTGCGGATGAGCAGGGGCGCCAGCGCCGCGCCGGCCGCCGAGGCGGCCCATCCGGCGGAGCTGAGCGGGCCCATCAGGGCGGCGGCCGCGTCCCGGTCCGCCATCACCTCGGTGAGCCGGACCGGCATCAGCTTCTCGAAGGTGACCATGCCGAAGCTCCACAGCAGCTCCACCATGATCAGCGCGAACACCACCCGGGAGCGGCGGGCGAGCCGCAGCGCGGAACCGATCGCGACCGGCACGCCGCGCACCGAGGCGGCCAGGGCCGGCAGCCCGCGCGGCCGGCGGTCCTGGCGCATCAGCAGCGCCACCGCGAGCGTGCTGACCAGGCTCAGGACAAGAGCCACCAGCACCGGTACGGTCAGCGCCGGCACGCCGCCGACCGGGCCGAGCCACACGAGGCCACCGCTGGCCAGCGCGCCGACGGCGACGCCGAGACTGAGCGCGACGGAGCCGTGGCTCAGCCCGGTCTCGATGTCGGCGGCCGGGTCGGCGGCCAGCGACTCGTCGACGAACCACGAGTCCAGCGGCCCGCTGTCCAGCGCCCGGAAGACGCCCTGCAGCAGCCAGGCCGCGGCGAAGAGGGTGACCGTGTCGGCGACGCACATGACGGCCAGCGAGGTCAGGTTGACGATCCCGGCGAGCAGCAGTACCGGGCGACGGCCGAGGGCGTCGGCGAGCCCGCCGGTGGGCAGCTCCAGCACCAGGACGGTGACGCCCTGCACCGCGGCGGCGGCACCGGCCTGCGCGATGGTGAGGCCCCGGTCCAGCGGCAGCAGCACCATGATCGGGACGGTGAGGCCGACCGGGAACCAGCGGAGCGTGATCAGCAGCAGGTAGCGCAGCCGGATCTGGGCTACGGACATGGTCATGGTGCACGCTCCTGTGGTTCGGATTCGGCTCCGGTCCGCGGCAGGGCGGCCAGGTAGAGGGCGATCGGGCGGGCATCGGGGGCGGGCGTGTCCCGGCCCGCGCGCCGGTGCCGCTCGATCACCTCGTCGAGCTCACGCATCAGGGCATGTGTCTGGTCGGCGTCGAGGTGGAGCAGGTAGTCGGAGATCTCACCGGTGTCCCGCCACCGCGGGGGCTCGTCCGGCAGCGCGCGCCGCCAGTTCCGCGCGAGCTCGGCGAAGCGGCTGACCTGCTGCGCCTCCATCCACTCGGCGGCCGCGGTGGCGTCCGGGTCGCCCTCGTAGTAGCTGCGTCGCCAGCTGGAGACGTCGTGCGCGGCCCGCCACCAGCGCTGCCGGCCGCTGGCCGGGCGCTCCTCCTCGGTCACCAGGCCGGCCTCGGCGAGCTGGCGCAGGTGGTAGCTGGTCGCGCCGGTGTTGGTGCCCAGGGCGGCGGCGAGGCCGGTGGCGGTGGCCGGACCGTCGAGTCGCAGCTGACCGAGCAGCCGGAGACGCAGCGGATGGGCGAGAGCGCGGATCTGCGCGCCGGTGAGGTGTACCTGCGTGAGTTCATCGGCCATCCCGCCATGCTTCCACAGTAACTGTGCAAAGAAATTATGCACAGCTATTGTGCATCATTGGCATCTATCTGTTGTGACCTGCTACGACGTAGCCTTGACGTCAAGCAAGCTTCATGTTGCAAGCTTCTGACCATGGGAAACGACACTCTCGACGAGGCACTGCTCCGCCTGCACCGCACCGGTCCGGAACACGAGGGCTGGCTGTCCAACCACGCGCCGATGGCCACCGAAGCGCTGATCCGGCACGGACATGCCGACCACGTACACCGGTGGATCGACGACTACCGGGACCGCCTGGAGGACGTACCGCGCGGCATCGCGCCGATCTCCCCGGAAGCCTGGCGAGACCCGCTCGGCGATCCCGTGCGTACCGGAGATTGGCTCGCCTTTTTCGATCGCGAGGTGCGCGCCGCGCCGTGGCGTGACGTGCTCGCCCTCTGGTGGCCGCGGCTGCTGCCCGGGATCGCGGCCGGGGCCACGCACGGGGTGATCCGGGTCGGTCACGCGGTACGGGCGCTGCTCGACCAGGAAACCCCGGCGCGGGTCGCTGAACTGGGCCAGGGCCTGGCCTACTGGGCGGCACGGTGGCAGCCGCTCGCGCCGGCCGGGCGTGGACCGTACCCGCGCTCGGACCCGCGGGCCGCGCTGGACGCGATTCCGCGCGTACCGGATCAGCGCTTCGACATCCGCAACCGGCTGGCCCAACTCGCCGACCTCGCCGCCTGGCCGCAGGCGGCCGGCGCGGTCCCCGGAGCCGGTCCGGCGCCGGACCGGCTCCGCGAGATCGTCGCGGCCGCGATCCGCCACCACCTTCCCTACGGGTACGGCAACCCGGTCATGCTCGTGCACGCCGCCACCGCCCCGGCGGCCGTGCTGCGCACCCTGCCCGCGCTGCCGCCGTCACTGGTCGCGCCGAGCCTGGCAGCCGCGTGGGCCGCAACCGCCGCCGTCACCGCGGCGTACTCGCCGCGCACGCCGGACCCCGCATCCTCGACGCTCCACGGTGCACCCGGCGCCCACCGTCCGCCCGGCGCCGCTTCGCCCCCGAACGACCCGGCCGCCGCCGCTCCCGCGTCCCCGAACGACCCGGCCGCCGGCGCTCCCACGCCCACGAAAGCCCCCGCACCCGACACCTCCGTTTTCGCGGTCGAGCCCGCATCCGAAGCGCTCGCGCGCACGAACGACCCGGCCCGCGGCGCCTCCTGCGCCGCGATCGACGTCGCAGCCGGGCTGGCATCCGCGGGGTCGCTCGCGCCCGACCCCGCGGAGATCTTCCAGGCGGCGGTCGACTCGGGCGACGCGCACGCCATCAAATTCGCCGACGCGGCCGTGGAGACCTGGCGGGTGATCGGCGACCCTCTCCTGCTGGCGGCGTCCGCCCACACGACCGCACTGATCGGGCGCGCCGACTGAGCCCGCCTGATCCCGGTGAGCACTCGCAGCGGGCGCTCGCCGCGGCAACCCGAAAACAGGGCGCGTCGGCCGAGACCGGACAGGGCGCGCCGGGCCGAGACCGGGCGGGGCGGAACACCCCGGATCCGAGTCGGTCGGGAACGGGCCGGGCAGCCCCGCATCAAGCCCCTGACCAGCCGCCCAGCCCCGGTGACCAAGCCGCGCCCGCCGAGTGCACGACCGCCCCGGCCGGAGCCGACGGATCGCGCGCGGGGCCCGGAGCCGGTCAGTCGGCGAGCTTGAAGAGCAGGACCGTCTCCCATTTGTGCATGTCGGGCTGTTCGGCCGGGTTGGTCATCAGCATCTCGACCCGGGCGTTCCACAGCTCGCCGGTCGGCGTCGGGGTCATGTCCCAGGTCAGGCCGTTGCGCTGGCCCCAGTCGAGCAGGCGGGCGGTGACGCCCATCAGCTGGTCCGGGTGGCCGACGTGGGTGACCGTCGCATAGCGGCCGGCGGGCAGCCTGTCCATGAAGTCGGGGGGCTCGACCCGCACCGGGGCGGCGACCGGGATGCCGGCCTCCACCACCATCTCGGCCGCCATGTCGATCATGCGGTAGCGGAAGAACGGCGCGCCGGTGACCGGCACGCCGCGCTCCGCCAGGCCGGAGAACATGGTGGGCAGGTGGTCGGCGACGCGGGCGAACTCGATCATGGCGATCGATTCGCGGCGGCCGATGTAAAGCTGCTCGGCGCACCGGACGATGGTCGGTTCCACGCCGAACAGTCTCACAGCAACGACGCGTCCGCGCACGCCGGCCGAGCGGGCCGGTTGACTGTGGACAGCGAAAACAACCCCGGCCGGGGGACCATGCCGGCCCGCGGGACTGTGGACAGCGAAACGGCCCCGGCCGGGGGACTCCCGGGCCGGGGCCGCGTCACCCCGTCAGTTCGAGCGCTCGACCGGCACGGCCTGCCCGTCGGTGCCCGGCAGGCCGGCGGTCGGCTTCGGCTTGGCGTCGACGCCCGCCTCCAGGCGCTGCTGCGCGGTGATCGGCGTGGGCGCGCCGGTCAGCGGGTCGAAGCCGCCGCGGCTCTTCGGGAACGAGATGACCTCACGGATCGAGTCGAACCCACCGAGCAGCATGCAGGTGCGGTCCCAGCCGATGGCGATGCCGGCGTGCGGCGGCGGGCCGTACTTGAACGCCTCGAGCAGGAAGCCGAACTTGTCCTGGGCCTCCTCCGGCGTGATGCCGAGCAGGTCGAAGACCCGGCTCTGCACGTCGCCGCGGTGGATACGGACGGAGCCGCCGCCGATCTCGTTGCCGTTGCAGACGATGTCGTACGCGTACGCCAGCGCCTCCCCCGGCGCCTCGTCGAACCGGTCGATCCACTCGTCGTTCGGCGAGGTGAACGGGTGGTGGACCGCGGTCCAGCCGCCCTCGTCGGTCTTCTCGAACATCGGCGCGTCGACCACCCAGCAGAACGCCCAGGCCGACTCGTCGATCAGGTTCGCCCGCTTGGCGATCTCGATCCGGGCCGCGCCGAGCAGCTCCTGCGCCTCGCGCCGCTCGGCCGCCGCCGCGAAGAAGACGGCGTCGCCGGGCTTGGCGCCGACCGCGTCGGCCAGCCCGGACAGGTGCGCGTCGGACAGGTTCTTCGCGACCGGCCCGCGCGGGGCGCCGGTCTCCGGGTCGAGCACCACGTACGCCAGGCCGCGGGCGCCGCGGGCCTTCGCCCAGTCCTGCCAGCCGTCCAGTTCCTTACGGGTCTGCGCGGCCCCGCCCGGCATCACCACCGCGCCCACGTAACCGCCCGCGTCGATGGCGCCGGCGAAGACCCGGAACTCCGTGCCGCGCAGGTACTCGGTGAGCTCGACCAGCTCGACGCCGTACCGCAGGTCGGGCTTGTCGGAGCCGTACCGGTTCATCGCGTCGTGCCAGGTGATCCGCGGGATCGGCAGCGGCACCTGGTAGTCGGCGAGCTCGCTCCACAGCCGGCTGACCAGCTCCTCGCCGAGCTCGATGATGTCGTCCTGGGTCACGAACGACATCTCGATGTCGAGCTGGGTGAACTCCGGCTGCCGGTCGGCGCGGAAGTCCTCGTCGCGGTAGCAGCGGGCGATCTGGTAGTACCGCTCCATGCCGGCCACCATCAGCAGCTGCTTGAACAGCTGCGGGGACTGCGGCAGGGCGTACCACGTGCCGGGCTGCAGGCGGACCGGGACCAGGAAGTCGCGCGCGCCCTCCGGCGTCGACCGGGTCAGGGTCGGCGTCTCGATCTCGTTGAAGTCGCGGGCGTGCAGCACCTCGCGGGCGATCTGGTTGGCCCGGCTGCGCAGGCGCAGCGCCTTCGCCGGGCCGGAGCGGCGCAGGTCCAGGTAGCGGTACTTGAGCCGCAGGTCGTCGGAGGCGGTGATGCTGTCGTCGACCGGCAGCGGCAGCGGGGCCGCCTCGGAGAGCACGGTCAACTCGCGGGCCACCACCTCGATGGCGCCGGTGGCGAGATCCGGGTTCTCGTTGCCGGCCGGGCGGGCGTTCACCTCACCGACGACCTTCACGCAGAACTCGTTGCGCAGCGCGTGCGCGTCCTCCTCGCGGAAGACCACCTGCACCACGCCCGAACCATCCCGCAGGTCGACGAAGATGACACCGCCGTGGTCACGCCGGCGGGCCACCCATCCGGCGAGCGTCACCGTCGTGCCGGCGTCGCTCGCACGCAGGCTGCCGGCGTCATGGGTCCTGATCACGGAAACGTCTCCTAACAGAGTTCGCGGGGCGCACCCGACATTCTGTCAGGAGCACCCCGCGCCGCGTGTCACGGGCCGGTGCGAAGGTCGCGGGCGACGGTCAGCGGGGGGCCAGCCAGGAGGTGGCGCGCAGACCGGCGGTTCCGGCGCCGCCGACCTCGGTGATCTCCACGAGGACCAGCTTGGCCGGCTCGGCGGCGGTCAGCACGCACAGCGCGGCGCCCCGGCGGACCGCCACCGAGGCGCCCGGCCCGAGCGGGCCGGTGCGGATCGCCCGCAGGCAGCCCTTCGCGTCCAGGTTCGCGTTGGGCACGCCGCTGCCGGCGGCGGCGCCGGCAGCCAGGGACAGCCGGGGCGGCGTGCTCCCGCACCTGCTGTCGTAGCGCAGGTCGGCGACCCGCTCCGCAGCGCCGGCGCGAGGTTCGTCGAGGTCCAGGTAGGCCAGCGCGGCGCAGCCGATCCGCACGTTCAGGGCCTCTTTCGCGTACGTCACGGGGAGCACCGTGGACGACCGCGCGGCCACCGGCCGGGGGCTCACCGGGGCCGGCGCGGTGCTCAGCCGGTGCAGCAGGAAGGCGGCGGCGCCGGAGGCCAGAAGAGCCAGCAGGCCGACCACCAGCGCGGCGACGGCGAGCCGGCGGCCCGGCGGCCGGGGCCCGGCCGGTGGCGGGAGCCGTTCGGTCGGGCCCTCGTCGGTGGGATACCAGGGGACCTGCTCGGCAGCCGTACCGGGTTTCCGGCGGGTGACCACGGCGGCGCTGACGGCCGCGCGGTTGCCGGGTGGCCGGTGCCCGGCCGGCGGGGCGGGTGACCGGTGCCCGGCCGGCGGGGCGGGTGGCCGGCTCGCGGATGGTGGGGGTTCGGCCCGCCGGGGCGCCGGGGGTGGCGGTGCGGGCGGTCCGGGCTCGGCCCGCCGGGGCTCCGGGGGCGGGGGCGGCGGAGGCTCGGCCCGCCGGGGCACGGGCGGGGCGGGTTCGGCCCGGTGCGGGGCCGGTGAGGTGCGGTCGGCTCGCCGGGAAATCGGCGGGGAGGTCTCGGCCTGCCGGGGGGCGGCCGGTGGCGGCTCGGGCGGGCGGGGAGCGGGTGGCCGCAGCGCTGCGGGGGGTACCGGTTGCGCCGCGGCCGTCTGCCGGGCCTGTGCCCGAAAGCGCGTCGCGGGCGGTCCGCCGGGTCCGCGCACCGGGGCGGCCGCGCCGCCCGGAGCGTCCGGCGGGTCGGGGTCGGACGCGGCGACGAGCGGCGCCGGCTCCGCGGAGCGGCGGGCTTGCGGCGGGACGCCGCGGGCCGGGCCGCCACCGGCGGTGTGATCATCCGGGCCGGTGCGGGCGTCCCGCTCGTCATGCCCGTCCTGACCGGCGTAGCTGGCTGCACGAAAAACCGGCATAAGCAACTCCAGCGGCGCAGTAGACGAAAACCTACCAAAAGCCTAGGAGTCAAGATCGGCCCGCGACATCCCTCAGCGAGGCGACCCACCACCGCGCGTCACCCGAGCGCGCGGACACATCCCGGCCGACGGGCGTCGCCGAGCGCGCCGGCGACGGGCTGAACTCGTCCGGGACGCCGCCCCGGCGTTCACCGGGACCCCCGGGCGACCCCGATCAGACCGACGATGTGGTCGTTGAACGCCGCCAGCTCCTCGGCCGGCACCCACAGCTGCAGAACTGCCACCGCGACACCCGGCCCGCCGCCGGTTCTCCGGCCGCCCGGCGGTGCGCGGATCCGGTCAGAGACCGCGACACCCGGCCGCCGCCCGTTCTCCCGGCCGCCCGGCGGTGCGCGGATCCGGTCAGAGACCGCGACACCCGGCCGCCGCCCGTTCTCCCGGCCGCCCGGCGGTGCGCGGATCCGGTCAGAGACCGCGACACCCGGCCGCCGCCCGTTCTCCCGGCCGCCCGGCGGTGCGCGGATCCGGTCAGAAGTACGTGTGCAGCACGTCCACCACCCGCCGGTCGTCGTCCACCACCGGGATGTCGCGCCACTTGTCGAACGCGGTGCACGGGTGCGAGATCCCGAACCGCACCAGGTCCCCGGGCGCGATCGTGGCCTCCGGCGCCACCGCCAGGTACGCGTGATGGTCGTTGAGCCGGGTCACCCGCAGCCCCGCGGCCGGCGCCGTCCGGCCGTCCGCCCGCCGGATCTCCAGCGGCACCGGCAGCCCCTCGTCGAACGGCGCGTCGCGCTTGCCCATCCCGGCCAGCGCGAGCCCGGGCTCGGGCGCCGACAGCACCTGCGCCCAGATCTCCAGCGCCGCCGCCAGCGGCCCCTCCTCGGGCATCCGGACGAACGGCGTCCGCTCCCGGTAGAAGCCGTCGTCGTGGGTGACCGAGGCCCCGCTGCGCAGGATCAGCCGGGCTCGTGCGGCGAGCCCGCCGAGCCGGTCGGCGACCCGGTCGAACCACGCGCTGCCGCCGGCCGACACGATCGGATCCTCCGGCAGCAGCCCGGCCGCGGACAGCCGGTGGAAGCCCTCGGCCAGCCGGTCCAGGTACGCGTCCACCTCGGCCCGGTCGGGGATCTGCCCCTCGTACCCGGTGATGCCGACCGGCTCGACCCCGGGCGTGGCGGCCGCGGCGCGGGCCACCTCGAGCAGTTCGTCCACGGTGCGCACCCCGGTACGCCCACCGGGGTGCCCGAGCTCGACGAGGACCCGGGCCCGCCCGGCCGCGCCCGCCGAGCGCACCCCGGCGACCGAGTCCACCTGGAAGTACACCTCCCAGCCGGCGGCGGTCTCGCCGGCCAGCCAGCGCAGCGCGGTGGCGTCGAGCACCTGGTTGGCGATCAGCACCCGCCGCACGCCCAGCCGCCGCAGCACCAGCGCCTGGTTGGGGGTGGCCACGGTCATCCCCCAGGCGCCGGCCCGCAGCTGGGCGTCGAGCAGGCCGGGCGCCATGGTGGTCTTGGCGTGCGGGGCGAAGTCGAATCCGTGCCGCCGGCAGTAGGCCGCCATGGTGGCGATGTTCGCCTCCACCGCGCTACCCCGCACGACCAGCAGCGGCCAGGTGAAGCCGCCGCCGAAGATGCTCGGCCGGTCGCCCGCGATCTGTTCCGGTGTCCGCTCACCGTCCGGCAGCCAGAACCCCTTGCTGCGCCAGTCGATCGTCACGTTCGTCCTCCCTCGGTCCGCGGTCTTGCCGCCGGTTGCCAGACTGCACGCATGGCGGAGATCACCCTGCCCGACACGTTCGTCGGTCAGGTCACGCGGTGGTGGCCGGTCGCCGGCGCCCGCTGGCTGGCCGCCCTGCCGGAGACGGTGGAGCAGGTCCTGCGGGACTGGGACCTGCGGCTGGCCGGCACGTTCCCGCTGAGCCTGAACTGGGTGGTGCGGGTGCTGCGGGCGGACGGGTCGACCGCGGTGCTGAAGCTGGGCGTGCCGGCGTCGGAGCACCTCGCGCGGGAGGCCGCCGCGCTGGAGTTCTTCGCCGGGCGCGGCGCGGTCGCGCTCCTGGCCCGCGACCCCGCCCGCGGCGCGACGCTGCTGGAGGAGGCCCGGCCCGGCGTCCCGGCGCGGGCGGTGCTCGGACCGGTCGGGGCGCGGTCCCGGCCGGACGGCCCGGAACCGGCGCCGCACGGCGCGGGTGCGGGGCGGGCGGCGACCGCGCGGCGGGACGAGGCGGCCACGGCCGCCCTGATCGGGGTGATCCGCCGCCTGCACCGGCCGGCCCCGCCCGGCCTCGCGCTCCCCGAGCTGGCCGCGCGCCGGGTGTCCTTCGACGAGCACCTGCGGCGCTTCCCGGGCGACGACCCGCTGCCCCGGGAGCTGGTGGAGCGGGCCGGGCGCCTGTTCGGCGAGCTGTGCGCGACCGCGCCCGGGCGCGTCGTGCTGCACGGCGACCTGCACCACGACAACGTGCTCACCGCCACCCGGGAGCCGTGGCTGGCGATCGACCCGCACGGGGTGGTGGGCGATCCGGGCTACGAGGTCGGGGCGATGCTCTACAACCCGGACCCGATGGGCGACGACGACACCGTGCTGCAGCTGGCGCCGGCCCGGGTCGAGCAGCTCGCCGCCGGGCTGGACATGCCGATGGACCGGGTGGTGGCCTGGGGTTTCGTGCAGGCGGTGCTGTCCGGGGTGTGGACCGCCGCGGCCGGCGGCACGGACGCCGGGCGGCCGCTGCGCCTGGCCCGCGATCTGCTGCCCCGGCTGCCCTGAGCCGCTCACCGGTTCGCGATCATCTCGCGCAGCTCGGCGAGCCGGTCGGCGAGCGTGCGCGGGTGGCCGGGGGCGTGCGCTCGCGCGTCGCCGGGCCGCGGCCCGGTCAGCGGGCGGTAGTTGACGCCGAGCGCGTCCAGCCGGGCCAGGTGCGCGGGCAGCCGGGCGGTGAAGTCGGCGAGGTCGCGCTCGGCCGGACCCCAGACCACCTCGGCGAAGGCGCACAGTCGCGGGAACGCCATGTACTCCACGCGGCGCAGCGACTCCATGTGCTCGGTCCAGATGTTCGCCTGGGCGCCGAGCACCAGCGGATGGTCCGGCGGCTCGAACCCGTAGACGTCCGCCCAGGTCAGCCGGGTGCCGACGGGTGTCGGCTCGCCGGGGTCGTCGGACTGCCGGTAGTCCAGGTACAGCTGGACGTCCGGGCAGCAGACCACCTGGTGGCCGGCCCGGATGGCGGCCTCGGCCGGTTCCGGCCCGCGCCAGGCCGCGATGACCGCGCCCGGCGGCGCGCCGCCGGCCAGGATCTCGTCCCAGCCGTACACCCGGCGGCCCCGGGCGGCGAGGTGCTCGGCGATGCGGGCGGTGAAACGCGCCTGCTCGGCGGGGTCGCCCGGGCACTCGTCCCCGCCGATGCCGATCAGCTCGGAGCCGAAGACGTCGCAGACGTGGTCCAGCACCTGCCGGCAGAAGTCCAGGGTGGCCGGTTCGTGGTTGAGCACGTGCGGGGAGACCCCCCAGGCGGTACGGACCGGTCCGGTGTACCCGTTGCCGAGGTGCGGGTACGCCGCGATGGCCGCCTGCATGTGGCCCGGCATGTCCACCTCGGGCACCACGGTGACGTGCCGCCGCGCCGCGTATGCGACGATCCGCCGCAGGTCGGCGGTGGTGTAGAAGCCGCCGTGCGGGGTGCCGTCGTAGCGGGCGTGCCGGCGGGCGCCGAGCATCGACTCGGACCGCCACGCCCCGACCGAGGTCAGCCGCGGCCAGCCGGGCACCTCGATGCGCCAGCCCTGGTCGTCGGTCAGGTGCAGGTGCAGGACGTTGAGCTTGTGGTACGCGATCAGGTCGATGAACCGCAGCACGTCGGGCACCGGCATGAAGTGGCGGGCCACGTCGAGCAGCACGCCGCGCCAGCGGAACCGGGGCGCGTCCTCGATCCGGCCGCACGGCACCGACGGCTGCAACTGGCGGAGCGTCTGCCGGCCGTAGAAGAGACCGGCTTCCGAGCCGCCGCGCAGGTCGATGCCGCCGGGGGCGCAGTCCAGGACGTACCCCTCGGGGGCCAGCGCCGGATCGATCCGGGCGTGCACCCCGGCGTGCGGGGCGACCGAGCCGGGCGACGGGCGTACCGAGACGGGCCGGGGGATCACTCCGGCACCGCGAGGCGTGTTGTCATCGGCGCTCCGCACGAATCAGGTTCGTTAATAGTTCGTTTTGGTGCTCCCCTAGCCTGCGGCCCGATCAGCCCCCCGTCAACCGTCAGCCCCCGGTCCGAGGCGAGAAACCGGACGGCGACTTGACCTCGGCCGGACGTTCCCGCACGCTACGACGGCGAATAACGAACCATTTTGGGAACGACGGCGGGGGCAGAGATGATCGGGCTGGTGGTGCACGCCGCCCACCGCGCGCGCTTCGCCGACGCGGCGCGCACGCTGACCGGCGTCACGTTCGCCTGGGCGGTCTACGAGCACGAGCACGAGATCCGCGACCGGGTCGCGTCCCTGCTGCGCGAGCACCGGCCGGACGGGCTGCTGCTCGGCCTGGTGCCGTACGCCCGCTCCCGCGACCTGATCCCGGACGGCCTGCCGGTCCGCGTCACCCGCTCGGCCGCCCTGGACCTCGCGCTGGCCTGGGCGCGCGCCCGCGGCAACGGCTGGCCGGCCACCCCGGTCAGCATCGACACCTTCGCGAGCGAGACGGTCGACGAGGTCGCCGCCGCGCTGGATCTGGACCGCACCGCGATCGCGTCCCTGCCGTTCGAGCCGGACCAGCCGGTCGCCGACGTGGTCGCGTTCCACCGCGAGCACCTGGAGCGCACCGGCGCGCCGTACGTGATCAGCGGCCGGATGGGTGTCGCCGCCGCGCTGGACGGCCGGACCGCCGTGCTGCACGCCCTGGCCACCCCCGGCACCATCCGCGCCGACCTGCACGAACTTGCCCTGCGGATCCGCAACAAGCGGGCCGACGCTCAGCGCTTCGCGGCCGGGCTGTTCCTGGTCGCCGGGCCGCCGCACACCGGCCCGGACCGGGCGCGCGCCGGGCTGCAGCACCTGCTGGGCGACACGCCCGAGTTCGCCGACGCCTGGATCGACCGCCGCGGAGCCCGCGGGGTGCTGGTCCTCGCGCCCGCGTCACTGTTCGAGGCGGTCACCCGCCAGTGGGTGGGGCTGCCGGTACTCGCCGAGGCCCGCGACACGCTCGGGGTACGCGTGGTCGCCGGTTTCGGCATCGGCGGGTCGGCGCGGCTCAGCGTCACCCTGGCCGAGCGTGCCGCGGCCCGCGCCGAGCAGGACGCCGAGCCGGGCGCCTACCTGTTCACCGGCGACGGGATGACGATCGGGCCGATGGGCGTCTCCGCCGTACCGCTCACCTACACCTACCGCGAGCACGGCGGACTGGAGGAGCTGGCCGGCCGGGCCGGGCTCAGCGCCGCCACGCTCTCCCGGCTCGCCGCCGTCGAGCGCGGGCTGGACGGCCGCCCGCTCTCCCCCGGCGAACTGGCGCGCACGCTGGGCATCACCGATCCCAGCGGTCGGCGGCTGATCCGCAAACTGACCGGCGCGGGCCTGGTCGCCGAGACCGGCAGCGCGCAGGAGCACCGCAAGGGCCGCCCGTCCCGGCTCTACCGGCTCGCGATCACGCGGGCGCTGGAGGCCGGCCGGTGACCTGGGACCTGCTGCTGGCCGGGGGCGAGCCGTACGACGTGGCGGTGCGCGACGGCCGGATCGCCGCGACCGGCCCGGGCCTGCCGCGGGACGCCACCCGGGTCGTCGACGTCTCCGGCTGCCTGGTCACCCCCGGCCTGATCGACCTGCACACCCATGTCGGGCCGGGCTACTGGGGCATCGACCCGGACCCGGTCGCCTGGTACTGCGGCGTCACCACCTGGGTGGACGCCGGGTCGGCGGGGGCCTACACGGTGGCCGGGCTGCGCCGGGTGGCGCAGAGCGCGGCGGTGCGGGTGCACGCGCTGCTGAACATCTCCGCGGTGGGACTGGCCGGGCGTACCGGGGAGAGCCGGGACCTGGCCAACTGCGACGTGCCGCTGGCGATCGACGCCATCCAGGCCAACCGCGACCTGTTCCACGGGGTCAAGGTGCGCATCGACCGTGAGACGGTCGGCGCCAACGGCGTCGAGCCGCTGCGCCGCGGCCTGGCCGTGGCACAGGCGTGCGGGGTGCCGGTCATGGTCCACATCGGCGCCGCGCCGCCGGCCCTCGACGAGGTGCTCGATCTGCTGCGCCCCGGCGACATCGTGACGCACTGCGCCAGCGGCATCGCCGCGCCGCTGGGCCCGGCGGTGCGGGCCGCGGCCGGACGGGGCGTGCTGCTGGATATCGGGCACGGGTCCGGCGGCTTCGCCTTCGACGTGCTGGAGGCTCAGCTGGCGGCGGGGCTGCGACCCTTCACGGTCTCCACCGATCTGCACGCCCGGTCGGTGCACGGGCCGGTCTTCGACCTGCCCACCACGATCGCCAAGCTGCTCGCCGCCGGCGTCGCGCTGAGCGAGGCGCTCGCCGCGGCGACCGCGAACCCGGCCCGCGCGCTGGGCCTGCCGGGCGGGTCGCTCACCGTCGGCGGCCCGGCCGACATCGCCGTCTTCGAGGTACGCGAGCAGCCCCTGCCCGTGGTCGACGCCCACCGCCAGGTGCGGGTCTCCCCCCTGCGCCTGGTGAATCGGGCGACGTACGTGGCCGGCCGGCCCCTGCCGCCGCGACTGCCCGCCCCACCGGCCCCGTGGGTCCCGCTCACCGACGCGCAGCGCACCGCCCTGGACGAGCGGGCCCGCCATCTCCGAGACCTGCTGTCCACCCCGCTGGTCGGGGTGGACGGGCTGGCCGAACAGTTCCCGCGACACCAACCGAGGAGTTCCTGATGCCCAAGCGCGCTGTGATGACCGACAAGGCGGCGCCGGCCGGTGGCCCATACTCGCACGCGGTCGTGGCCGGCGACACCGTCTACCTGGCGGGCGCCATCCCGGCCCGGCCCGACGGCACCCGGGTGACCGGCAGCTTCGCCGAGCAGGCGCACGCCGCGTTCGCCAACCTGGCGGCCGTCGCCGAGGCGGCCGGGGCCAGCCTGGACGACGCCGTACGGGTCGGGGTGTACCTGCGCGACTTCGGGGACTTCGAGGAGATGAACGAGATCTACCAGCAGTACATCCGGGGCGAGCACCGGCCGGTGCGGACCACCCTGCCGGTGCCGCTGGTCGGCTTCGACATCGAGATCGACGCGGTTCTCTACATCGGAGAGTGACCCCGGGATAGCCGGTGACTCTCCTGGGTAGAGGAACCTCCATGCCTAACCCCGGAGAGTTGCTCGGTGGACGGTACCGGCTCGACGACCGGATCGCGGCGGGTGGCATGGGTGAGGTCTGGGCCGCCACCGACACCGTGCTCAGCCGCCCGGTCGCGGTGAAGACGCTGCTGGGCGGCCACGGGACCGACCCCGGCTTCCGGACCCGGTTCCGGCACGAGGCCCAGGCGATGGCCGCGCTGCGGCACCCGGGTGTCGTGGCCGTGTACGACTTCGGCGACACCGGCGACGACGACGCCTACCTGGTCATGGCCCGGGTCGGCGGGCAGCCGCTGAACCGGCTGCTCGCCGACCGCGGCCACCTCTCGGTGGCCGAGACGATGTCGATCGTGGCACAGGCCGCACACGCCCTGCACGCCGCGCACGAGGCCGGGATCGTGCACCGCGACGTCAAGCCCGGCAATCTGATCATCGAGCCCGACGGCACCGTGGTGCTGGTCGACTTCGGGGTGGCCCGGTCGGCGAACTCGGTGACCCTGACCGGCGCCCGCGAGGTGGTCGGCACCGCCCTGTACATCGCGCCCGAGCAGGTGTCCAAGCGGGCCACCGGACCGGCCGCGGACATCTACGCGCTGGGCGCCGTGGCCTACCACTGCCTGGCCGGGCGGCCGCCGTTCCTGGGCGACAACCCGCTGGTGATCGCACTGCAGCACGTCACCGACGAGCCGCCGTCGCTGCCCCGGGAGGTGCCGCGTCCGGTCCGGGACCTGATCGGCATCGCGCTCGCCAAGGATCCGGCCGAACGCTACCCGTCCGCCGCGGCGCTGGCCGCGGCGGCGGAGGCGGCGGCCGGCACCGCGGCCGGCGACACCCTGGCGGCGACCGGCGTCCTGGCCGACCCGGCGGTCACGGCCGGCGCCGGCGCGCCGGACCGGGCGGCCGGCGCGGCCGACCCGCAAGCGGCGACCCGGCCGGTGCCGGCCGGCGCCGCGGCGGCGTTCGCCGGTCGCGCCCTGGTCGGTGGCCCGCGGTATCCCGATCCCGGTCCGGCGCGCGACGGCCACACCATGGCCGGCGCGACGGCGGCGGCGCTCGGCACGGCCATCGCGACGGTCGTCGGCGCGGACCGCGCCGACGACCGGCCGGCCGGCGCGCCGCCCGGGTCGGCCGGCGCGCCGGAGCGGGGCCGCCGGCGCGCCCTGGCCGCGGCGGCGGCCGTCCTGCTCCTGCTCGGGTTGAGTGCGGCGATCGCTCTCGCCGACCCGTTCCACCTGTTCGACGGCGGGCCGCAGGGTACGCCGCCGGGCGCCGGCACCCCGTCCCCGGCCGTCTCGGCCAGCCCGGAACCGGCCACCTCCCGGCGGCGCGAGCAGGGCGGTGGGCCGGCCGAGCGGACGCGCGGCCCGGCCGCCACCGCGCCCGGCGCCGCGACGACCGGCGCGACCGGCACGAGCGGCACGACCCGGCCCACCACGACGGCGCCGGCCGGGACCGCGGCCACCACCACCGCGCCTGCGCCGACGACGGCGGCCCCGACGCCGACCACCGGCGGCGAGGACGGCGGGAACGAGAACGACGGCGGGAACGAGGGCGACGGCGGGGACGAGAACGACGACAGCGGGCCGGGCGGCGGCGACGAGGGCGGGAACAGCGGTCCCGGCGGGGGCGCGGGCTGACCGCCTCGCGCCCCGGGATCGCGGCGTGCTGCCGGGTAACGGCGGCCACGCCCGCGGGTGACGGGCCGGACGCCTGTCGCGTTCGGCACACCGCCCGGCCTCCACCCCCGTCTGGCCGGCCTGACCTGCGCGAACGTCGTGCTCGCCGATTCGCGGGCAGAGGCCGCACAGGATTCACCACGGATCGGGACGTCATCAACTGCCCAAGCAGGGGTTAACCACACCAGGAACCCACAAAAGCAGCTTTCCCGGCGGATCCGGCGCCGGCGCTGCGCCTTGCTGGGTGCCACCGCTCGGCCCCCGGTCCCCACATCCCCAGCAGGCAGGACATGTCGGTCGCCCACGACCTCGAAACCCCAGCATCCCGGCCGGTGAACCCGGTCGGCGTCCCCCCGGCCCCGGCCCACCCGCGCCTGCGGTTCCGTGCCGACATCGAGGGCATGCGAGCCGTCGCGGTCACCCTGGTGGTGCTCTCGCACGCCGGGCTGGCCGGGCTGACCGGCGGCTACGTCGGGGTGGACGTCTTCTTCGTGATCTCCGGCTTCCTGATCACCACGCTGCTGCTCGGCGAGCTAACACGCGGCGGCACGATCTCGCTGGCCCGCTTCTACGCCCGCCGGGCCGCCCGCCTGCTGCCCGCCGCCACGCTCGTCCTGCTGGTCACCCTGCTGGCCAGCCGGCTGTGGCTGCCGGCCACCAGGTTCGGGGCGATCTGCCTGGACGCGCTGTACGCGACGTTCTACGGAATCAACTGGCGCCTGGCCCACGAGGG
Source organism: Actinoplanes teichomyceticus ATCC 31121 (assembly GCF_003711105.1). Taxonomy (NCBI): domain Bacteria; kingdom Bacillati; phylum Actinomycetota; class Actinomycetes; order Micromonosporales; family Micromonosporaceae; genus Actinoplanes; species Actinoplanes teichomyceticus. Next base: position 6,127,785 of record NZ_CP023865.1, read on the forward strand.
CGTGCAGTACCTCAACGCCGGCGCCGAGCCGTCCCCGCTGCGGCACTTCTGGTCGCTGGCCGTGGAGGAGCAGTTCTACCTGGCCTGGCCGCTGCTGCTGCTCGGCGTGGCGCGGATCTTCCGGAGCACCGCCAAGCCGCTCCTGATCACCCTCGGCGTGACCGTGGCGGTCAGCCTCGCGGCGAGCCTGCGGGTGACCGGGTCGTCGGCTCCGTACGCGTACTTCGGCGCGCACACCCGCGCCTGGGAACTGGGCGTCGGCGCCCTGGTCGCGGTCGGCGCGGCCCGGCTGGCCAGGCTCGCCCACCCGGTCGCCGCCGTACTGACCTGGGCCGGCCTGGCAGCGGTGGGGGCCGGCGCGCTGCTCTACGACGAGCGCACCCCGTTCCCCGGGATCGCGGCGGCGCTGCCGGTGCTCGGCGCGGCGGCGATCATCGCCGGCGGGTGCGCCACCCCGCGCGGTGGCGCGGCGACGGTCCTCGGGCTGCGGCCGCTGCGGTGGATCGGCAGGTACTCCTACAGCTGGTACCTCTGGCACTGGCCGGTCCTGATGATCGCCCCGCACGCGCTGGACCGGCAGCCGGGGCCGGGCCTGAACCTGAGCCTGGCCGCGGTGGCGCTGGCGCTCGCGATCGGGTCGTACCACCTGGTGGAGAACCCGGCGCGCAACCAGCCGTGGGTGCGGCGGTCGGCAGCCCGCGGGATCGCCGTCGGCCTCGCGCTCTGCCTGGCCGCCGCCGGTGTCGCGCACGCCCTCGGCCAGCACCCGCCGAGGCTGGCCAGGGGCGGCCCGGCGGTGGACACCGCGCGGGCCGTCGCGGTCGCCGCCGACCCGGAGGCCGAGCTGCGGCGGATCATCGTGGCCTCGGCGAGCCTGGGCCGGCTCCCGGCCAACGTCGTCCCGCCGGTGCCCGAGGCGCGCCGGGACCTGCCGGCCTACTACCGCAGCGGCTGCCACCTGCAGTACCGGGAGACCGTCCATCCCGGCCCGTGCGTCTTCGGCGACCCGGCCGGCGCCCGGTCGGTCTATCTGCTCGGCGACTCGCACGCCGCGCACTGGTACCCGGCGCTGGACGCGATCGCCCGCGAGCGTGGCTGGCGGCTGCTGGTCCGCACCAAGAGCGCCTGCCAGGCGGCCCGGATCCGCAACTACTCGAACATCTTCAAGCGCCCGTACGACGAGTGCGTCCGGTGGCGCGAGCGCGTCCTCGCCGAGATCGGCCGGGCCCGGCCGGCGATGGTGGTGCTGTCGTCGAACGGCAACGACAACGGCGGCCTGCTCGACGGGCGGGGCAACCGGATCGACCGGGGCAGCCCGGCGCAGGCCGACGCGCTGTGGGCGCGGGGCTGGGCGGAGACGTTCCGGGCGATCCGCAACCGGGGCACCCGGCTCGTGCTGATCGAGGACACCCCGTGGCCGGGCCGGGACGCGCCCGAGTGCCTGGCGGCGAACTCGCAGCACGCGTCGCGGTGCGCCCGCCCGGCGGCCCGGGCGATGCCGTTCCCGGCCCGGCAGGCGCTGGTCTCGCGCACCGCCCGGGCGCTGGGCGTCACCGTGATCGCCTCCCGGCCGTGGTTCTGCGCCGCGGTCTGCCCGGCGGTGGTCGGCAACCTGCTGACGTGGCGGGACAACAGCCACCTCACCACCGGGTACGCGGCCATGCTGGCCCCGGTGCTGGCGGCGAGGCTGCCGATCGGCCGGTGAAGCGCATAGGCTGTGGCCTATGCCTCGGCCCGGACGCGCCGCTGACCGGGCGACACCGGCCGCACGAGTGCGGCGCGACCGGCGGGCGGCGGGCGGCAGCACGTCCGGCGGGCCGGCCGGCGCGGGCGGCCGATCCGTCGCGCATCCGCCCGGAAGTCCCGGATGAGCGGGGTGGACGTGCTTTGATCAACGCGGGTTACACGTCCGAAACATCCCAATGTAACCATTTCCGGGCCCGACCAGGGAGGTGCTTTGTTCCTCAGCCGACATGAGCAGGAACGGCTGCTCATCCACGTGGCGGCCGACGTCGCCCAGAAACGGCGCGACCGCGGCCTCCGGCTCAACCATCCGGAAGCGACCGCGATCATCACGGCCTTCCTGCTGGAGGGGGCACGCGACGGGCGTACGGTCGAGGACCTGATGGACGCCGGCCGGCGCGTGCTGACCCGCGGCGACGTGCTGCCCGGCGTCCCGGAGATGCTGGCCGAGGTGCAGGTGGAAGCCACCTTCCCGGACGGCACCAAGCTGGTCACCGTGCACGGGCCGATCTCATGATCCCGGGCGAGATCGTCTTCGGCGACGGCCGGATCACCCTCAACCCCGGCCGGGCCACGCTGACGCTGACCGTGCGCAACACCGGCGACCGGCCGGTCCAGGTCGGCTCGCACTTCCACTTCGCCGAGTCGAACCCGGCCCTGGAGTTCGACCGGGCCGCCGCCTGGGGCCACCGGCTGGCCATCCCGGCCGGCACCTCGGTCCGCTTCGAGCCGGGAATGCCCCGCGACATCGTGCTGGTGCCGCTGGCCGGCGACCGCGTGGTGCCGGGGCTGCGCGGGCTCGCCGGCGGGACACTGGACGTCCCGCCGCCCCCGGCCGAGCCCGATCCGACCGATATCGAGCCCGCCGGCTCCCTGGACGAGGACACCGGCGAGGCGGGCGGCGACAGCTTCGGGAGCCCCCGGTGACCCATCTGGAGCGCAGCCGGTACGCGGCTCTCTACGGACCCACCGCCGGCGACCGGATCCGGCTGGCCGACACCGACCTGCTGATCGAGATCGAGGAGGACCGCAGCGCCGGGCCCCAGCCCGGTGACGAGGTGGTCTTCGGCGGCGGCAAGGTGATCCGCGAATCGATGGGCCAGTCCCGGGCCAGCCGCGCCGCCGGCGTGCCGGACACCGTGATCACCGGCGTGGTGGTGCTCGACCACTGGGGTGTCGTCAAGGCCGACGTCGGCATCCGCGACGGCCGGATCGCCGCGATCGGCAAGGCCGGCAACCCGGACACCATGGACGGGGTGCACCCGGACCTGGTGATCGGCGCGAGCACCGAGATCATCGCGGGCAACGGCAGAATCCTGACCGCCGGGGCGATCGACAGCCACGTGCACCTGATCAGTCCGACCGTCCTGGACACCGCGATCGCCTCCGGCGTCACCACGATCATCGGCGGTGGCACCGGTCCGGCCGAGGGCACCCGGGCCACCACGATCACCCCGGGCGCGTGGCACCTCGCCCGGATGCTGGAGGCCATCGACCCCTTCCCGGTCAACGTGCTGCTGCTCGGCAAGGGCAACACGATGTCCGAGGAGGCGATGTGGGAGCAGCTGCGCGGCGGCGCGGGCGGCTTCAAACTGCACGAGGACTGGGGCACCACGCCGGCCGCGATCGACGCCTGCCTGCGGGTGTGCGAGGCGTCCGGGGTGCAGGCCGCGATCCACACCGACACGCTGAACGAGGCCGGCTTCGTCGAGGAGACGGTCCGGGCGATCGGCGGCCGCTCGATCCACGCGTACCACACCGAGGGCGCCGGGGGCGGGCACGCGCCGGACATCATCACCGTCGCGTCGCACCCCAACGTGCTGCCGTCGTCGACGAACCCGACCCGGCCGTACACCCGCAACACGCTCGCCGAGCACCTCGACATGCTGATGGTGTGCCACCACCTGAACTCGGCGGTGCCGGAGGACCTGGCCTTCGCCGAGAGCCGGATCCGGCCGTCCACGATGGCGGCCGAGGACGTGCTGCACGACCTCGGCGCGATCTCCATGATCGGGTCGGACTCGCAGGCGATGGGGCGGGCCGGCGAGGTGATCATGCGTACCTGGCAGACCGCGCACGTGATGAAGTCCCGCCGCGGCGCGCTGCCCGGCGACGGGGCGGCCGACAACAACCGGGCCAGAAGGTACGTCGCCAAGTACACGATCTGCCCCGCCGTCGCGCACGGGGTGGCCGGGCAGGTCGGCTCGGTCGAGGCGGGCAAGCTCGCCGATCTGGTGCTGTGGGATCCGGCGTTCTTCGGGGTACGGCCGGCGCTGGTGCTCAAGGGCGGGATGATCGCGTACGCCCAGATGGGCGACGCGAACGCGTCGATCCCGACCCCGCAGCCGATGCTGCCGCGCCCGATGTTCGGCGCCCAGGGGATCGTCCCGGCGCACACCTCGCTCGCCTTCGTCGCCCCGGCCGCCATCGACGCGCTGCTCAGCGACCGGATCGGGGTCCGGCGGGCGCTGGTCCCGGTCGGTGACACCCGGTCGGTCGGCAAGGCGGACATGCCGCTCAACGACGCCATGCCTCGCATCGAGGTCCGGGCGGACACCTTCGAGGTGCGGATCGACGGCGCGGTCGTCGAACCCGAACCGGTGACCGAGCTGCCCATGGCCCAGCGGTACTTCCTCTTCTGATGAGCCTGGCGACGCTCCTGCTGCTCGCCGACGGGCGGCTGCCCGCCGGCGCGCACGCGCACTCGGCGGGGCTGGAGGCACAGGTGGCCGCCGGCCGGGTGCGCAGCGTGGCGGACCTGGACGCCTTCCTGCGCGGCAAGCTGGCCACCAGCGGGCTGGTGTCGGCCGCGTTCACCGCCGCGGCCTGCCGGGACGTCACCCGGTGCTCGGCGCTGGACGCCGGGCTCGACGCGCGGACGCCGTCCCCGGCGCTGCGCCGGGCGTCCCGGGCGCAGGGGCGCGCGCTGCTGCGGGCCGGACGGGCGATGTGGCCGATCCCCGCGATCGGCCGGGAGCCCCACCAGCCGGTCGCGCTGGGCGCGCTGGCGGCCGGGGCCGGGCTGACCCCGGGCGCGGCCGCGGTGGCGGCGGCGCACGGCACGGTCACCGGGCCGGCCGGCGCGGCGGTCCGGCTCCTCGGACTCGATCCGTACGCGGTGCACGCCCTGCTGGCGCGACTGGCGCCGGTTTGCGACCGGATCGCGCAGGCCGCGGCGGCCCGGTCCGGCGACCCGGTCGACGACCTGCCGGCCGCGGGAGCTCCCCTGCTCGACATCGGCGCCGAGCACCACGCCACCTGGGAGGTGCGTCTCTTTGCATCCTGAACCGCACACACCCGGCCCCGCCGGGGCCGGGCACACCCATCCGGATCCGGGCATCGACCCGCACCCGCCGCTGCCCTCGACCGGCGGCCGGCCGCGGGCGCTGCGCATCGGCATCGGCGGACCGGTCGGCTCCGGCAAGACCGCGCTGGTCGCGGCGCTGTGCCGGGCGCTGGGCGAGCAGCTGCGGCTGGCCGTGGTGACCAATGACATCTACACCACCGAGGACGCGGACTTCCTGCTGCGCAACGGGGTGCTCCCGGCGGAGCGGATCCGGGCGGTGGAGACCGGCTGCTGCCCGCACACCGCGATCCGCGACGACATCTCCGCGAACCTGGACGCCGTCGAGGACCTGGAGTCCTCGCTCGGCCCGCTGGATCTGGTGCTGGTGGAGAGCGGCGGGGACAACCTGACCGCGACCTTCAGCAAGGGCCTGATCGACCGGCAGATCTTCGTGGTGGACGTGTCCGGCGGGGACAAGGTGCCGCGCAAGGGCGGCCCCGGGGTGACCACGGCCGACCTGCTCGTGATCAACAAGACCGACCTGGCGCCGTTGGTCGGCGCGGACCTGTCGGTGATGGACCGGGACGCCCGGGCCCGCCGGCACGGGCTGCCGACGGTGTTCCTGTCGCTGGCGCGGGACCGGGCCGCGACCCCGGTCGCCGAGTGGATCCGCGGTCTGGTCGCGGCCCGCGCCACCGGCTGACCCTCCCCGGCGCGGCGGCGGGCGGCACGGGCAGGGGCCGGCGGCGGCCCCGCAAGCGCTGCCGGACGAGGCAGGCGGCACCGGCAGGGGCGGGCGTGCGGCGGCGGACCCGGAAGCGCTGCCGGACGAGAGCAGGCGGCACGGGCAGCGGCGGGCGGGGACGGGGGCGCAACGGTGCGAGCGCAAGCGCGCGTGGTCGCGGAAGCGGACGGGGCCGGCGGGACGCGGCTGGCGGTGCTGCGCGGGCAGGCGCCGCTGCTGTTGCGGCGCACCGGGCCACCGGCCGGCGACCGGGTGGCGGTGCACCTGGTCGGCGGGGCGGCCGGGCCGCTGCGCGGCGACGAGCTGTCGTTGCGCATCGAGGTGGGTCCGGGCGCTCGGCTGTCGCTGTTCAGCGTGGCGGCGCAGCTGGCGCTGCCCGGACGACCGGCTCCCGCCTCGCGGCTGACGGTCGAGGCGACCGTCGCGGCGGGCGGGACGCTGCGGTGGCTGCCGCAGCCGCTGATCGCCGCCGCCGGATGCGATCACGTCGCGGTGACCCGGGTCGCGGTGGCGGCCGGCGGGTCGCTGCTGTGGCGCGACGACCTGGTCTGCGGCCGGCACGGCGAGGTCGCCGGCGACTTCGTCGCGGACACCCTGATCTCGTACGCCGGGCGCGCCCTGTACCGGCACGAGTTGGCGGTGGGCCCGCGGGCGGCGGGCTGGGCCGGTCCCGCGGTGCTCGGCGGCGGACGCGCGGTGGGCACGCTGGTGGCGGCCGGACCGGATCTGGCCGGCTTCGGCGCGACGCCCCCGGCCGGTCCGGACGCCGCGGTGATGCCGCTGGCCGGGCCGGGGGTGCTGGCCACGGCGGTCGGGCCGGACATCCGTACGGTGCAGGCGGCGCTGGATCCGCTCTGCCGCCGCCGGTGAGCTCGGGTGAAGCGGCGGAGGGCGGCCGACCGGCCGCCCTCCGCTTCTCCCACCCCCGCGGTAACGGCTTCAGGCGGCGACCGCGATCGGGACGCCGTGGCTGTCGGTCAGTGCCAGCCGGGTGTGCAGATTGCCCTGCTGCTGAACCTTCGCGAAGTACTCGCTGCGGCGCCGTTGCAGGCAGCCCTTGCGGGTGCGCGGGCCACCCGCCGCGACGGTCAGCAGCTCCGGCGCGAGCGAGCTGTTCAAGCCCTCCCGGAGCAGGCGCAGCGCCTCGGTGCGCAGCTGGGAGATCCGGGACTCGGTCACCCCGAGCCGGGCCGCCACCTCGCTGAGCGGCTGTTCCTGCAGGAACGACTCCTCGACGACCTGGCGCAGCCGCTCGGGCAGCGCCTGGATGGCCTGGTGCAGGTAGCCCAGCCGCTCCCGCTTGAGCAGCAGATCCTCCGGCCCCTCGGACAGCTCCGGCACCATCTCCTCGGCCGCCCCGGTGGGGAAGCCCTGCAGGCTCAGCAACGAGGCCTTCTGTACGTCGTCCTCGACGCTGGCCAGCTCGGAGAGCCCGATCCCGAGCATCTCGGCGACCTCGGCGTCACTGGGGGTCCGCCCGAGGGCGGCGGTGAGTTCCTGGCGGGCGCTGGCCGCGCGCCGTGCTCGTGCCCGCACCGATCGGCTGGCCCAGTCCTGGCCACGGAGTTCGTCCAGCAGCGCGCCGCGGATCCGCACGGCGGCGAAGCGGTGGAACGGGATGCCACGGGTCACGTCGAAGGAACGAGCCGCTCCGAGCAACGCCGCAAAGCCGGCTGACGAGAGGTCATCTGCGTGGACGTGGCCGGGTACCCGGTTGAGCAGTTCCCGGACCAGATGGCCAACCATCGGCATGTGTTCGCGGATCAGGTCCTCGATGTCGCGCGCGGAGGGCGCGTCATGGGTGATGCCGATGGCGGCGGGGAGCTCGGTCGTGGCGGTCACGTAGTCCTCCTCGCTCGTACGAACCGGCTGGTGATACCGGCTGATGAGGAAAAGACTGACCGCCGTCAGGTGCAATGGGGCCGGATTTCGGTTGCTTTTATGGAGCTTTTTCACGAAAAACCTCAGGCGGCATGGGACCAACTCGGACCAGCCTTCCGCACGGCGCACGAACCGCGCCGGACCCGGCGAGAAAGGCGGAAAAGCGACGATCCGCCGGTCGTCTGCCGGGACGGCAGACGACCACGCGGATCGTCCTATCGAATCGGAACCGGGGCGGATGCGCCGGAGGGACGGTACGGAACCTCAGTGCATCACCGGTGTCCGTAGCGTCAGGCACTCCGCGAGCGCCGCCTGCACCCAGCGCATCCGGCGGACCGCGGAGTCGGGGTGGTCACCGAACTCGGTGGCCACGCCGGCGGCGCACCCGTCGCTGCCGTGCCGGAGGATCATGCTGGTGATGGCTTCCTCCACCGCGGCGCGGCTGGGGTCCTCGGACGGCTGCAGGCACGAGACGAACAGCGCCTCGGCGGCCAGTTCTTTCACAGTGCTGATCATTAGTGGAACTCCCCGTTGCGACGACCTGCTTGATTGTCCGGCTGACACCTGCGTCGGCGCAGGCGTGGCCGCCGTCCAGCCGTACGGTCCTCGCCCATCATCCCCGCGAGCGGCCTGCCGGATGGCAGCCACGCCGTGCGAAAGTACCCCGAACCGGGCAGTCGGTAATCGGTGCGAAACACCGTGACGAACCCGGGCGGATCGAGGCAGAGCGTCGGTCTTTCTCGGTTCACCGTAACTCGGTGGACACCGCTTCGGCCTCGGGTTTTTCCGCCCCGACGGACGTCCTAGCCAGTCTGCGAACTACCGGCCGCATGGCCTCTTACCCACCCCGGGCCCGGCGCAATCACAGGGGTCCGGCCTTTAGTTCTCCGCCGCGGATCGGGAAACGCCGCGCATGTCCGCGACCGCGGCCGCCGGTCGGCACGGACCGCCCCGGCGGCTCCGGGCGCTCCCCCGCGCTGCCGCAGCCACCGGTACGCCCGGAGTCAGCCGGTGGTCGCCGGGCGCGCTGCCGCAGCCACCGGTGCGCCGGGGTTCAGCCGGTGGCCGCCGGGCCGCCGCAGCCGCCGGACCGCCCGGGGTTCAGCCGGTGGCCGCCGGGCCGCCGCAGCCGCCGGACCGCCCGGGGTTCAGCCGGTGCTCGCCGGGCAGTCCGCCTCGCTGTCGCAGTCGTCGTCCGGCGCGCCGCCGCCCGGCAGCCCGGTCGGGACCGAGATCGAGGGCTCGACCCCGCCCGGCCCCTCCGAGGCGGGCACCGAGGGCTCCACGGCGAACGAGGACGTGCCCGGGACCGGCTCGCCGTCGCCGCCACCGGGCGGCGGGGCCGAGCTGGTGGCGGCGCCGGTCGGCCTGCTGGTGCGGGTGCTGGACGGCGTGCCGCTGGACCGGGTCGGCGTGATGTGCACGATCCCGCCCGGATCGACCGAGATCCCGGGCTTCGGGGTGCTGCGCGAGGCCGGCTCGCCGAACCGCACGGTGCCGTCGGACAGCCGCTCCACCGGCCGCGACGGCGCTCCCGGCTCGTTGGACACGAACGTGTCGCAGTTCTTCCCGTTGAGCTGGAAGACCATCGGGGCGGCGTTGCTCCTGGCGTAGCGCCCGGCGATCTCCAGCGTGGTGTTCTCCTGCGGCTTCAACGGGCCGGCCGAGCGGACCGTGACCGCCCGCCGGTCCTGCGTCAGGTCGAGCCTGCCCTTGCCGGAGAGCACCTGGTCGCCGGGCATCAGGAACCACAGGTCCCACTTCCCGACCGCCTGGTCGCCCCGGTTGGCCAGGGTGACCTGGGCCTTGAACCGCTTGCCGGTCTGCGACCAGACGGCGTAGCTGACGATGCAGTTGCCGGCCGCCGGGAGCAGGCTCGGGCCGGGCGTGACCGCGTTGGCCCGCTCGTCGGCGCCCTCCGGGCCGGCGGCCATGCTCCACCCGTACGTCAGCAGGCTGAGCACCGCGACCGTGCCGGCCATCACCAGGACCCGGCGGGACCGCAGCTGCTGCGGGCCGCGCGCCGGCGCCGGGTCACCGGCCGGCACGACCGGCGGGTCCGGCAGACCACCGGCGCCCGGGCGCAGCGGCGGCGCGGCGCGCCGGGCCGGAGCCGGCTCCGCGGCGTCCCCGGCCGGGCCCAGGCCGACGTACGGGTAGCCGGACGGGAGGATCGTGGTGTTCTCCCCGCCGTCCTCCCAGCCCGCTCGCAGGCCGCTGAGCTCGGCCGCCGGGGCCAGCGCCGCCACCCCGGCCAGCACGTGCGCCAGCTCGGCGGTGAGCGGCCGGTCCGCCGGGCGTTTCTCCAGGCACCGGCCGATCAGCAGGTCCACCTCGGGCGGCAGCCCGTCGACCGGCGGCAGCGGCTCGGGCTCGGTGTACTGGTGCGCGCGCAGCAGCGCCGTGGTGGTGCCCACATCCCACGGGAGCTGACCGATCAGCATCCGGTAGATCAGCAGGCCGACCGCGTAGACGTCGGTGGCCGGGCTGACCTGGCCGCCGTCCAGCCGCTCCGGAGCGAGGTAGGCCGGGGTGCCCAGCAGGCTGCCGTCCGGGTCGGTGTCGTTCTCCCCGATCAGGGCGGAGATGCCGAAGTCGACCACCTTGGCGCCGGACGCGGTGAGCATGACGTTGGCCGGGGTGACATCGCGGTGCACGATGCCGCGCGCGTGTGCGGCGGCCAGCGCGGCGGCCACATCGGCGCTGATCCGCACCGCGGTGTGCCACGGCAGGGTGCGGACCCGGGCCAGCACGGCGGCCAGCGACTCGCCGTCGACCAGCTCCATCACGACGTAGGGCACCGCCTCACCGTCGACGGTGCTGGCCTCGCCGTAGTCGTACACGTTGGTGATGTGCGGGTGGCTCAGCCGGGCCGCGGCCTGGGCCTCGGCCCGCAGGCGCCGCCGGAACGAGGGATCCGCGCTGGTGGACGGGGGCAGCACCTTCACCGCGACCTGGCGCCCCAGCACTTCGTCGAACCCTCGCCACACCACTGACATCCCGCCGGCGCCGAGGCGCTCGACCAGCCGGTACCGGCCGGCGAGCAGACCCGAACCGGGCAGGTCCGTCGTGCTCATGTGCCCCCACATGCGCGCTTCGAGAAACACCGGACCGCACCGCCATGCCGTCCGGCGCCGGGCGCGTCGGGCACCCACCGTCGGACCCCCGAGCATTCCCCATCGACGGCGAGGATGTTAGTCCCTATCGGCCGTCAGTTCGAGCGGCCACCATGCGATCTACCAGGCAATCATTACCGTCTGTGGGATCGGCTGAACGACGCGTGCGCGCGTACGAACGGTCAGGAAAGCGGTTTCCGCAACGGCTCGATCACGCAGGGCCACAGCCGCACACGGGGATTGCCCGCTTCGTCGGAACTTGCGGCTTCAACCTATGGCGTGACCCCGCGGCAGCGGACATGACCGACGGTGATGACGTGGTTACCGTGCGATCTCATAGATGTCCATGATCTGTCACACTCCTCGACATCGCCGAAGCATGCGCGGTGAGGTCGCGGCCCAGTGGCGACATGGCGTGCACCGCCGGCCGGATCGGCGCCGCCGGATGGGCCCCGGCCGGGACCGCGCCCAGCTCGCCCAGAAAGGCCCGCACCGGCGCGTACTTCTCGTAGATCACCAGCAGCACCTCACCCGGAGCGGTCAGGTCCAGCCCGGTGGTCACCGCCTGCCGGAAATCGTCCGCGCGCAGCACCCGGATCTGCGGCCGGCGCACCCGCATCTCCTGCTCGACCAGCCCGGACACCTCCCCGGCCGGCCGCCCCCGCGGGTCCCGGTCGTCGTAGAGGACCGCCCGGGTCAGCCCGTCCGCCAGGATCTGCGCGGAGGCCGCCAGCAGGTCGTCGCGCCGGTCGCCGGGCAGCGTCACGGCGGCCACGCACCGGTTCGCCCCCCACAGCCGGTGCAGCGTGCGCAGCGTCGCGGCCAGGGCGGCCGGGTTGTGCGCGTAGTCCAGGAAGATCGAGACGTCGCCGAGGCGCAGCAGGGTGCCCCGCCCCGGGTTGTCCACGCCCGGATCGAACTCGGTCAGCCGGACGGCCACGGTCTCCGGGCGCGCGCCCAGCGCCCGGGCCGCGGCGATCGCGGCGAGAGCGTTCGCGGCGGCGTGCGGAGCGGCCCCGCCGTAGGCGCCGGGCACCTCCGCCAGGCGCAGCAGCGGCATCCGCCGCGCCCCGGTGGCCTGCACCAGCCAGCCGTCGTGCAGCACGTACGCCGTGCCGCCACGCCCCAGATGCTCGGTGAGCACCGGATTGGCCGGGTCCAGCCCGAACCACACCAGCCGTTTGCGGTCGGCACGCACCCGGGGTCGGTCGGGCAGGCTGCGCACCCACGGGTCGTCCACGTTCAGCACCAGCGTGCCGCCGTCGCGGACCCGCTCGGCGACCACCGCCTTGACGTGCGCCAGATCCTCGATCGAGTCCAGCCCGTCCTGCCCCAGGTGGTCGGCGGTGATGTTGGTGATCACCCCGACGTCCGACCAGTCGTAGCCGAGGCCGCGCCGCAGCAGGCCGCCGCGCGCCGTCTCCAGCACCGCCACCTCGACCTGCGGATCGCCGAGCACCTGCTGCGCCGAGCGGGGGCCGGTGGCGTCGGCCAGGTAGATCAGCCGGCCGTCCACGTACACCCCGTCGGTGGTGGTCGTGCCGACCCGGTGGCCGCCCCCGCTGAGCAGGTGCGCGGTCAGCCGGGTCACCGTGGTCTTGCCGTTGGTGCCGGTCACCGCCACGGTCGGGATCCGTCCGTCGGAGCCGCCGGGGAACATCGCGCGCACGATCGCGTCGCCGACGTCCCGGGCCCGGCCGCCCGCCGGGGCCAGATGCATCCGGAGCCCGGGCACCGCGTTCACCTCGATCACCCCGGCCACCGGGTCCCGCTCGCCGGTCGGGGGCAGCGGCGCGGCGATGTCCGGCAGCCGCAGGTCGATGCCGGCGATGTCCAACCCGACCAGCGCGGCCACCCGCTGGCACAGCCGGGTCACGTCGGGGTGCATCTGGTCGGTGACGTCCCGGCTGGTCCCACCGGTGGAGAGGTTGGCGCACGCGTGCAGCCAGACGGTCTCGCCGTCGGCCGGCACGCCGGTCCGGTCGTAGCCCTGCCCGGCGGCCAGCCGCAGCGCCTCGGCGTCCAGCGCGATCCGGGTCAGCACCCGGGAGTGCCCGACGCCGCGGCGCGGGTCCGCGTTGGCCTGCTCGACCAGCTCGGCCAGGCTGGACCGGCCGTCGCCGACCACGTGCGCGGCGATCCGCTCGGCGGCCGCCACCACCTCGCCGGCCACCGTGAGCACGCGATAGTCGCGGCCGTCCAGCTGCCGTTCCACCACCACGTCGCCGCCGACCGCCCGGCAGGCCCGCTCGACGTCCTCGGGGGTGCTCAGGCCCAGCGCCACGCGGTGCCCCTGGCGGCCGTGCCGGGGCTTCACCACGACCGGCGCGCCCAGCTCCCCCAGCAGCGCGACCGCCTCCTCCGGGCCGCCGGCCACGCCGCCGGGAGCGACCGGGATGCCGGCCTCGCCGAGCAGCCGCCGGGTGACGTGCTTGTCGCCGGCGATGTCGATCCCCACGCCACCGGTCCGGTCGGTCATCGCGGCCCACGCCATCCGCCGCCGGGTGCCCCAGCCGAGCCGTACCAGACTGAGGTCGCCGAACCGCTCCACCGGAATGCCCCGGCGCCGGGCGGCGGCGATGATCGCCCGGGTGCTCGGCCCGGGCGCCTCACGCTCGGCGGCGGCGGCCAGCTCGGCCAGCCGGGTGGCGGGCAGCCCGGTGGCCGCTCCGTCGTGGACCGCCAGTACCAGCTCGACCGCGGCGTCCAGCAGCTCGCCCGGCACCCCGGAGTCCGGGGACTCGTCGACCGGGCATTCCAGGATGACGTCGTACCGGCCCGGCTCGCCGGCCGACACGGTCCGGCCGAAGCTGACGTCCCGGCCGATCAGCTGGGACAGCTCCAGGCAGACATGCTCGGTGACGTGGCCGAAGTAGGTTCCCCCGCGCAGCCGGCTGACGAACCCGCCGGGGGCGCCGGCCGCGCAGTGGTGCTCGGCCAGCCCGGGCAGCGCCCGCAGCAGGCGCTCGGTGAACCCGGTGACGTCCGAGGTCTCGCGGCCGGTCAGCTCCTCCAGCCGGAGCCGGGCGACCACCGCCGGCCGCGACAGATACACGTTGGGGCCGCGTAAGCGGCGCAGACTCTCGATCTTCATGCGGCTCGTCCCCGATCCCCGGCCCGGTTCTCCCCGGCCGGTGCGCCCGGCACGCGGCCGGTGAGATGGAAGGTGTGCCCGGCCGGCAGCACGTGGATACGTGCCCCGGCCAGCGCGATCGGCCCGGACGGCGGAACCCGGATGTCGGTGGCGGCGCCCGCGTCGACGACCGTCACCGCGCCGCTGCCGAGCACCTCGAACCGGTCGCCGTCGGTGAGGATCGCGGTGTCCTCGTCGATGCCCAGGCCGAGCTCGTGCGGGTACCGGGCGACCGCGCTGAGCAACCGGTTCAGCCGCCCGCGCTGGGCGAAGTGCTGGTCGATCAGCACGCCCGGGAGGAACTCCAGGCCGGGACCGGTACGCACGCTCGCCGCGGTGACCCCCGGCCCGTCCCCGCCGACGATCATGGTGGCCGACATCATCGCCGCCCCGGCGCTGGTGCCGCCGAGCACGATCGCGCCGGCGGCCACCAGCTCCTGCAGCAGCGAGTCGGCGGCCGTGCCGCCCAGCACGGTGGTGATCCGCTCCTGGTCCCCGCCGGTGAAGAACACCCCGGTGGCGGCGCGCAGCTCGGCGGCGATGCCGGGCGCGTTCGCGTCGGCGCGGGTGGTCAGGCGCAGCGGGCGGACCGAGCCGGCGCCCAGGGCGGTGAAGGTGTCGACGTAGAACTCCTCGGCCGTCTCCGGCTCCTCGGTGGCGGTGGCGATGACCAGGATCCGGGCCGCAGCCGCCCCGGCGAGCTCCACGAACCGGACGAGCAACGCCGGTCCGGCAGCGCCTCCCATGATCAGTAGCCGGGCATCCACCGTGCCTCCTCAGCAGGGCCCGCGCGGGCCACTGTTGAGGCTAATCGGAACAAAACCGCAACATACGACTAATCGGAATGCTCTGCGGGGAGCAGGTGTCGCACCTCGGGCGGACCCTCGGCGAGCGCGATCACCGCCCGTTCGATCCGTTCGTCCTCCCCGGTCAGCCGGCTCTCGTGCTGGCGCAGGTGCTCCTCCCAGGTCGGCACCAGGTAGACCTCGACGAACCGGCCCGGCTCGGCGCCGTCGCGGAACAGCCCCCACCGGGTGGCGCCGGTGCGCTGCCGGGAGCCGCGCAACCGCCGCATGGCGGCCAGGAACCCGCTCACGTCGGCCTCGCGCACCCGGTAGGTGACGGAGACCAGGATCGGGCCGTCGTCCAGGTGCGGCTGCAGCATGAGATGCGGCTCGGCCCAGAACACCGCCGGGCTGTGGTCCTCGTTCTCGTGCGTGTGCACCGGCCAGCGGCGTACGGTCAGGGCGCCGGCCGACATCAGGACCGCCGCGACCGCGAAGGCGGGCCGCAGGCCGACCGCCCCGGCGACCTGCCCCCAGGCGAACGCGCCGAGCGCCTGCCCGCCGGCGAAGACCAGCTGGTAGACCGCGAGCGAGCGGGCCCGGACCCAGTTGGGCAGGAACAGCTGCATCGCCGCGTTCATCCGCGACACCAGCATCATCCACGCCAGCCCCGCGGCGACCAGGGCGGGCGGCACCGCGTACCGGTGCGGGACGAGCGCGATGACCAGCAGCGCGGCGCCGTAGACGACACCGGTCGCGACGATCGTCCGGTTGGTGCTCAGCACCCGGCGGGCCCGGGGCATCAGCAGCGCCCCGGCGATCGCGCCGACGCCGAGCGCGGCCAGCAGCAGGCCGTAACCGCCGGCCCCCATCCGCAGCTCCCGGCTGGCCACCAGCGGCAGCAGGCCCCACACCACGCTGCCGGGCAGCACGAACAGCAGCACCCGGCCGAGAACCCGGCGGATCACCGGCGAGAAGCGCACGTAGCGGCCACCGGCGCGCAGCGCCGCGCCGAAGCGCTCCGGGTGGCCCGCCGGCCGCCGCGGCGGGCGTCGCCAGCGCAGCAGAGCCACCGCGAAGATCGCGAACGACAGCGCGTTCAGCGCGAAGACCAGGGCCGAACCGAAGTGCGCGACCAGCAGGCCGGCCAGCGCCGGACCGGCCGAGCGGGCCAGGTTGGTGTTGACCGCGCCGAGCGCGGAGGCCGACGGCAGCTGGTCGTGCGGGACGATCTCCGGGATCACCGCCTGCCAGGACGGCAGGGTCAGCGCCTGCCCGCAGCCCAGCAGGAAGGTGAAGACCAGCAGCAGGGCCGGGCCGACGCGCCCGGCGGCGGTCACCGCGGCCAGGGTCGCGGCGACGGCGAACAGCCCCACCTGTACGCCGAGCAGCAGCCACCGCCGGTCCAGCACGTCGGCGAGCGCGCCGGCCGGCAGCGCGAACAGCAGCACCGGCAGCGTGGTCGCGGTCTGCACCAGGCTGACCCAGGTCGCGGCGTCCGGCTCGGACACCACCAGCCACTGGGCGCCGACCGTCTGCATCCACGTGCCGGCGTTGCCGGCCAGGACGGCGATCCACAGAGCGCGGAACACCGGCTCACGCAGCGGCTGCCAGGCGCTGCCCGGCACCTCGGTCTTCTGTGCTGTCTGCGCGAGCGCCACGCCGAGGAATCTAGAGTTCCGGCCGCCGCCGGCGCGCACCCGGGCCCGGCCGGGGCAGCACGTCGCGCCGGTCGGTGACCGGGTGCCCGGCCGCGCAGTGCACCTCCACGTGCAGCTCGGCGGCGCAGTCGCGGTGCACGAACCGGATCGGCGGACCCTGCGGGTCGGCCAGGTACCGGTCGCCCCATCCGGCCAGCGCCACCAGCACCGGGTAGAGCGCGAAGCCCTTCTCGGTCAGCCGGTACTCGTGGCGCACCCGGGCGCCGGGCTCCCGGTACGGCTCACGGCGCAGCACCCCGTGCCCGACCAGCGCGGCCAGCCGGTTCGCCAGCACCTGCCGCGGAATCCGGGTGCGCACCCGCATGTCGTCGAAGCGGCGGATGCCGGTGAACACCTCGCGCAGCACGACCATCGTCCACTTCTCGCCGAGGATCGCCATGGCCCGCCCGATGGTGCAGTTGTCCACGTCCCAGGCGAGCGCCTCGGGCGCCGCGTCCCGGGCCCCGTGCCGCGCCGCCCCGGCCGCCTCGGGCAGCGCGTCCCGGCCCGCCTCGGGCGCCGTCTCCCGGGCCGCCGCCGATGACGAGTCCCGGGCCGCCCCCGGTGCCGAGTCCGAACGCGGCGGCGTCGAGGGTGTGACCTGTCCGACCATGCATCGAGGCTAGGTCTCGTTGACAGACGCAGCAAGCGGGTGCCAGCCTGCATCCATGACGCAGACTCAGGATGCCGCGGTTCCGACCCGGACCCGCACCTTCTCCTGGACCGACCCCACCGAGCACGTCAAGCTGCTCGCCCGGCGCAGCGGCCTGGAGATCCTGCAGGCGATGGCGGCCGGCGAGGTCCCGCCCCCGCCGATCTTCCAGTTGATCGGCGGCAGCGGCCTGCACGCCCGGGAGGGCAGCGTCACCATCGGGCTCGACCCGCAGGAGTTCCACTACAACCCGATCGGCACCGTGCACGGCGGGATCATCTCCACCCTGCTGGACACCGCGGCCGCCTGCTCGGTGCAGACCACCCTGCCGGTCGGCGTCGGCTACACCAGCATGGATCTCAACGTGAAGTTCCTGCGCCCGGTGACCGTCGACTCCGGCACGCTGACCTGCACCGGCACGGTCCTGCAGCGGGGCCGCCGCACCGCGCTGGCCGAGGCCCGGCTCACCGACGCGCGCGACCGCCTGGTCGCGCACGCGACCTCCAGCTGCCTCATCTTCGATCTGCCCCGCCCCTGACCGCCCGGCTGCCGGACCACGGAGCACTCTCCCGGCGCGCGCCGGGAGGGTCACCGGCGCGGGAACCCACCGGGCCACCGGCCGCGGCGCCCCGCCGCGCGGGCGGGCGGGACGCCGATCGGCCGGGCCGTCACCGGCCGGTGACCACCGGGTGCAGGTCGGCCGCCGGCGGCGCCCAGGCCGAGGCGTCGGCTTCGACCTGCTCACCCGAACGGATGTCCTTGACCGTGTCCGGCTCGCCGGGGAACCAGACATACGGGATGCCGCGCCGGTCGGCGAACTGGATCTGCTTGCCGAACTTCGCCGCGGTCGGCGCCACCTCGGTCGGGATGCCCCGCTTGCGCAGCGCCGCCGCGATCCGGTCGCACTCGGCGCGCCGGTCGTCACTGGGCAGCGCCACCACCACGCAGGTCGGCACCGGGCGGGACACGCTCAGCGCGTCCTGCCCGAAGAGCAGGCCGAGCATCCGCGAGACGCCGATCGAGATGCCGACGCCCGGGAAGCGGGTGTTGCCGACCGAGGCGAGCGTCTCGTAGCGGCCGCCGGAGCAGATCGAGCCGAACCGCTCGTAGCCTTCGAGCTGCGTCTCGTACACCGTCCCGGTGTAGTAGTCCAGCCCCCGGGCGATCTTCAGCTCGGCGCGGACCAGGCCGGGCGCGTGCTCGTTCGCCGTCTCGACGACCTGGAGCAGCTCGCCCAGGCCCTCGTCGAGCAGCGGGTCGGTCACCCCGAGCGCGCGCACCCGCTCGACGAACGAGCCGTCGGTCGCGGAGATCTCCGCGAGCCGCAGGCAGGCGGCCGCCTGGGCGTCGGTGGCCCCGGCGGTCTCCACCAGCAGCGCGGCGACCTTGTCCGGCCCGACCTTGTCGAGCTTGTCGATGGTACGCAGCACCTGCGCCGTGTCCTCGAACCCGAGGCCGCGGTAGAAGCCCTCGCAGACCTTGCGGTTGTTGACCAGGATGACCGCCCGGGGCATCGGCAGCGACCGGAACACGTCACCGATCACCAGCGGCATCTCGGTGTCGAAGTGGAACGGCAGGGTGTCCCGGTTCACCACGTCGATGTCGGCCTGGAGGAACTCGCGGTAGCGGCCCTCCTGCGGGCGCTCGCCGCGCCACACCTTCTGGATCTGGTACCGCCGGAACGGGAACTGCAGCCTGCCGTGGTTCTCCACGACGAAACGCGCGAACGGCACGGTCAGGTCGAAGTGCAGACCGAGCTGGTCCTCGCCCTTGGCCGGGGTGTCGCCGGAGTCCTGCAGCCGGCGCAGCAGGTAGACCTCCTTGGAGGTCTCCCCCTTGGACAGCAGCGTCTCCAGGGGTTCGACGGCGCGGGTCTCCAGCGGCGCGAAGCCGTACAGCTCGAATGTGGAACGGATCTTGTCCAGCACGTACTGCTCGATCATGCGCTGGGGCGGCAGCCACTCGGGGAAGCCGGAAATGGGCACTGTCTCTCCTACAATCCGCGGCCGGGCGCCGCGATCAGTTCCCGCAGGTACGGGTTCGACGCGCGCTCGCGGCCGATGGTGGTGGCCGGTCCGTGGCCGGGCAGCACGACGGTGTCGTCGGCCAGCGGCAGGATCTTGTCCCGCAGGCTGGCCATCATCGTCGGGGTGCTGCCGCCCGGCAGGTCGGTGCGTCCGATCGAGCCCGCGAAGAGCACGTCTCCGGAGAGACAGATCTCCTCCGCGTCCCAGGAGGAGGCCGCGCCCGGCAGGCGGAACAGCACCGACCCGCCGGTATGGCCGGGCGCGTGGTCGACGGTGACCTCCAGGCCGGCCAGCGAGAGCACGGCCCCGTCGGCCAGCTCCGCGACGTCCTCCGGCTCCGAGTACGGCAGGCGGCCGCCGAACAGCGCGGTCAGATCCGCGCTCAGCCCCTTGGCCGGGTCGGCGAGCATCTCCAGATCGGCCGGGTGCACGTACGCCGTGATCCCGCGCGCCCCGCACACCGGCGCGACCGAGAACGTGTGGTCCAGGTGGCCGTGGGTCAGCAGCACCGCGGCCGGGGACAGCCGGTGCTGCGCGAGCACCTCGTCCAGCTGGTCGAGCACGCCGATGCCGGGATCGACGACCAGACACTGCTCGCCCGGGCCGGCGGCCACCACGTAACAGTTGGTGCCGAAGGCCTGCGCCGGAAAGCTGGCGACGAGCACAGCCGGTTCCTCCCCCAGACGAAAAAACAGGTGCGAATCGTAACGAGCCTAGCTGGGCAGCCGCACACGACTTTCTCAGGAGGTAGCCGTACACTCTTGCGGGCGTGTGGCGTCCCGCACCCTTTGACATGCACAGGGAAGGACAGCGTTAGTGGCTCCCAGCAAGGACCGGCAGCGCAAGCTCGCGCGCGCGAAATACGAACGCCAGATGGCACGCCGGGCGGTGCGGGAGCGGCGTCGCCGCCGGATCCTGGCGGGCGTCGGCACCGGCCTGGCCGTCGTGCTCGTCGCGGTCGGCGGCGCCTGGATCGGGGGCGCGTTCGACAGCGACCGGGACCCCACCACCGAGGCCGCCGACGTGTGCCTGTGGTCGCCGCTGGACAAGGCCGACAACCCGGAGCGGACGGATGTGGGCACCCCGCCCGGCAGGGACATCCCGCAGACCGGCACCGAGACCATGACGATCAGCACCAACCAGGGCGCCCCGATCACGGTGAGCGTGGACGTGGCGAGCTCGCCCTGCGCCGCCGCCAGCTTCACCCACCTCGCCGGCAAGAAGTTCTACGACAACACCGACTGCCACGAGATCCTCGACATCGGCGCGGTGCACTGTGGCGACCCGAGCGGCACCAACAACGGGGGCCCGCTCTACACCTTCTACGACGAGAACCCGCCGGCGTTGCCGGAGCCGTCGCCGAGCGCCGGCGCGAAGCCCGCCGTTCTCTACCCGAAAGGCACCGTGACGCTGTTCGGCAACCCGGCCGGCAACAACGGCAGCCAGTTCCTCATCTTCTTCAAGGATTACGCGCCGACCACGGACGCGCCGTACTCCATCGTGGGCCGGGTGAGCGGCGGACTCGACACGTTGGCGAAGATCGGCAAGATCCCGACGGTGGCCGACGACGCGGGCGACAAGGTCAAGCCCAAGGAGAAGATCACCATCAACACTTTGACCGTCGGCGCGGATGCCGCCGCCACGGCCGCACCCTCGGCGAGCGCGCAGTCGTGAGTTCGGAAGAGACCAGCAGGAGGAACGACGTGTCGTCGATCAAGGACCGGCAGCGCGCGGCGGCGCGGGCCCGGCTCGAGAAGGAGATGGCCGAGCGGGCCGCGGCGGCCAAGAGCCGGCGCCGCAAGCAGGCGCTCATCGGGTCGGCCCTGGCCGTGGTGGTGATCGCCGGCGCGGCCGTGTGGATCGTGAGCGCCCTAAAGAAGGACGACAAGAAGACGACCGCGGGTGGCAGCACCACCCCGGCCGGCATGGTCGCCTGCACCTGGACCCCGGTCGACAAGGCCACGGCCGAGGCGAGCGGTGGCAAGGTCAAGGACGTCGGCCTTCCGCCGGCCACCGTGCCGAACACCGGCACCAGCGTGCTGACCTTCGACACCAACCTCGGCCCGATCGCGGCGACCATCGACCTGAGCAAGGCGCCCTGCACCGGCGCCAGCTACAAACACCTCGCGTCGAAGAAGTTCCTCGACAACACCAAGTGCCACCGCCTGGTCAACGAGGACAACTTCAAGGTCCTGCAGTGCGGCGACCCGTTCGCCACCGGCAAGGGCTACCGCAAGACCGACGGCACCGGCGGCCCGAGCTACACGATGGCCGAGGAGAACCTGCCGACCGACACGCAGAAGCCGTACCCCGCGGGCTCGATCGCGATGGCCAAGACCCAGAGTCCCAACAGCACCGGCAGCCAGTTCTTCATCTGCTCGGAGGACACCCAGCTTCCGGCGGACTACACGCTGCTCGGCACCATCAACACGGGCCTGGACATCGTGAAGTCGGTGGTCAAGGCCGGCGACGACGGCGCGTTCGCGTCCTCGGCCGGCGGCGGTCACCCGAAGAAGGAACTCGTCATCAAGACCATGTCGGTCTCCTGACGCAGGGTCCGCGAGAAAGAGCGACTCCGCCGGGGGTCGCTCTTTTTCTTTTCCGGTACGCCCTCGGAGTCCCGCCCGCAGGCCTCCCGGCCACCCCGCGTGTCCACGCCCGGTGTCCGCTGAGCGCGCGGACACGGCCCCGCCGATCCCGCCGCGGCCCAGCGACCCGGCGTCACCCCACCTGCGGGCACGGCCCGGCCGACGCCGGCCGACGTGGCGCCCCGTCAACCCTCGGGCACGGCCCGGCCGGTCCCGCCGCGGGCCGGAGATCGGATCACCCGGCCCGGCGGCCTCGGGGCGGCTCAGGCGCCGGAGGTCACCCGGTACGCGTCGAAGACCCCGTCGACCTTGCGCACCGCCGCCACCAGGTGGCCCAGGTGCTTCGGGTCGGCCATCTCGAAGGTGAACCGGCTCACCGCCACCCGGTCGCGGGTCGTGGTGACCGTCGCGGACAGGATGTTCACCCGCTCCTCGGAGAGCACCCGGGTCACGTCGGCCAGCAGCTTGTGCCGGTCCAGCGCCTCCACCTGGATGGCGACCAGGAACGTCGACGCGGACGTCGGCTTCCAGCTCACCTCGACCACGCGCTCCTCCTGCTCGCGCAGGTCCTGAGCGTTGGCGCAGTCCTCCCGGTGCACGCTGACCCCGCCGGAGCGGGTGACGAAGCCGAACACCGCGTCGCCGGGCACCGGGGTGCAGCAGCGGGCCAGTTTCACCCAGACGTCCGAGACACCCTTCACCACCACACCCGGGTCCTGCGCGGTGCTGCGGTTGCGCGGCGGACGGGTCGCGACGGCGGTCTCGGCGATGTCCTCGACCGCCCCCTCCTCGCCACCGAAGCCGGCCACCAGCTTGGCCACCACCGACTGGGCGGAGACCGTGCTCTCGCCGACCGCGGCGTAGAGCGAGGCGACATCCGGCAGGTGCAGGTCGCGCGCGATGGTGGTGAGGTTCTCGCTGGTCAGCATCCGTTGCAGGGGCAGGCCCTGCTTGCGCATCGCCTTGACGATCGCGTCCTTGCCGGCCTCGATCGCCTCCTCGCGGCGCTCCTTGTTGAAGTACTGCCGGATCTTCGTCCGCGCCCGGGGGCTCTTCACGAAGCCGAGCCAGTCCTGCGTCGGGCCGGCCGTGTTGGACTTGGACGTGAAGATCTCGATCACGTCGCCGTTGGAGAGCGTCGACTCCAACGGCACCAGCTTGCCGTTCACCCGCGCGCCGATGCACTTGTGCCCGACCTCGGTGTGCACCGCGTACGCGAAGTCGACCGGCGTCGACCCGGTCGGCAGCGGGATCACGTCGCCCTTCGGCGTGAAGACGTAGACCTCCTGGCTGGAGAGGTCGAAGCGCAGCGCGTCCAGGAACTCGGACGGGTCACTCGCCTCCCGCTGCCAGTCGAGCAGCTGCCGCAGCCAGGTCATCTCGTCGATGTGCGCCGGCGGGCCGACGATCGTCGCGCCCTTCTGCTCCTTGTACTTCCAGTGCGCGGCGATGCCGAACTCGGCGGTGCGGTGCATCGCGAACGTGCGGATCTGCATCTCGACCGGCTTACCGGTCGGGCCGATGACCGTCGTGTGCAACGACTGGTACATGTTGAACTTCGGCATCGCGATGTAGTCCTTGAACCGGCCCGGCACCGGCTGCCAGTTCGCGTGGATCACGCCCAGCGCGGCATAGCAGTCACGCACCGTGTCGACCAGGATACGCACGCCGACCAGGTCGTAGATGTCGTTGAAGTCCCGGCCCCGGACGATCATCTTCTGATAGATCGAGTAGAGGTGCTTGGGCCGGCCGGTCACCTCGGCCTTGATCTTCGCCGACTTCAGGTCCAGCTGGACCCGGTTGGTCACCTGGCGCAGCAGCGCCTCACGCTGCGGCTGGTGCTCCCCGATCAGGCGGTTGATCTCCTCGAACCGCTTCGGGAAGAGGGTGCCGAAGGCGAGATCCTCCAGCTCCCACTTGATCGTGTTCATACCCAGCCGGTGGGCCAGCGGGGCCAGGATCTCCAGCGTCTCCTTGGCCTTCTGCTCCTGCTTGGGACGGGGCAGGAAGGTCAGCGTGCGCATGTTGTGCAGCCGGTCGGCCAGCTTGATCACCAGGACCCGCGGGTCCTTGGCCATCGCGACCACCATCTTGCGGATGGTCTCCGCCTTCGCGGCGTCGCCGAGTTTCACCCGGTCGAGCTTGGTCACGCCGTCGACCAGCAGCGCCACCTCGGCGCCGAAGTCGTTGCGCATCTGCTCGAGGCCGTAGTCGGTGTCCTCGATCGTGTCGTGCAGCAGCGCGGCCACCAGCGTCGTGGTGTCCATGCCGAGGTTGGCCAGGATGGTCGCCACGGCGAGCGGATGCGTGATGTACGGATCGCCGGACTTGCGGTACTGCCCGGAGTGCCAGCGGGCCGCCACGTCGAACGCCTTCTGCAGCTGACGGACATCAGCCTTGGGGTGGCTCGCCCGGTGCGTGGCGATCAGCGGTTCGAGCACCTCGCTGACCTGCGTGCTCTGCCAGGGCGCGTTGAACCGGGCCAGCCGGGCCCGCACCCGCCGGCCGGTGGGCGCGCCGGCCAATCCGAAACCGACCGTCTCACCGGCCGGCGCGAGTGCCTGGGTGGTTTCGAGGTCGCCGGCCGCAGTCACGGGCGGGGTCCCGTTGACAGCGGTCCGGTCGTCAGCGCGAGCCCGGTCGCCGGGCGTGGCATCGCCCGAGCCGGTCCGCGAGTTCTGGGTCGGTTGCACCGTGCCCTCCGCCGGAGGGACGACGTCGCTGGACACCGGCCTCCTCATCACCTACGCCGAGAACCCCGCCGGTGCGTGATGCCCGCCGAAGTCGATTTCTCCCAGGGGTGGCCCTCTGGAACGCCCATCCTACCCGCACCCGCATCCCGTTAGGCCCGGCCGAACCGCTCAATCGACACCGCCCGGCCGGGCGAGGAACATCGAAGGCGGATCAAACGGTCAGCAGCGCGTGCACCGTACGCGGGCTCAGTTTCTCCCGCCCGTGCAGGAAACCCAGCTCCAGCAGGACGGTGAACCCGCAGACCTCGCCGCCGCCCCGCTCCACCAGCTCCAGCGCCGCCGCCGCGGTGCCCCCGGTGGCGAGCACGTCGTCGACCACCAGGACGCGATGCCCGGCGACGAACGCGTCCTCGTGCACCTCCAAGGTGGCCTCGCCGTACTCCAGCGCGTACGACGCCGACAGGGCCTTGCGCGGCAGCTTGCCGGCCTTGCGGATCGGCACCACTCCGGCACCGGTCGCGTACGCCACCGCGGCGGCCACCACGAACCCGCGGGCCTCCACGCCGGCCACCACGTCGAAGGAGCCGGCCCCGTGGTACGCCACGATCGCGTCGACCACCCGGCGGAACACCGCGCCGTCGGCGAACAGCGGCATCAGGTCCTTGAACACCACGCCCGGCTTCGGGAAGTCCGGCACGTCGATGCTGGCGCCCGCGACCAGGGCGGCCACCTCGGGGCCGCTGTCACCGGTCACTGCAGGATTCTCGCTAGTCACGGCGGACAGCCTAGTGCCGAGCCGGTCTCCGGATGCCGAACGGCCCGGCACCGCAGGGTGCCGGGCCGTCTCGACGGCGTCGCCTACCGGCGGCGGTCACCGGGCCGGTTGCCGGCGCCGCCACCGCGGTTGGTGGCGCGACGGCCGGCCGGACGCGCGCCCGGACGCGGGGTGGTGCCACCGGCCATCGCCGGCTGCACGTCCGAGTCCGCGTCGGCCGAACGGGTGCGCTCGCCGCGGGCCACGTCCTCGGAACGGCTGGCCCGGCGGTTGAGCACCCGGGCGTTGTGCGCCTTGATCTTCGGCTCCTGGTCCTTGAGCGCGCTCAGCACCGGCGCGGCCAGCAGGATCGAGGAGAGCACCCCGAAGCCCATGCCGACGAAGAGCACCAGGCCCAGGTCCTTGAGGGTGCCCGCGCCGAGCAGGCCGGCGCCGATGAAGAGCAGGCCGCCGACCGGGAGCAGGGCCACCAGACCGGTGTTCAGCGACCGCATCAGCGTCTGGTTGACCGCCAGGTTGGTCGCCTCGGCGTAGGTGCGGGTGCTGCCCGCGGTGATCCCCCGGGTGTTCTCCTGCACCTTGTCGAAGACCACGACCACGTCGTACAGCGAGTAACCCAGGATGGTCAGGAAGCCGATCACCGTGGACGGCGTGACCTCGAACCCGACCAGCGAGTACACGCCCGCGGTCATCACCAGGTCGAACAGCAGCGAGATCAGCGCGGCCGCCGCCATCCGCCACTCGAAGCGGATGATCAGGTACGCCACCACGAGCACCAGGAAGATGATCAGGCCGATCACGGCCTGCCGGGTGACCGCGCCGCCCCAGGCCGCCGAGACCTGGCTGTCGCTGACGTCCTCGGCCTTCACCCCGAGGTCGCTGACCAGCGCCGTCTTGGCCTGGTCGGCCTCCGCCGCGGACAACGCCGAGGCACGCACCGTGTAGCTGGCGTCCTTGCCGTCGCCGACCTTCTGCGCGGCGCCGACGGTGGCGTCCGGGTCCGCCTGCCGGACGGCCTTCTCCACCGCGTCGGCGATCTGCTCCTGGGTCAGCGTCTTGCCCTCGGCCGTGGCCGGGACGCTGAACGAGGTGCCACCGGCGAACTCGATGCCGAGCTCGAAGCCGCGGATCACGAAGCTACCGATCGCGATCAGCACCAGCGCGGCCGCGACGGTGAACCACATCTTCCGGCGGCCCACGATGTTGATGTTCGCCTCGCCCTGGTAAAGGCGAGTCGCGAGACCGGGACGGGCCATGTCAGGCCTCCTTCACACGCGAGGAGACGGGCTCCTCGGTCGGGGTGCGGCGCAGGACGCGGCCGAGACCGCTGACCCGCGGCGACAGGAACGCCTTGGTGTTGGCGAACATGGTCATGATCGGGTGCCGGAAGAGGAACACCACGACCAGGTCGAGGACGGTGGAGAGGCCCATCGCGAAGGCGAAGCCCTGCACCGCGCCGATCGACACGATGTACAACACCACCGCACACATGATGGTGATGGTGTTCGCCGAGATGATCGTCCGGCGCGCCCGGTGCCACGCCCGGGGCACCGCGCTGCGCGGCGACCGGCCCTCGTGGATCTCGTCCTTGAGCCGCTCGAAGTAGATGACGAACGAGTCCGCCGCCACACCGAGCGAGACGATGAAGCCGGCGATACCGGCCAGCGTCAGCGTGTAGCCCATGGTGCGGCCCAGGAAGACCAGCGCGCCGAAGGTGAGCAGGCCGGAGAGCACCAGGCTCAGGAAGATCACCGAGCCGAGCAGGCGGTAGTAGAAGAACGCGTACACCGCCACCAGCGCCATGCCGATCGCGGCGGCGAGCAGACCGGCCTCCAGCTGCTGCAGGCCGAGGGTCGCCGAGATGGTCTGCGCGGGGCCGGCCGAGAAGGTGACCGGGATCGCGCCGAACTTGAGCTGGTCGGCGAGCTGCTTGGCGGAGTTCGGGGTGAAGTCACCGGTGATCTGCGAGGAGCCGGTCAGCACGCCCTGGATCTGCGGCGCGGAGATGATCTCCTTGTCCAGCACCACCGCGACCGCGCAGTGCTCGGCCGAGCCGTACAGCGACTGGACCGCGGTGAAGCACGGGTCGCTGGAGGTCGCGTTGTACGCCACCCGGGTCAGGTCGGCCCACTTCTTCTGGCCCTCGCTCTTGAAGTCGAGCGAGACCACCCAGCGGCCGGTCTGCTGGTCGAGCTGCGGGCTGGCGCTGTCGATGTCGTCACCGACCACCTTGGCCGCGTCCAGCATGACCTTGGCCTGGCCCTCGTAGCAGGCCACCACCGGGGAGTCCTTGTCGTCGATCGAGCCGTTCGGCCGCTTGTCGAGCTGGTCGCAGCTGATCGTCGGGATGCTGAACTGCATCTGCGGGCTGAGCGCGGCCACCTCGACCGGGCTCAGCTGAGCGAACGGCTTGTACGGCAGGCCGGCCTTCGGGTCGCTGGTCAGATCGACCGGCTGCTTCAGCGCCTCGGCCTGCGCCCACAGTTTCGCGCCGACCTTCTTCGCGATCGCCTCCCGCTGGGCCTGCACGCTGGCGGCGACCGGAGCCTCGGACGCCGGCGCGCTCGGGGTGGCCGCCGGGGCACCGGCCGAGGCCGACGGGCCGGCCGACGGGGTCGCGCTGGGCACCGCCGCGCCACCGCCCTGACCGCCGGTGCCGGCCGACGGGCTGGCCTGCACCGCCGGGGCGGAGCCGTTGGTCTTCGGGGCGGCCGAGCTCTTCGGCGCGGCCGAACCGGACGGGGCGACGCTCGCCGACGCGCTGGGCGACGGCGACGCCGGGTTCAGCGCGCTCGCGGCCACGTCCATGGTGGTGCCGGTGAGCAGCCGGAACCGCATGTTCGCCGCCTGGGCGAGGTCCTTGAGCTGGTCGTCCGCCTTGCCGGCCAGGGAGACCACGATGGTGTTCTCGCCCTGGATGACCACCTCGGCCTCGGAGACGCCGAGCGCGTTCACCCGGTTCTCGATGATCGTCCGGGCCTGCTCCATCGCGTCCTTGGTCGGCGGCTGGCCCGCCTGCGAGGCGATGTAGGTGGCCTGCGTGCCGCCGACCAGGTCGAGGCCCAGCTTCGGCTCCAGGCGGTCGGTGAAGCTGCCCTTGGCGTCGGCGGCGAAGAAGACGAGAAGATACAGGACGACGAAGATCAAGCCGAGCACGCCGAGTTGGCGTCCAGGATGCATCTGTCCCTGTGGTGGTCGTGCCACGGCGTTAGGTCTCCCTGTGTTCCGGCCGCGCGGCGACGCGGCTCTGTCGATCGATGGCCGGCCGTCGACGGTCGAACGGCGGCCGGACGGACCGGGCCCGCCGACGTGGCGCCGCGGGCCGGTCCGGGGGTCTGCTCTTGTCAGTCCTGCTTGCGGACGTCGACGGCCGGGTTCGGCGGCTCGTCGGCGGCCGGCTCGTCGGCGGCGGCCGGCTCCTCGGCGGCGGGCTCGTCCGCGCGGGTCACCACGCGGGCGACCGCCGGGCGGGCGAACCGGACGTGCACGTCCGGCGCGATCTCCAGGGTCACCACGTCGTCCGCGACGGCCACCACCGTGCCGTGCAGCCCGCCGATGGTGACGATCTCGTCGCCGGGACCCAGCTTGTTCTGCATCTCCATCGCCTCGCGGCGCCGCTTCTGCTGCGGCCTGATCATCAGGAAATACATCACTCCGATGATCAGGATGAAGGGCAGGAACAGGCCCAGTGGGTTGCCGCTGGCGGACTCGGCCAGTTTCACGAGCACATGCCTTCCGTAGGCCACCGGCACCTCTGCCGAGGTGGGCCGGGGCGTCAAAACTCCGGGTTGAAGCGGGGGCGAGTCTAATCGGTCAACCTGGAGAGTACGAATGCGGCACACGTCACGTTCACATCACGAGGCATATTCACGCCTCTCGTGCGAACAGGTCCCCCTGAAACACCCCGGACCTGCCGTCTTGGGGCGGAGTCTTACCCAGGTGTGCCCAACCGGCCTCGGTCGCCACCCGGCCCCGCGGGGTACGGGCCAGCAGCCCGGCGCGCACCAGGAACGGCTCGCACACCTCCTCGACCGTGTCCGCCTGCTCACCGACCGCGACGGCGAGCGTGGACAGGCCGACCGGGCCGCCCTTGAACGACTCGATCAGCGCGCGCAGCACCGCCCGGTCCAGCCGGTCCAGCCCGAGCGCGTCGACGTCGTACACCTGCAGCGCCGCGCGGGCGATCTCGTCGGTGACCACGCCGTCGCCGCGGACCTCGGCGTAGTCGCGCACCCGGCGCAGCAGCCGGTTCGCGATGCGCGGCGTGCCGCGGGAGCGGCCGGCGATCTCGGCCGCGCCGGCCGCGGTGATCGGCACCCCGAGGATCCGCGCCGAACGGTGCAGCAGCGCGTCCAGGTCGGCGGGCGAGTAGAAGTCCAGGTGCGCGACGAAGCCGAAGCGGTCTCGCATCGGCCCGGTCAGCAGGCCGGCCCGGGTGGTCGCGCCGACCAGCGTGAACGGCTCCACGTCCAGCGGGATCGCGGTCGCGCCCGGTCCCTTGCCGACCACCACGTCGACCCGGAAGTCCTCCATCGCGCTGTAGAGCAACTCCTCGGCCGGCTTGGCGATCCGGTGGATCTCGTCGATGAAGAGCACGTCGCCGGGGCCCAGACCGGTCAGGATCGCGGCCAGGTCGCCGGAGCGCTCGATCACCGGGCCGCTGGTGGTCCGGATCGCGGTGCCCAGCTCGGCGGCCACGATGTTGGCCAGGGTGGTCTTCCCGAGGCCGGGCGGGCCGGACAGCAGGATGTGATCGGGCGGCGCGCCGCGGCCCATCGCGCCCTTGAGCAGCAGCTCCAGCTGGTCGCGGACCCGGTGCTGGGCGATGAAGTCGGCCAGCCGGCGCGGGCGGACACTCGCCTCGGCATCCAGCTCCTCGTCACCGACCAGCGGGGAGACCACGTCGTCGTCGTCCGGGAGGCCGCCCACCGGGCCGGTTCCGGAGCCGCCGCCGCTCATCGGGTCTTCCCGAGCAGCCGGATCGCCTGGCGCAGCAGCACCGGGACCGGCGGCACCTCGCCGTCGATGGTCTCGGCGACCGCGGCCACCGCCTGATCGGCCTGCGCGGCGCTCCAGCCCAGCGCGAGCACGCCCTGGCGCACCTGCTCCTGCCAGGCGCCCGCGAGCACGCCCGCGCTCTGCCCGTCGGCCCCGGCGACCGGGCCGATCCTGTCCTTGAGTTCGAGCACCAGCCGCTCCGCGCCGCGCTTGCCGATGCCCGGCACCCGGGTCAGCGTGGCCAGGTCGCCACCGGCGACGGCCCGGCGCACGGTGTCCGGCTGGTGCACCGCCAGGACCGCCTGCGCCAGCCGCGGACCCACCCCGTTCGCCGTCTGCAGCAGCTCGAACAGCTGCCGCTCGTCGTCGTCGGCGAAGCCGTACAGGGTCAGCGAGTCCTCCCGGACCACCAGGCTGGTCGCCAGCCGGGCCTCGGCGCCGACGCGAAGCCCGGCGAGCGTGCCGGGCGCGCAGAACACGCGCATGCCGACACCGCCCACCTCGACCACGGCGCTGTCATGGAGGATCGCGGCGACCACGCCGCGCACGCTGGCGATCATCGGGGGCTCCTGCGGGCGGCGGCGAGGGCCGCGGCTTGGATCTTCGCGCGGGTCCCGCCGCGCCAGATGTGGCAGATGGCCAGCGCGAGGGCGTCCGCCGCGTCGGCCGGCCTGGGTGGTGCGTCCAGTTGCAGCAGGCGGGTCACCATCGAGGTGACCTGCGCCTTACCGGCGGTGCCGGAGCCGGTCACGGCCGCCTTCACCTCGCTCGGGGTGTAGGTCTGGACCGGCACCCCGGCCCGGGCGCCGGCCAGCAGGGCGATGCCGCTGGCCTGCGCGGTGCCCATCACGGTACGCACGTTGTGCTGGGCGAACACGCGCTCGACCGCGACCGCGTCCGGCCGGTGCTCGGCCACCAGGTCGGTCAGCCCGCGGTCCAGGTGCAGCAGCCGCTGCGCGATGTCGTCGCCGGTGTCGGTGCGGACCACGAAATACCCGACCAGCTTGCCGGGACGGCCGGGCAGGCCGTCGACCACACCGACGCCGCACCGGGTGAGACCCGGGTCGATGCCGAGCACGCGCACCACGGCCTCCCCTCACGTACGTGTGTTCGACACCCTAATACGCCGCCGACTTGCGCCCGCCGCCGACACGCCTCGACCATGGAGGCGGGAGGTCGACATGTACCTCATTCCACCCATGGACGACGATCCTCCGGCGGAGTTCGTCGAGGCGGTCGCGGCTCACGAGCGGGAGCTGCGGCACGAGGCCGTGCGTCTGGCCGGCGGCGACCCGACCGGGCTGGACATCTATCAGGACGTGCTCGCCGACCTGGCCGGGCACTGGCGCCGGCTGCGCTGGTGGGCCCGGCTCAGCCGGGCCGACCCGACCGGGCGCTACCTGCGCAGGCGGCTCGCGCGACGGATCCGGGCGTGGCGTGCGGAGCAGATCCACGAGGTGGACGTCCGCGTGCTGCGCACGCCGCCGGGGACGCCGGTCGCGGTGGGCGGGCCCGCCGCCAGCGTCGCCTTCCACAAGGCCGCGGTGCTCGAGGGTACGGCGCGGACCGCCCTGCCCACCCTCGCCGACGCGGCGGTGGCCTGGGTGCACGCGTGGCGCCGCGCGGAGCATCGCCGCATCGCCCGGCTGGTGATCGGCAGCGTTCTCCTGGTCGGCGGCATGGTCCAGGGCATGTCCTGGTTCGCCGCCCCGGACTGACCACCGCCGGCTGAGCGGACCGGGGCCGGGATGCCGGGGCGGCGCCGCCCCGGGCCGCCGGCCCCGGCTCCGGGCGTCACGCGTCGATGAGCGCCATGACGTCGTCGGAGACGTCGAAGTTGGCGTAGATGTTCTGCACGTCGTCGCAGTCCTCGAGGGCGTCGATCAGCTTGAACACCTTGCGGGCCGCCTCCTCGTCCAGCGGCACCGTCATGGTCGGGATCAGCGACGACTCGGCCGAGTCGTAGTCGATGCCGGCGCTCTGCAGCGCGGTGCGCACCGCGATCAGGTCGGTCGGCTCGCTGACCACCTCGAACGAGTCACCCAGGTCGTTGATCTCCTCGGCGCCGGCGTCCAGGACGGCGAGCATGACGTCGTCCTCGGTCAGCCCGGCCTTCGGGACGATCACCACACCCTTGCGGTTGAACAGGTAGGACACGCTGCCGGCATCGGCGAACGTGCCGTTGTTGCGGGTCAGCCGGGTGCGCACCTCGGTGGCCGCGCGGTTGCGGTTGTCGGTGAGGCACTCGATCAGGATGGCCACGCCGTTCGGGCCGTACCCCTCATACATGATCGTCTGCCAGTCGGCGCCGCCGGCCTCCAGGCCGGAGCCACGCTTGACCGCGCGGTCGATGTTGTCGTTGGGGACCGACGACTTCTTCGCCTTCTGGATGGCGTCGTAGAGCGTGGGGTTACCCGCCGGGTCGCCTCCGCCGGTTCGCGCCGCGACCTCGATGTTCTTGATCAGCTTGGCGAACATCTTGCCGCGCTTGGCGTCGATGACCGCCTTCTTGTGCTTGGTCGTCGCCCACTTGGAGTGGCCGGACATGCGTAACCTCCGTGTCTACCGTGCGGGTGCGGCCTGGCGGACCATCTCGACGAAGTACCGGTGGACGCGAAGGTCGCCGGTCAGCTCCGGGTGGAAAGCCGTGGCGAGCAGGTTCCCCTGCCGAACGGCGACAATCCTACCGGCGGCGGCGCCGGAGGCCACGCGGCCCAGCACCTGCACGTCGGGACCGACCTGTTCGACCCACGGCGCCCGGATGAAGACGGCGTGGAAGTCGCCGCCGGGGATGTCCGCGATCGCCACGTCCGCCTCGAACGAGTCGACCTGCCGGCCGAACGCATTGCGCCGGACCGTCATCTCCATTCCCTGGAAGGATTCCTGGTCGGGGCGGCCGTCCAGCACCGTGCTGGCCAGCATGATCATGCCGGCGCAGGAGCCGTACACCGGCATGCCGTCCGCGATCCGCTTCCGGATCGGGTCGAGCAGTCCGAAATTGATCGCCAGGTTGCTCATCGTCGTGGACTCGCCGCCGGGGACCACCAGCGCGTCGACGCCGGCCAGTTCCTCCGGCCGGCGGACCGGCCTGGCCAGCACGTCCGACTCGGCCAGCGCGGACAGGTGTTCGCGCACGTCGCCCTGCAGGGCCAGCACTCCGATGTTCACGGCACCAACTCTAGGGCCCCGTGCCCGGCCGGCCGTCCGGGGTGCGGGGCGGCTCGGGCGTGCGGCGCTCGGGTGGCGGACTTGAGGGTTCCGGTGGCACGAACCGAACGGCAACCGGGAGGTGACCGGTCGGCACTCCGCGGGCCGCCCGGCCGCCCGAACTGGGGGGCATGACCGACACGATGGTGGTTGAGCTGGGACTGCAGGCGATGAGCATCGCGGCGAAGATGTCCGCTCCGGTGCTGCTGACGGCCCTCGCGATCGGTTTCGCGATCTCGCTGTTCCAGTCGGTGACGCAGATCCAGGAGGCGACGCTGTCGTTCGTGCCGAAGGCGGTCGCGATCGGGGCGGTGCTGCTGTTCACCGGCAACTGGATGCTGCACGAGATGCTCACCTACACCGAGCAGCTGTTCGAGCGGGTCCCCGACCTGCTGCGCTGATCCAGCCCAGAACTGATCTCGACAAGGGGCCGCCCGGTGGGGCCGGCCCCTTTTTCGTGTCCGCACACCGGGCGGCGCGCCGCGGGCCGGGGCGCCACGCGCGCCGGGGGCGCCACGCGCGCCGGGGGCGCCACGCGCGCCGGGGGCGCCACGCGGGCCTTCCGGGACGGCGGGGCTTAAGCAGTCCACCGTGGGGTCGATTGGCTATCGAGGGCGCCATCGGGCGCTTCGTAGGATCGCCGCACCGAAAACCCGCACGAGGAGTCGTATGTCTGAGAATCAGCCCGCCGTCGGAACCGCGCGCGTCAAGCGGGGCATGGCGGAGATGCTCAAGGGCGGCGTGATCATGGACGTCGTCACCCCCGAGCAGGCGAAGATCGCCGAGGACGCGGGCGCCGTCGCGGTGATGGCGCTGGAGCGGGTTCCGGCGGACATCCGCGCGCAGGGCGGCGTGTCGCGGATGTCGGACCCCGACATGATCGACGGGATCATCAACGCCGTGTCCATCCCGGTGATGGCCAAGGCCCGGATCGGTCACTTCGTCGAGGCCCAGGTGCTGCAGTCGCTCGGCGTCGACTACATCGACGAGTCCGAGGTGCTGACCCCGGCCGACTACGCCAACCACATCGACAAGTGGCAGTTCACCGTGCCGTTCGTCTGCGGCGCGACCAACCTGGGCGAGGCGCTGCGCCGGATCACCGAGGGCGCCGCGATGATCCGTTCGAAGGGTGAGGCCGGGACCGGCGACGTCTCGAACGCCACCACGCACATGCGGAAGATCCGCGGCGAGATCCGCCGGCTGCAGAGCCTGCCGGAGGACGAGCTTTACGTCGCGGCGAAGGAGCTGCAGGCTCCGTTCGAGCTGGTCAAGGAGGTCGCCGAGGCGGGCAAGCTGCCGGTCGTGCTGTTCACCGCGGGCGGCATCGCCACCCCGGCCGACGCCGCGATGATGATGCAGCTCGGCGCCGAGGGCGTGTTCGTCGGCTCGGGCATCTTCAAGTCCGGCAACCCGGCGCAGCGCGCCTCCGCGATCGTCAAGGCCACCACCTTCCACGACGACCCGGACGTGATCGCCAAGGTGTCGCGCGGCCTGGGCGAGGCCATGGTCGGCATCAACGTCGACGAGATCCCGCAGCCGCACCGCCTGGCCGAACGCGGCTGGTGATGATCCGACCCGGTGCGGGCCGCCCGGCCTTGCACCGGGTCGGGCCGTCACGCGCGGCCGTGGCGCGCGCCGGACCGCCGCGGCGGTCCCGCCGCGGTCAGACCGCGCGGGCGGGCAGCGCGGTCTCCGGCGGGGCGCTGGGCGCGGGCACCGGGCCGGGCGGCAGCTCCGGCATGACCGGCTCGACGATGTCGAAGTACCGCGGCCGGGGATAGCGCCCGGGCAGCCGCAGCACCCGCACCAGCTTGCGGCGGCGCGCGGTGAGCGCGTCGCGGACCAGGTCGGTGTGCACCTGCCGGGCCAGCACCACCCGCCGGCTGCTGAGGATCAGGGTGCGCGCCGCCGGGTCGGCCGGGTCCAGCTCGATGCCCTGCAGCTGCCGGGTCAGGTCGTTCTCCGCGGACTCGCGCTCCTCCGGCTCGGCGTCCAGCGCGAGCCGGGCCGCGGCGTACAGCTCGGCCGAGTCGCTGCGCTCGGCGACCACCGCGGCGGCCGCGGCGCGGCGCAGCAGGTGCGCGTCGAGGGCGCGTTCGGCGGACTGGGCGCGGGCGTGCACCCGCTCGACCCGCTGGGCGGTCCAGCCGAGGTACGCCGAGAAGATCGCGGCCAGCACGACGACACCCACCACCCACCACATGCCGGGCATCGTAGTGCCGGAACGGGTCCGGCCGTCACCTGGCCCGAGCGGGTCAGACCCCGTCGTCGTCGAAGACCCGCCCGTCGGTGGCCTCGATCGCCGTGGTGTAGACCTCGAGAACCCGGGCGGCCACACTCGGCCAGTCGAACGCCGAAACCGCTGTCCGGGCGCAGGAGGCCAGGTCAGCCCGTCGGCGGGGATCGTCGAGCAGCTCGCCGAGCAGCGCGGTGAGCGCGGCGGCGTCGCCGTTGGCGAACAGCGCGCCGGCCCGGCCACCGTCCAATACCCGACGGAACGCGTCCAGGTCGCTGGCCGCGATCGTGGCGCCGGCCGCCATCGCCTCGGTGAGGATCATGCCGAAGCTCTCGCCACCGGTGTTCGGCGCCACGTAGACGTCGACGCTGCGCAGCATCCGCGCCTTGTCCGGCTCGCTGACCAGGCCGAGGAACTCCACCCGGGAGTGCAGAGCGGCCGGGATGCCCGCGAACAGCTCGTCGGCGTCGCCCGGGCCGGCCACCAGCAGCCGCAGCCCGGGGCGCTGCCCGGCGAGCGCGACGAAGGCCGTACGCAGCAGGGGGAACCCCTTGCGCGGCTCGGTGAACCGGCCCAGGAACCCCAGCGCGCCGCCCTCGCCGGGCCACCCGGGCAGCGGCGTGGCGGTGGCGAACTTCGCCACCGCCACCCCGTTGGGGATCTCCACCGCGCCGCCGCCGAGATGTTCCACCTGCACCTTGCGGGCCAGCTCGCTGACCGCGATCCGAGCGGTGATCTTCTCCATCACCGGTTGCAGGAAGTTCTGCGCGGCGGCGAGCGCCCGGGACCGGGTCATCGCGGTGTGGAAGGTGGCCACCACCGGGCCGCGCGCGGAGAGCACCGCCAGCAGCGACAGGCTGGGCGTCAGCGGCTCGTGCACGTGCAGCACGTCGAACTCGCCACGGGCCAGCCAGCGGCGCACCCGGGCGGTGGAGACCGGGCCGAAGGCGATCCGGGCCACCGAGCCGTTGTACGGCAGCGGCACCGCCCGGCCGGCCGGGACGAGGTATTCCGGCAGCTGCGCGTCCTCGTCCGCGGGCGCCAGCACGCTGACGTCGTGGCCCAGCCCGATCAGCGCCTCGGCCAGGTCCATGATGTGGTTCTGCACGCCGCCGGGGACGTCGAACGAGTAGGGCGAGACGATCCCGATCCGCACGGCCGACCCCCTAGAGCCAGAGCTTCTGGAGCATGTGCCAGTCCTGCGGGTGGTCCGCGATGCCGATCGCGAAGGCGTCCGCCACCATCTGGGTGGTCCGCCGGACCCGCTGGTCGAGCGGCCCGTCCTCGGGTGGGGTGATCCGGCGCAGCACCGCCTCCACCCGGTCCCCGGAATACCACAGGTCGGCGGCGTAGAGCGGGGCGCCGGTACGCAGCGCGAGGATCGCCGGGCCGCCGGGCATCCGGGTGCGCGCGCCGAAGAACTCCACCTCGACGCCGTTGCGGGTCAGGTCCCGGTCGGCCAGCAGCGGCACCACCCAGCCCTGCTGAAGATGCTCGGCGAGCACGTCGAGCGGGGCGCGCGCGCCGCCGGTCAGCGGCAGCACCCGCATCCCGAGGTTCTCCCGGTACGCCAGGAACTTGCGGTACACCGCCTCCGGCTTGAGCCGCTCGGCCACCGTGATCATCTGCCAGCCGTTGGCGACCACCCAGGCGGCCGCCGCGTCCCAGTTGGCCACGTGCGGCAGCGCCAGCACCATGCCGTTGCCCTCGGCGACGACCCGCTTCATCTCCTCGTAGCAGTCGGCACGCATGTGGAAGCCGGCCAGGTGCTGCTCGGGGGTCAGCGACGTCAGCCGGAACGCCTCCATCCAGTACCGGGCGTACGAGCGCAGGCCGTCACGGACCAGGGTCTCCGGCATGTCCGGCCCGGCCACCTGCCGCAGGTTGCGACGCAGCCGCTGGGTGCCCTTGCCGTTGGCCTTCCAGGCCCGGTCGGCGGCCGTGGTGAACAGGGCCCGGGCGACCGGCAGGGGCAGCGCGCGCACCAGACGCCACCCGGCCGTGTAGCCGAGCGTGGTCAGCCGTTCCCTCACGCGACCGGCGCTCCGGGCTCGGTGCGGCGCGCGTGGATCAGCCGCTGGCAGACGGTGATCACGGAGAGCACGGAGAGCACCCAGAGCGCGGCGGGCAGGCCCCACCGCTGGCCGGCGGCGCCGAGCAGGCCGCCGATCCCGACGATCAGCAGCCGCTCCAGGCGTTCCGCGAGACCCACGTCGGCGTTCAGCCCGAGCGACTGGGCGCGGGCCTTGACGTACGACACCACCTGGCCGGCGACCAGGCTGATCAGGGCGGCGACCACGCCACCGTACGGGTTGCCCACGCTGGCCAGGTAGTAGACGACGGCGCCGAACACCGCGCCGTCGGCGATCCGGTCCATCGAGGAGTCGAGAAGGGCGCCGAACCTGCTGGAACCACCTCGCAGGCGCGCCATTGTGCCGTCGAGCACGTCGGTCAGCGCGCAGGCGGTTACGATCACGGTGCCCCAGAAGAGCTGACCTTGCGCACCGAGGTACGAACCGATCAGCACCCCCACGGTGCCGGCGATGGTGACGGCGTCGGGCGAGACGCCGATCCGGAGCAGGAAACGGGCGGCCGGGTTGACGCCGTACGCGACGACGGCACGGGCCGGAACTTGGACGATCTTTGCCATGGCCGTCCCACCATAACGGCGTGCGCCGGGACACGGTACGGCTCGCCCCGTCGTTGGCCGGATCGTCACCATCCGCCGCGGCGGGGTGTCCATCGGTCCTTGCGGCCAGGACAGCCCGGGTGTGGGATTTGTAGAACAGCGGTGTAACAAACCGGAAACGACGGGAGCGCTCGGCATGGCGCAGAAGACTTCGGAGAAGGGGCTCGCCGGCGCGGCCGCGCCGGTGGTGACAGAGCCCGGCAGAGTTCGCAACGTGGTGTTGGTCGGCCACTCCGGCGCCGGGAAGACGACGCTGGTGGAAGCGCTGCTGGCGGCCACCGGCACGATCCCGCGCGCGGGGAGCGTCACGGACGGCACCACGGTCACCGACCACGACCCGGCGGCCGTGCGGCAGCAGCGCTCGGTGGCGCTGTCCTGCGCGCCGCTGGTGCACCAGGGCGTGAAGATCAACCTGTTGGACACGCCCGGGTACGCCGACTTCGTCGGTGAGCTGCGGGCCGGGCTGCGCGCGGCGGACGCGGCGCTGTTCGTGGTCTCGGCGGTCGACGGGGTGGACGAGGCGACGATCGCGCTGTGGGAGGAGTGCGCCGCGGTGGGCATGCCCCGCGCGGTGGCGATCACCCGCCTGGACCACCCGCGCGCCGACTACGACCAGGCGCTGCAGGACTGCCAGGAGGCGTTCGGCGAGAACGTGATGCCGGTCTACCAGCCGATGCTGGGCGACGACGGCCAGTCCGTCGCCGGGCTCATCGGTCTGGT
Organism: Actinoplanes teichomyceticus ATCC 31121; assembly: GCF_003711105.1. Lineage (NCBI taxonomy): Bacteria > Bacillati > Actinomycetota > Actinomycetes > Micromonosporales > Micromonosporaceae > Actinoplanes > Actinoplanes teichomyceticus. The sequence continues at coordinate 6,166,759 of NZ_CP023865.1, forward strand.
CACGCTGCGGGTGCTGGACTACTCGACGGGGTACCCGCCGCAGAGCGGCGCGGCCGAGCCCGAGCACCTGAACCCGATCGCCGAGGACCGCAACCAGCTCATCGAGGGGATCATCGCGGAGAGCGAGGACGAGACCCTGATGGACCGGTACATCGGCGGTGAGCTGATCGACACCGACGCGCTGGTGCCGGACCTGGAGAAGGCGGTCGCCCGGGGCAATTTCTACCCGGTCATCCCGGTCTGCGCGGGCACCGGCGTCGGCCTGGACGCGCTGCTCGACGGGCTGGTCACGAGCTTCCCGTCGCCGCTGGAGCACGACCTGCCGGTGGTCACCGGCGTGGACGGCTCGCCGCGCCCGCCGCTGACCTGCGACCCGAACGGCCCGCTGGTGGCCGAGGTGGTACGCACCACGGTCGACCGGCACGTCGGCCGGGTCTCGCTGGTCCGGGTCTTCTCCGGCACCCTGCGCCCGGACCAGACGCTGCACGTCTCCGGGCACGGGCTGGCCGAGCGCGGCCACCCGGACCACGACGCCGACGAACGGGTCGCGCACGTCTACACGCCACTGGGCGCGCAGCTGCGCGAGGTGGGGCAGTGCGTCGCCGGCGACCTCTGCGCGATCACCAAGTCGGGCAGCGCGGAGACCGGCGACACGCTCTCCGGCCGCGACGACCCGATGCTGATGGCGCCGTGGTCGATGCCGGAGCCGCTGCTGCCGATCGCGGTGGTGGCCAAGAGCCGCTCGGACGAGGACGCGCTGGCGAAGAACCTGGCCCGGCTGGTGGCCGGCGACCCCACGCTGCGCCTGGAGCGCAACCCGGACACCCATCAGCTGGTGCTGTGGACGATGGGCGAGTCGCACGCCGACGTGGTGCTGGAGCGGCTCCGCGCCGGCGGGGTGGAGCTGGACACCGAACCGGTGAAGGTGGCGCTGCGGGAGACCTTCGGCGGCCCGGCCAAGGGGCATGGGCGGCACGTCAAGCAGTCCGGCGGCCACGGCCAGTACGCGATCTGCGACATCGAGGTCGAGCCGCTGCCGCGCGGCGCCGGGTTCGAGTTCGTCGACCGGGTGGTCGGCGGGGCCGTGCCGCACAACTACATCCCGTCGGTGGAGAAGGGCGTGCGGGCCCAGCTGGAGAAGGGCATCGTGGCCGGTTACCCGGTGGTGGACCTGCGGGTCACGCTGGTCGACGGCAAGGCGCACAGCGTGGACTCCTCGGACGCGGCGTTCCAGACCGCCGGGGCGCTGGCGCTGCGCGAGGCGGCCGCCGCCGGGCAGATGACGCTGCTGGAGCCGGTGGACGAGGTCGTGGTGCGGGTGCCGGACTCCTACGTCGGCGCGGTGATGAGCGACCTGTCCGGCCGGCGGGGCCGGCCGCTGGGCACGGACACCGAGGGCGAGGGCGGGCACAGCCTGGTGCGGGCCGAGGTGCCCGCGGTCGAGCTGGTCCGGTACGCGGTCGAGCTGCGCGCCTTGTCGTCCGGAGCGGGCACGTTCACCCGGACGTACCTGCGGCACGAGCCGATGCCGGCACACCTGGCCGAGGCGGTGAAGAAGGAGCACGCGGTCCGATAGCGACGGCGGTGGCCGCCTCGCGCACGGCGAGGTGCTTCGCGACGTACGGCCGCGACCGGCGTCCGTACGTCGCGAGGCCGCCCGGCGTGGCGACTACGCCGACGGCCACGCCTTCGCCAGCATGGCCCGGGTGTCGCCGAGCAGCTGCGGCAACACCTTGGTGCGGCCGATCACCGGCATGAAGTTCGCGTCGCCACCCCACCGCGGCACCACGTGCTGGTGCAGGTGGGCGGCGATCCCGGCGCCGGCCACCGAGCCCTGGTTCATCCCCAGGTTGAAGCCGTGCGGCCGGCTCACCGCGCGGATCACCCGCATCGCCGTCCGGGTGAAGGCGGCCACCTCGGCGGTCTCCTGTTCGGTCAGGTCGGTGTAGTCCGCGACGTGCCGGTACGGGCACACCATCAGGTGACCCGGGTTGTACGGGTAGAGGTTCAGCACCGCGTAGACCAGCCGGCCCCGCGCCACCACCAGGCTCTCCGGCTCCGGCACGCCCGGGGCCAGGCAGAACGGGCATCCGGACGGCTTCTCGTAGCCACCCTCGGGCGCCTCCTCGCCGGTGATGTAGGTCATCCGGTGCGGAGTCCAGAGCCGTTCCAGGCCGTCCGGCTCACCCGTAGCATCCACCTCCGCATCCTATGCGGTGGTGGTCTCCGCGTCGGAGTCCACGTGCACGTGGTAGCGGCCGGTGCCGCCCCGCTTGGCCACGTACATCGCCGCGTCGGCGTCGCGCAGCACGTCGTCGGCGCCCTGGCCGGGCCGCGACAGCGCGATCCCGATGCTCGCCGGGGTGCGCAGCGCGTGCCCGTCCACCACCATCGGCTCGTTCAGCGCCCGCACCACCCGGTCGGCGATCACCAGTGCCCCGGCCACCTCGGTGAGGTCCTCGGCCAGGATGACGAACTCGTCGCCGCCCAGCCGCGCCACGGTGTCCTCGGTACGCACGCAGGTCCGCAGCCGGTCCGCCACGATCCGCAGCACCTCGTCCCCGGTGTCGTGCCCGTACGTGTCGTTCACCGGCTTGAACCCGTTCAGGTCCAGCAGCAGCACCCCGATCCGCCGGTCGGCGCGCCGGGCCCGGGCCAGCGACGCGGTCAGCCGGTCCCAGAGCAGCGCCCGGTTGCCCAGCCCGGTCAGCATGTCGTGCATCGCCCGCCGGGTCAGCTCGGCGGTCAGCGCCACGCTGTCGAGCGCCAGCGACACCTGGGTGCGCAGCGTCTGCAGCGCCTTGACGACGTCCGCGGGCAGCTCCCGCTCCGCGCCCACCAGCAGGATGCCGAAGAAGCGGGCGCCGTTGAGCAGCGGCAGCAGCATGATCGGCCGCTCGCCGACGGCGTCCAGGCCGGTCACCCCGAGCGTGGCCAGCGTGGTCCCGGAGATCACTTCGCCGTTCGACAGCCGGGTCAGCAGCGGGGCCGGTACCGCCTCGCCGGGCAGCCGGAAGCCGGCCACCGTCTCCGCGCCGTTGCCGGCCGCGTGCAGCACGGTCCAGTTGTCCGGATCCTCCGGGGTGACGCTGACGACCACCGTCCGGGCGCCCGGGCACGGTGCGACCAGGGCGGCCGCCGCGGCCGCCGCCAGCCGCTGCACCTGCGCCGGGTCGTTGGTGGTGAGCAGGCTGGTGCCCAGGTCGTTGAGGATCTGCTCGCGGGCCACCGCCTGGCGCAGCGCGCGCACACTGGCGTCCACCCGGACCAGCAGGCGGTTGTTGTCCCGCAGGCCGATCACCTGGCGTACCACGACCAGCCCGGTGAGCAGGATCGAGCCGCCGACCACCGGCCAGGAGCGCGCCGACAGCCCGCCCAGCAGGGCGCCGATCAGCAGCGCGCAGGCCGCGGCGATCGCCAGGTACGGCACCAGGCTGGACGGCCGCTGCGCCACCGCCTGCTCGGCGACCTCGGCGCCGGCCACCGCGCGCATCTGCGCCGCCCCGGCCGCGATGATCAGCGCGGTGAACAGCGCCCACACCGCCAGCGTCCAGTGCTGGGAGCCCTCGCCGAGCAGCCGCTGGCAGATCGAGACGACCACGCTGCAGCAGGCGGCCAGGCCGGACCACAGCAGCGACCGCCGGCTCACCTCGACCGGGCCGCCCAGCACCAGGCGGGCGATCGCGAACAGCACGACCAGCAACCCGCAGGTCTTGATCAGCACCAACGCCGGGACGAATCCGCCGTGCCCGAGCATCCGCGGGTGGATCAGGAAGTACCAGGCGAAGAGCATCCCGGCGACCTGCACGATGGCCACGTCCATCGCCAGCCGCGCGCTGCTCGCCGACCAGCGCGTGCGGATCGGCACGGTCAGCAGCCCGGCCAGCACCAGCAGCATCGCGGTCAGGTCGCCGAGCGGCACCGCCGGACTCGGCGACGGGTACGCCAGGCTGCCGGTCACCAGCATCCAGGCCAGCGCCCACCCGCCGGTGGCCGCGGTCACGGTCCAGGCCAGCGCGGTCAGCACGGCGTACCGGCGGGCGCCGGTCAGGTGGGTCCGGCGGGCGGCCCGCCAGCACAGCCAGGCCGGGATCGCGGCGAGCACCGGGGCGTAGAGCCGGTAGCCGGTGAGCTGGAAACCCCACCCGCCGACGCCGGTCAGGTGCAGCACGAACCAGAGGGCGGCCACCGCGTAGCCGGCGCGCGGTATCCACGTCCAGCGCCCGCCGCCGTGCGGGCGCGCCGCCCCGCCGGCGGTCAGCCCGCGTCCGGCCGTCCGGAACTGCATGGGTACTCCGCTCCCGCCGCCGCGTCGTGCGGAGGCTCGTCCGCCGTCATGTCGGCCGGCGGGAGCCGGAGTTGAGGCTTCAGGCGGCCGACGGCCCGGTGTTGACCCGGGAGCGGACCACCTCGACCACGTGCGCCACCGCCTCGTCCAGCGAGACGCCGTTGCGCTGCGAGCCGTCCCGGTACCGGAACGACACGGTGCCGCCGTTCACGTCGTCGTCACCGGCGATCGCCATGAACGGGATCTTCTGCTGCTGCGCGGTACGGATCTTCTTCTGCATCCGGTCGGTGGAGTGGTCCACCTCGGCGCGGATGCCCTCCCTGCGCAGCCGGGCGACGAACTCCTCCAGGTACCCGGCGTGGTCGTCCCGGATCGGGATGCCCACCACCTGCACCGGGGCCAGCCAGGCCGGGAACGCGCCCGCGTAGTGCTCGACCAGCACGCCGAAGAACCGCTCGATCGAGCCGAACTTCGCCGAGTGGATCATCACGGGCTCCTGCCGGGACCCGTCCGCCGCCTGGTACTCCAGGCCGAACCGGGACGGCATGTTGAAGTCGTACTGGATGGTGGACATCTGCCAGGTCCGGCCGATCGCGTCCCGGGCCTGGACGCTGATCTTCGGGCCGTAGAACGCCGCGCCGCCCGGGTCGAGGACCAGCTCCAGCCCCGACTCCTGCGCCACCTCGGAGAGGACCCTGGTGGCGGTCTCCCACTGCTCGTCGGTGCCGATGAACTTGTCGCTCTGCGGGTCCCTGGTCGACAACTCCAGGTAGTAGTCGTCCAGGCCGAAGTCGTCGAGCAGCGAGCGGACGAAGTTCAGCAGGTGCTTGATCTCGGCCGGGGCCTGCTCGGCGGTGACGTAGGAGTGCGAGTCGTCCTGGGTCAGGCCGCGCACCCGGGTCAGGCCGTGCACCACGCCGGACTTCTCGTAGCGGTACACCGTGCCGAACTCGAACAGCCGCATCGGCAGCTCGCGGTAGGACCGCCCGCGCGACCTGAAGATCAGGTTGTGCATCGGGCAGTTCATCGCCTTGAGGTAGTAGTTCGCCCCCTCCAGCTCCATCGGGGGGAACATGGTGTCCTTGTAGTAGGGCAGGTGTCCCGACGTGTGGAACAGCCCTTCCTTGGTGATGTGCGGGCTGCCGACGTACTGGAAGCCCTCCTCGATGTGGCGGGCCCGGACGTAGTCCTCCATCTCCCGCTTGATCACCCCACCCTTCGGGTGGAAGACCACGAGACCGGAGCCGATCTCGTCCGGGAAGGAGAACAGGTCCAGTTCGGTGCCCAGCTTGCGGTGGTCGCGGCGCTCGGCCTCGGCCAGCCGGGTCAGGTACGCCTTGAGCTCGTCCCGCGACGGCCACGCCGTCCCGTAGACCCGCTGCAGCTGCGGGTTCTTCTCCGAACCGCGCCAGTAGGCGGCGGCCGAGCGCATCAGCTTGAACGCCGGGATGAGCCGGGTCGACGGCAGGTGCGGACCGCGGCACAGGTCGCCCCAGACCCGCTCGCCGTCGGCGTTCAGGTTGTCGTAGTGGGTCAGCTCGCCGGCGCCGACCGCGGCGGCCTCCTCGTCCACGTCCCCCTTGATGTCGACGAGCTCCAGCTTGTACGGCTCGTTCGCCAGCTCCGCCTTGGCCTCGTCGAGCGAGGCGTACTCCCGGCGGCGGAAGGTCTGCCCGGCCTTGACGATCTCCTGCATCCGCTTCTCGAGCTTCGTCAGGTCCTCCGGCTGGAACGGCTTCTCGACGTCGAAGTCGTAGTAGAAACCGTCCCGGATCGGCGGGCCGATGCCCAGCTTGGCCTCCGGGAAGACGTCCTGCACGGCCTGGGCCAGCACGTGCGCGGTGGAGTGGCGCAGCACGTTCAGCCCGTCCGGGGAGTCGATCGTGACCGGGGTGACCTCGGTGTCGGCGGCCGGAGCCCAGTGCAGGTCACGCAGCCGGCCGTCGGCCTCGCGGACCACGACGACCGCCTTCGGCCCGTGCGCCGGGAGCCCGGCGGCGGCCACCGCGTCGGCCGCCGTAGTCCCGGCCGGGACGACTAGTGGGTCGGCCACGGCGGGTGTACGGGGTGCAGACACGGTGATCTCCATTCAGAAGGTGACGGCCCGGCTCCTCCGGGCCGTCACCGATGCTATCCGCCGGGTTCGGGGCGGTTTCGCGCGGCGCGCGACCTCGCCTCGCGGTCCCGGTCCGGCTCAGTGTCCCCGGCCGCCTCCGGCGTCCTCGGGACCGACCGCGGCGGTCAGCCAGGAGGGCAGCGGCTCACGGTGCGTGAGCCAGTCACCGGGGATCCCGCCGATTCCGGTGTACGCCGCCACGACGCCCCCGGTGATCGCCGCCGTGGTGTCCACGTCCCCGCCGGCCACCACGCACGCCGCCACCGCCGCCGGATAGTCGTCCAGGTGCCGGTCGGCGGCCCAGAGCGCGAACGGCACGGTGTCCTGGGCGGTCGCCCGGCTCCCGTTGCCCAGCCGGTGCGCCGCCTCGGCCGCGCCGGTCAGCCGGCCCAGACCGGCCGCCTCGCCCAGGGCGTCGCGGACCACGCTCGGCGCGGTGTGCGCCGCGGCCGCGCGCAGCAGCTGCCCCGGGCCCGGCCGGTGCCCGTCCAGGCGGGCGGCGGTCGCGACCGCCGCGGCCACGGTCACCGCGACCGCGCCGGCGATGCCCTCCGGGTGCGCGTGGGTCACCTCCGCGGCCCGCGCCGCCTGGACCGCCGCGCGGGCGAGCGAATCGGCGTGCCAGGCGCCCAGCGGCGCGGCCCGCATGGCCGCCCCGTTGCCGCACGAGCCCTGCCCGTCGAAGGATGCGGCGGCGGCGATCGGCCACGGCAGCCCGGCCCGGATCTCGCGGAGCATCACCACCGCGCCCCGGCCGTACCCCCGGGCGGGGTCGAAGCGGCGGCCGAGCGTCTCGGCGAACGCGTCCCGGTCGAAGTCGCCGTCGCGCAGCGTGGCGACCAGGCAGCAGGCCTGCTCGGTGTCGTCGGTCCACGGCCAGGGCGGGTCCGGCACCCGGGCGTCCAGCAGGTCGGACGGGCGGTTGCCGGGCACCAGGTAGCGGGCTCCGAGCGCGTCACCGACGCTGAGGCCGGCCAGGCTCTCCAGCGCCAACGCGAGCCGCGTACGGGGAAAGAGGGTGAAGGACATCGGTGCTTCGGATCGTATTCCATCACTGATTGTCATCAAAGCATCTCGCTCCATCACCCTTTAGGTTCTGCCCGCCGGGGCCGGTACGGTCTTCGCATGGCCACGGTGTTGCTCGTCGAGGACGACCATGTCGTGCGTGGCGCCATGCTCCGTTCGCTCGCCGACCGGGGGCACGCCGTGCACGCCGTCGGCACCGCGCTGGAGGCGCTGCGGCGGGTCGCCGCGGAGACTCCCGACCTGGTCGTGCTCGATCTCGGACTGCCCGACCTGGACGGCTCGGACGCGCTGCGGATGCTGCGCGGCATCACCGACGTGCCGATCATCATCGCCACCGCCCGGGACGACGAGCAGACCGTCGTGCGCCTGCTGCGCGCCGGCGCCGACGACTACATGGTCAAGCCGTTCACCGGCGCCCACCTGGACGCCCGGATCGCCACCGTGCTGCGCCGGGTGGGCCGGGCCAGCCGGGCCGCCCAGCCGGCCGTGCACGAGGTGGGCGAGCTGCGGGTGGACGTGGGCGAGCGCAGCGCCACCCTGGGCGACCAGCCGCTGGCGCTGACCCGCAAGGAGTTCGACCTGCTGGCGTACCTCGCCGCCCGTCCGGGCCGAGTGGTTTCCCGTCGTGAGCTGTTGGAGGAGGTATGGCGACAGCCGTCGGTCGGCGAGGACCAGACCATCGACGTGCATTTGTACTGGCTGCGCCGGAAACTGGGCGAGTCCGCGGCGAAGCCCCGCTTCCTGCGCACCGTGCGGGGGGTCGGCTTCCGGTTGGTGGCACCGGACTGAGGTTGCGGCTGGCGTACACCACCGCCGCCACCACCGCTGCCGCCGCGCTGCCCTTCCTGCTCCTGCTGGGCTGGGGGCTGCGCTCGGACCACCGGGACCGGGCCCTGGCCGACGCCGCGCGCCGGACCGCCACGGTGACCGGCGCGCTGGTGGCCGGCGCCGGACAGAGGGGCGTGGCCGCGGCGGTCGCCTCGGCCGGTGGCCCGGTGGTGCACACCGCCGGTCTGGCGCCCGGTGACGGCGCCCGGGTCAGCCCCGCGCAGATCGACCTGGCCGCCACGAAGGCCGAGGCGAGCATCGTGGACGTGCCCGGCGGCGTGGTCCGGCTGCAGCCGGTCGGCGCGTCCGGCCGGACGTACGTGATCGAGGCGTTCGTGCCGGACGCCGCGCTCGGCGCGGACACCGCCCGGGACTGGTGGCTGCTGATCGGCGCGGCCATCGTGCTCGTCGGCGGCTCGGTGATCGTGGTGGACCGGCTCGCCCGGCACACCGTGGACTCGGCCAACAATCTGGTCGCGGCGGCCCTCGCGGTCGGTGACGGCGACCTGGACGTGCGCATCCAGCCGTCCGGGCCGCGCGAGCTGGCCGAGGCCGGGTACGCCTTCAACCGGATGGCGGACCGCCTGGTCACCTCCCGCACCGACGAGCGGGAGCTGGTCGCCGACCTGTCGCACCGGCTGCGTACCCCGCTGACCGCGCTGCGCCTGGACGCCGAGGCGCTCGACCCGGACGACACCCAGATCATCGACCTGACCGCGGACGAGGTGGACCGCCGGCGCGGCATCCGGCGTATCCGGCAGGCCATCGCCACCCTCGAGGACGAGGTCAACCAGCTGATCAACACCACCCGGCAGGCGGTGGCCGCGCAGGTGGCGGCCGCCCCGGAGGAGGGCCTGTGCGACGCCAGCGAGGTGGTCCGGGAACGCATGCGGTTCTGGTCGGCGCTGGCCGGCGACCAGAACCGGCGGTACCGCGTGGTCGGCGCGCACCTGCGCGTCCCGGTGCCGGTGGCCCGCGCGGAGCTGGCCGCCGCGCTGGACGCGGTGCTCGGCAACGTCTTCCGGTACACCCCGCAGGGCACCGCGTTCGAGGTGGCGCTCTCCCGGCGCGACGGCTGGGTGGCGCTGCGGGTCGACGACGCCGGGCCGGGCATCGGCGACCCGGAGAAGGCGCTGCGCCGCGGGCAGAGCCAGCAGGGCTCGACCGGGCTGGGCCTGGACATCGCCCGCCGGATGACGCAGTCCACCGGCGGATCGGTCAGCCTGGACAAGGCCGCGATGGGCGGGGCCAGCGTGGTGATGCTGATCGCCGACGCCGAGGCGACGCCGAAGACGCCCAGCCGGTTCGGCCTGGTCGGCCGCGGGCGGCTGAACCGGGACCGGGAGTCCGCCCGCCGCCGCGGGCAGCAAGGCTGATCGCCGGCCGACCACAAGACCCTTGACGGACTACTCCCCCAGACGGAACAAGAGTTGCTTAGATCTGCTTTAAGAGTGTTCCCCTGGCTCTTGCGGCCTGGCAGTGTTCCCTCCGATCCCATCCGGCTCCCCGGTCCGCGCACCGCGGCTCGTCCCCATCGCCGCGGCCGGCGGAGCCCCGGCGCGGTGGGGGGCGGGCACCCCATGGTCCCCTCCCACCGCGTACCAGCTCGACGAGGAGACGCTTTGCCCGCGCATCGCCGGTCAGCGTTTCGCGGGTCGCCCGCCGGGCGGCGCCGCGCCGGAGCTGAGCAGCGACAGCCGACACGCTCCGTCACCAGCCGGATGCTTCCGGTGGCTCTCGGCCTGGCGCTGCTCGGGGTCGGCGGGGTGGTCGGTCCCAGCGTGATCGGCGCCTCGTCCCCGCACGACCCGGGCGACCTCGAGCTCACCGCGCTGCCCAAGGACGCCCCCGACCAGGGACTGGTCTATGAGGGGCTGAAACCGGCGGCGGCCGACGCGCTGTGCGCCGGGTCGTACGTGCTCTTCGACGAGACCTGCACGCACGGCCCGGACCGCGCGCCCACCGGCCTGTCCGTGCGCCGGGATGTCACCCCGGTCACCGCCGCCACCCGGCTGCCCGGCACGGTGCGCGTGGAGCAGCCGGCCGTGGTCCCGCCGGACGCCGAGATCGCCCGCGACCTGGGCGGCAGCGCGCTCACCCCGGACGCGCCGGCACTGATCCCGGACCCGGCCCCCGGCAACGCCGACTTCGTCCTCGGCGCGAACGGGGTGGCCTGCGCGGGCGACGGGCAGAGCGGCAAGCGGGTGCAGGTGGTCTACCTGTACGCGGCCGGCACGGCCACCCGGTACAACCGGTTCGTCAACTCGTTCCGCACCTGGGCCGGCGGGGTCGACGCGATCTTCGACGCGAGCGCGGGCGAGACCGGCGGTTCCCGGCACGTGCGGTACGTGACGACTCCGGAGTGCACGGTGGCGGTCTCCGAGGTGGAGCTGCCGCCCGGGTCGCTGGACTCGTTCGCCGCGACGGTCAAGGCGCTGGGCAACCTGGGTTACAACCGCACCGACCGCAAGTACCTGATGTTCGCCGACGCGAACGTGTACTGCGGGATCGCCACGTACGTCGACGACAAGCGCCCGGGCCGGACCAACCGCAACAACGGCGGCCCGTCGTACGCCCGGGTGGACGCCGGGTGCTGGGGCTCGGCGATGGCCGCCCGCGAGCTGACCCGCTCGCTGGGCGCGGTGCTCAACGGCGCGCCGAACAGCACCGGCGCGGGCGGCTGCCTGGACGACTACGACCTGCTCTGCGGCGCTGACCGGTCCGGCCGGGCGGCCCGGCAGTCCTGCCCGAAGACGCACGAGGTGCGGCTGGACTGCGGCCACGACGACTACTTCAACACCGACCCGAAGCCGGGCAGCTACCTGGACGAGAACTGGAACGTCGCGCTGAGCGACTTCCTGCTGCGCTCCGACGGCGGCGACGACATCCCGGACGTGCCCGGCGCGGTCCGGCCCGACCCGACCGAGTCGGCGCCGCCGGCCGCCACCGCACCGGTCCGCCCGGACCCGTCGCCCAGCGCGGCCGGCGCGGCGCCGACCACCGGCGCCGAGGGTGCCGAGGTCCCGGCCGGCCCCAGCGCCGAGCCGAGCGTCTCGGCCCCGGCCGAGCCGCTGCCCGGGGTGAGCATCGACCCGGGAGCGCCGATCGAGGCCGAGCCGGCCGCCTTCCAGCCGCGTGCGGGCACCGGGGCACCGGCTCCCGGGCCCGGGCCGGGCTCGGGTGACCAGGACACCGGCGCGTCGCAGCCGACGGCCGGCGGCGAGGGCGTCCAGGCCGTGCTGGAGATCCGCGACGCGACCAGCCTGTCGGTCGGGCTGACCTGGAGCGCCGCGTCGCCGGACGCCAGGTACCAGGTGTCCGTCGACGGCAAGCCGGTGGCCAGCACGAAGGCCACCCGGGCGCGGCTGATCGGGCTGCGGCCGGACGCCACCTACCGGGTGGAGATCCGCAGCGCGACGCTCGGCTACCACGCGACCGGCGCGGCGCGGACCGCACCGGCCGCGCGCCCGGTGCAGAACTCGTGGTTCGTGCTGACCAATGCGCTCACCGGCGGGGCCGCCGACCTGTACGCGGCCCGTGCCGCCGACGGCACGCCGGCCACGCTGGGCCCGGCCGACGGTGGCAACCAGCAGCAGTGGAAGCTCGTCCCGGCGGACGCGACCGGCGGGTACACGCTGGTCTCCCGGGCCAGCGGCAAGTGCCTGAGGCCGCTGGGCGGCACCCCGGTGGCCGGCGCGCCGCTGGTGCAGGGCGACTGCGCGAGCGGTGGCGTCCGGTGGCGCCTGCAGGCCTCGGCCTACGGATTCACCCTGCGCAGCGAGAGTGGCGATCTGACGATCGGGGCCGGCGGCCAACGGTTCGGCTGGCACCGGGTGCTGGCGCTGCAGCCGGACACCGGGCAGCGTCACCAGAGCTGGACCGCGATACCGAGCTGACCTGGTCATGTGGAGGGAGAGACGCGATGCCTGATGTGCTGAGCAAGCCGGACACCGAGCCGGGGGAGGATCCGGCCCGGTTCCCCCGGCGCAGGGTGGTGCGCTGGCTGGCCATCCTCACCGTCGGCACGCTGGTGATGCTGGCCTGCCTGCAGGAGCCGCTCTACCCGTAGTTCCGCGCGTAGTCGTCGATCTCGGCGAGCAGGGCGGCCTTGCCGTCGGCGGAGCGGAAGCTGTGCCGCACCGCGCTGCGGGCCAGCTCGGCCACCCCGGCGGCGTCCAGGCCGAGCAGGCGGGCGGCGACCGCGTACTCGTGCTCCAGGGTGGTGCCGAACATCGGCGGGTCGTCGGAGTTCACGCTGACCGGCACCCCGGCCGCGACCAGCCGGCCGATCGGGTGCCCGGCCAGGTCGGCGACCGCGCGGGTGCGCAGGTTGGAGGTGGGGCACACCTCCAGCGGGATCTGGTGCTCGGCCAGGTACGCCATCAGCCGCTCGTCCTGGGCGGCCGCGATGCCGTGCCCGATCCGCTCGGCGCCCAGGTGGTGGATCGCGTCCCAGATCGTCTCCGGTCCGGTGGTCTCGCCGGCGTGCGGCACGCTGTGCAGCCCGGCCGCGCGGGCCCGGTCGAAGTACGGCTTGAACTGCGGCCGCGGCACCCCGATCTCCGGACCGCCCAGTCCGAAACTGATCAACCCGTCGGGCCGCTCCTCCAGCGCGATCCGCAGCGTCTCCTCGGCCGAGGCCAGCCCGGCCTCGCCGGGGATGTCGAAGCACCAGGCGAGGTCGAGCCCGAAGTCCCGGCGGGCGCCGCTGCGGGCGTCCTCGATCGCCTCGCAGAACGCCGGGGCCGGGATGCCGCGGCGCACGCTCGAGTACGGCGTGACGGTCAGCTCGGCGTAGCGCACCCGCTGGCGGCTCAGCTCCCGGGCGATCTCGTAGGTCAGCAGGCGGACGTCCTCGGCGTCCCGGATCAGGTCGACCACGCTGAGGTAGACCTCGATGAAGTGCGCGAAGTCGCGGAACGCGAAGTACTCCGTGAGCGCCTCGGGGTCGGCCGGGACCGGCGAGCTGCCCTCGTGCCGGGCGGCCAGCTCGGCCACGATCCGGGGGGAGGCCGAGCCCACGTGGTGCACGTGGAGCTCCGCCTTGGGCAAGCCCGCGATGAAGGTCGTCAGGTCCGTCAAGATCTCTCCTTGTTTCTCGGTCGGCGCCGCCACCCCGCAGCTATGCGGTGGCGGTGCGCGCCACCACGAAGATACGGCGGAACGGGAACGCGACCCGGCCGTGTCGCTCGGGATACGCCTCGGCGAGCCGGCCGGCCAGCTCGGCCCGGAACGCCGCCCAGGCGCCCGCGTCCAGCACGGCGCGGACCGGCCGCAGCGCGGTGCCCTCCAGCCAGCGCAGCACCGGGTGGTCGGGGTCGCCGACCGGCAGCAGGTGCAGGTAGGTGGTCTCCCACGCGTCCACCTCGGCGCCGGCGTCGACCAGGGGTGCGGCGTACCCGGCCGGGTCGTCGACCGGGGACTCGCGCAGCACGTGGGCGGCGCCGTGCCGCTCGGCGGTGGCCCGCAGCAGGCGGTGCGAGGCGGCGGCGAAGTTGCCCGGCACCTGCAGGGCGAGCCAGGCCCCGGCCGGCAGCTCGGCGGCCCAGCGGGTGAGCATCTCCCGGTGGCCGGGCACCCACTGCAGGGCGGCGTTGCTGACCACCACGTCGGTGTCCGGGCCGGGCCGCCAGTCGGCGATGTCGCCGAGCCGGTACGCGACCGGGCCGGGGGCGGCGGCCGCCTTGGCGATCATCTCGGGGGACGAGTCCAGGCCGGTCACCCGGGCGCCGGGCCAGCGCTCGGCGAGCGTGCGGGTCAGCTCGCCGGGACCGCAGCCCAGGTCGACGACCGCCCGCGGCGCCCTCGCCCCGATCCGGGCGACGAGGTCGAGGAACGGTCGGGAGCGCTGGTCGCCGAAGCGGCGGTAGACGGCCGGGTCCCACATGGCGCCTCCAGTAAAACCGTACGTACGTATTGTTTGAACCTAACAGCCGGGCGGTAGGGTCTCCACGTGGAAAAACGAAGCTTTCGCCGGATGGGCCGCGACGCTGGCGTGATCGGTCTGGGCGCCTGGCAGCTCGGCGCCGACTGGGGCGAGGTCAGCGAGGCCGACGCGCACGCCACCCTGCAGGCCGCGGTGGATGCCGGGGTCACCTTCATCGACACCGCCGACGTGTACGGCGACGGCCGCAGCGAGCAGATCGTCGGCTCGTTCGTGAAGGACCGCCCGGGTCTCACCGTGGCCACCAAGATGGGCCGCCGCGTCCCGCAGGAGCCGGCCAACTATCACCTGGACAACTTCCGCGCCTGGACCGACCGGTCCCGGGCCAACCTCGGGGTGGACACCCTCGACCTGGTCCAGCTGCACTGCCCGCCGACCCCGGTGTTCAGCAGTGACGAGGTCTTCGACGCGCTCGACACGCTGGTGCAGGAGAAGCGGATCGCCGCGTACGGCGTGAGCGTGGAGAAGGTCGACGAGGCGCTCGCCGCGATCGCCCGCCCCGGGGTCGCCAGCGTCCAGATCATCCTCAACGCGTTCCGCCTCAAGCCGCTGGAGCGGGTCCTGCCCGCCGCCGCCGAGGCCGGGGTGGGCATCATCGCGCGCGTCCCGCTCGCCAGCGGCCTGCTCTCCGGGCGGTACGACGAGAGCACCACGTTCGCCGCCGACGACCACCGCAACTACAACCGGCACGGCGAGGCCTTCGACGTCGGCGAGACCTTCTCCGGGGTGGACTTCGCCACCGGCCTGGAGGCGGTCCGCCGGCTGCGGCCCCTGGTCCCGGAGGGCGCCACGATGGCGCAATTCGCGCTGCGCTGGATCGTCGACCAGCCGGGCGTGACCGTGGTGATCCCGGGTGCGCGCAATCCCGAGCAAGCGCGCGCCAACGCGCACGCCGCCGATCTGCCGCCGCTTTCGGCGGAAACCCTGGAAAAGATCAACTCGGTCTACGATGAGCTGATTCGACCCCAGGTCCACGACAAATGGTGAACAATGAAAACGGCTCAGGGGCCGGCCCGGTCCGCTTGCACGGCTGGCTGACCATGTCGCTCGGCCTGCTCGGCACGGTGCTGGGTCCGGTGTGGATCCTGCAGGGCCTGAACGTGTTCGAGCACGAGCTGATGAGCGATCAGCCGGCCTGGGCCGCGGCCGGGGGCGTGCTGACGGTGGGCGGGCTGATGCTCGTGGTCATCGGCATGCGCCGCCGCAGCGCCGGCCGGACCGCCGCGTGACCGGCGACATGCGGCCGGGGCGGCGAGCCGGCGCCGTCAAGGACTGAGAAGTCCGGCCCGGGCGCGCCCGGTGACCGCCTCTGGGCAGGCGGGACACCACGCGCGACCGGGCCGGGTGGACCGTCGCCGGGGTGCCGGCGACCGTCACGAACAGGCCCCGCAACCTCGGCGAGGCTGCGGGGCCACGGTCAGGCCGGCCTCCGCCAGGCGGCCGGCGCGCCGGCCTCGCGACCGGCTGATTGGTCTCAGAGCGGGCGAACCTGCTCCGCCTGCGGGCCCTTCTGGCCCTGGGCGATCTCGAACTCCACCCGCTGGTTCTCCTCCAGAGTGCGGTAGCCGCTCGTCTGGATGGCCGAGAAGTGGACGAACACGTCAGCACCCCCGCCGTCGACGGTGATGAAGCCGAAGCCCTTGTCTGCGTTGAACCACTTCACGGTTCCTTGCGCCATGCTGAACTCTCCTTCTGAAAATGCCGGCCCGCCGGACCGCGGCAGCGGAACGCGGGGCCGATGACCGTTTTCGAGCAGCGGCGCCGCGAGGCGGCCCTTTCAGAGGACATCCCCTCCACTCGGCTTCGAGACACCTGATGACCCTCCCGGGATCGGGTCGGTGCCGCGCCACCGGAGCGGAAGCAGCGAACCACGTACGCAAAAACTGGCCACACTGTACCCGAAAAACGGGCCGCAAAGCTCCCCCTCGACGGAATCCAATAAAGCGTGGCAGATATGGAAAAGGCTCCCCACTTCATGGTTACGAAGTGGGGAGCCGTCAAGAAGCCTGTCTATACCGCAGTTGATCTGGAGGTGACGGGCCTGCCGATCAGTCCGGCCAGTGGCCGGTCAGCCGCTTGGCGCCGGCCGCGCTGCTGCGGTGGACGGCGGCCTTCACCACCGCGAAGATCGCGCCCTGCAACGCCGCCGCGGCCAGCACCTCGCCCCAGCCACGCTCCTCGTCACCGGCGTCCGGCGCGTCGTCGTCCCCGGTGGCGAGCTTCCAGACCTGCTTGAACACCATCCCGGCCAGCGTGCCGGCCGCGATGCCCAGCGCCAGGTTCACCGGTTTGAGCGCCACCTTCTCCAGCTTTCCCGCCATCAGCGCCTCCCCCGCATGATCAGAATGACTCCCACCACCGCGGCCAGCCCGGCGAAGACCAGCGCGGCCGGGACCGGCGTGGCGCGTACCCGGGCGGTGGCCTCGTGTGCCAGCTCGCCGGGCGCCGCCTCGCGCAGCCTCTCGGTCGCCTGCCCCGCCGTCCCCCTGACACTCGCGCCGGCCTGCGCCGCCGCCGCCCGGACCCGCCCGGTCGCGACCGCCGCCTGGTCCAGCACCCGCTGCTTGGTCTGCTCGACCTGCTCACGGGCACGGGCCTTGACGTCCGCCCGCGCGGCCAGCGCCTGCACGGTCTGGCCCAGTTCGGCCCGGGTCTCCCGGATCTCCTTGCGGAGCGCCGCCAGATCCGGCTTCTCCGGCGTACCGTTGCTCTCGCTCATACCCGGCTCCGCTCCTTGACCGCGTGCCTGACCTCGTCGACGTCCGCCTTCAGGCCGGCGAGCGCGGCCTTCGGCTCCGGCGGGACGGCCCGGCTCACCTGCTTCTTGCCGAGCAACGCCAGCACACCGGCCACCAGGAAGAGCACCACGGTGACGATCAGACTCGCCAGCCAGAGCGGCAGCACCAGGTCGAGCGCGATGATCGCCGTGGCGATCAGCGCGCCCACGCCGTAACCGGCGAGGACGCCGCCGCCACCGAACAGCCCGATACCGATGCCCGCGTGCTTGCCCTTCTCGGCGAGCTCCGCCTTGGCCAGGGTGATCTCGTCCCGGACGAGCCGGCTGATCTGCTCGCTCGCGCGCTGGACCAGCTCCGCCGTGGACTGCTCGGTCAATGGTCGGGCCGGCCTACCGTTCAGGACATCGGCCATCGTGGTCCTCCTTTCGACTGTGCGGTGTATGCCCTGATCACCCGGCGCTCAATCCTCCGCGCCGGTTATCGCCGGGCCGGCGCCGGGATCGGGTCGCCGCCGTGCCCGTCGGAGCCGCCGAACGCCGCGCCGCGGGCCTCGCCGTCGTCGCCCCCGCTGAACACCCGGGCGTCGTCCGGTGACTGCGCCCGGCGGGTCTGGCGCACCGGCGGCACCGGATCCGTGGTGTCCAACTCGGCACGCATCCGCGGCAGGGTGTCACGCTGGTGCTCCCACATCCAGCCGACCAGGCGCTCCCGGACCAGGCAGCGCAGATCCCACAGCGCGCCCGCGTCCGCCGCGCTGACCAGCGCACGCAGCCGTACCATCCCGCCGGTCGCCTCGGTCACCTGCAGCACGCAGACCCGCTGGTCCCACAGCTCGGAGCCCTCGCAGACGCGCCGCAGCTCGGCGCGCAGCGGCTCGACCGGGGTGGACCAGTCGACGTCGATCTCCGCGGTGCCGAGCACCGCCGAGCTGCTCCGCGTCCAGTTCTGGAACGGCTTGGTGGTGAAGTACGAGGTCGGCAGGATGAGCCGCCGGTCGTCCCAGATCTGCACCGCGACGTAGGTCAGGGTGATCTCCTCGATCCGGCCCCACTCCTGCTCCACCACGACCACGTCGTCGACCCGGATCGCGTCGCTGAACGCCAGCTGCAGGCCGGCGAAGACGTTGCCGAGGGTGCTCTGCGCGGCGAGCGCCGCGATCACGCTGACCAGTCCGGCCGAGGCGAGCACGCTGGCGCCCAGTGCCCGGATGTCCGGGAAGGTCATCAGCATGACCCCGGCCGCCAGGATCACGATCCCGGCGACGGTGACCCGGCGCAGCATCACCACCTGTGTCTTGATCCGGCGGCGGCGCAGGTTGTCCGGGACGTCGGTACGCCACCGGGCCAGGGCCATGTCCTCCAGCACCAGCAGCAGCGCGCCCACCAGCCAGGCGAACGCGGCGATGCAGAACAGCACCAGCGCGTGCACCACGCCGGCCCGGCCCGGGAAGTCGCCGCCGAAGACGCGGATCGCCTGCTGCACGGCCACCAGGGTCACGGTGGCCAGGAACGGCCGGTGCATGGTCCGGGCCAGATCGGCGGCGAGCGCGGACCGGCGGCCGATCCGGAGCATCGCCCAGTGTGCCGCCTCGACGAGCACGACGGCCGCTCCCGCGGCCGCCGCGACACCGAGCACGGCGGTCAGAACGCTGGACACGAACTTTCCCCTCCATGGTCGAGTGCTGTGCCAGCGCTCCCACTTGCCCCGCCAGGGACCCGGCACACACCCGCGACGGCGGATGTCGGCTACAGCTCACACCCGGCGCGGCGACCCGGACGTGCCGGAGTCCGGTTTCCGTCAGCCCGGGCTCAGATCTTGCGGTACTTGGCCTGGGCCAGGCAGTACACGCCGAACGCCGCGATCCCGGCGGCGATCAGGGCCAGCAGCCACACCCCCCACGGGTGTCCGGCCAGCGTCTTGAGCGCCGCGTCCAGGCCCCGGGCCTTGTCCGGGTCGTAGGTCACCGCGGCCACGACGAACAGGACACCGGCGACCGCGTACGCCACGCCCTTGGCCATGTACCCGGCCATGCCCAGCCGGATGATCGGCTGCCGGGTGCCGGCCGGCATCTGCTGGGTGTTCAGGTGCTCGGTGAACTTGCGGGTCAGGCCGTACAGGAAGATCCCGATGCCGGCGCCGATGACGGCCACCCCGATCAGGCCGATCAGCCAGCGGCCACCACTGGACTGCATCAGACCGGACGACTTGCTCTCGTAGTTGTCGCCCATCGAGGCGTTGGCGCCCTTGACCACCTTGACCGCGAGCCAGCCGAGGTAGACGTAGAGGGCCGCGCGCACGCCGGAGAGCACCCGCTCGGCGAGCGCGGCCCGGTTCTGCTCGCCGCTCTCCCCGACGATCGCCAGGAACGCCTGCCAGACCGCCATCGCGGCCAGCCCGACCGCGATGATCACCAGCAGGGTCTTGCCGTACGAGTGCCGGGCGATCTCCTGCAGGGCGCCGGACTGGTCGCTCTCCTTGCCCGAGCCGCCGAAGGCGACCTGCAGCGCGATCCAGGCGAAGAGCAGGTGGATGATGCCGTAGCCGACGAAGCCGCCGCGGGCCAGGTACTCCAGGGGCTTGCTGTCCGCGGCGCGGGACGCGTGATATTTCACGTGCGAGGTTGTGGAGGACATGCCCTTCAATGTGTCCGAGCGTGCCGTCCGTCAAACTCCGCGTGTTATCGGGCCACCTGGACCTTGATCTCGCTGGGCGTCACGCTCGACAGCGACACCTGCAGTCCGCCCACCTCGACCGCCTGCTGGCCCTTGGTCAGGGTGACCTGCTCGCCGGCCACCTTCAGGGTGACCGTGTCGTCGGCGGCGCTGACGAACTCGGCCTGCACGCCGAGGACGCTGACGCTGGCGTCGGTCTCGCGCTGGATGGTCACCGTGCACTGGTCGACGCCGCAGCTCACGTCGTCACTGCTGCAGCCGGTCAGCAGCGCCGCCCCGAACGCGGCGGAGACGAGCACGGCGGCGATGCGGCGGCGGGAAGTGGAGATCAACACCCATGTCACAGTAGGCCATCCGGGCAACCCCGAGCTGCCGATCGACCCCAGGAGGCCGTCCATGAGCACACATCCGGTCCACGACAACACCGCGGCGCACCGGTTCGAGCTACGGGTGGACGGCGCGGTGGCCGCGCTCGCGACGTACCGGATGCGCGGCGCCGACGTCGTCGTGCTGCACACCGAGACCGACCCGCGGCTGCGCGGCCGGGGCCTGGCCGGCGAGCTGGCCGAGCAGACCCTGCGGCAGCTGCGCGCCCGCGGGCAGCGGATCGTGCCGGCCTGCCCGTTCTTCGCCCGCTACCTCGCCGAGCACCCGGAGCACGCGGACCTGGTCGCGCACTGACCGCGGTCGGCCCCGGGGGCTTCGTGACGCGAGCCGGGGCCCCGGCCCTACGCGGCGCGGGCCCGCCGCGGGCCGGGGCGCGCGGACATGCCGCCGGCCGGCTCAGGCGGCGACCGGCTCCGGGACCACCGCGCCGGCGATCAGCTCGGCGGCGGCCAGGCCGCAGGCCCGGGTCGCCCCGAAGGTCGCGATGTGCACGCCGCCCAGGACCCGGATCGGGATCCCCATCTCCACCACGATCGCGTCCGGCCGGGCGGCCAGCACCCCGGCCAGGGTGTCCTCGATCCACGGGTGCCGGTGCACGTCGCGGACCACCAGCACCAGCGGGCGCCCGGCCGAGCCGGCCAGCACCACGCCCGCCGGGTCGCCGAGCTCGGCCAGTTCGTCCCGGTCGAAGCGGACCGACGTGGTGCCGGGCAGCATCTCGGCCAGCGGCGCGCCGATCCCCCACGGCGTCTCGCTGCCGATCGCGATGTTCCGCGGCGGCGCGAACTCCACGACGTGTGGCACGCCGGCCACCGGCAGCTGCGGCACACCCTCGGCCCGGGTCACCCGGACCGCGCGGCGAGCCGCCGCGAAGCCGACCTCGGAGCCGCGCTCCGGCCCGGCCGGCACGCCGTGCGCCACGCCGGCCTCCCGCTGCGTGCGGGTGGTCCAGGCGGCGAGCGCGCGCACCCGCGCCACCGCGTCCCGCAGGCGCTGCTCGGGCAGGTCACCGGCGCGCACGGCGCCGACGATCGCGTCCCGCAGCCGGAACGCGGTCTGCTCGTCGGCGTGCTCGCCGCCCACGCAGATGGCGTCCACCCCGGCGGCGAGAGCGCGCACGGTGGCGCCCTCCAGGCCGAAGCGCCGGCGTACGCCCTGCATCTCGATGGCGTCGGTGACGATCAGGCCGTCGAAGCCGAGCTGGTCGCGCAGCAGTCCGCGGATGATGCGCGGGCTGAGGGTGGCCGGCAGGTCCGGATCGCAGGCCGGGACGAGCAGGTGGCCGGTCATCACCGCGCGGGCGCCGGCGGCGATCGCGGCGCGGAACGGGACGAGTTCGCGCTCGTGCAGCTCGTCGGCGGTACGGTCGATCAGCGGCACGTCGTGGTGCGAGTCGACGCTGGTGTCACCGTGCCCGGGGAAGTGCTTGGCGCAGCCGGCCACGCCGTACGCCTGCAGGCCCCGCACGAAGGCGGCGGTGTGCCGCGCCACCAGCTGCGGTTCGGCGCCGAAGGCGCGGACCCCGATGACCGGGTTGTCGGGGTTGTTGTTGACGTCCGCGTCCGGGGCGTAGTCCAGGGTGATGCCCGCGGTGGCCAGGTCGCGGCCGAGGTCACGGGCGACCGCCTCGGTCAGCTCGACGTCGTCGATCGCGCCGAGCGCCAGGTTGCCCGGGCGGGAGCTGCCCAGCCGCGACTCGAACCGGGTGACGTCACCGGCCTCCTCGTCGATGGCCACGATCACGTCGGGGCGCTCGGCGCGCAGCTGCGCGGTCAGCGCGGCGACCTGGGCCGGCGATTCGACGTTGCGGGCGAAGAGCGCCACCCCGCCGAGGCCGTCGGCGAGCCAGCGCCGGACCCAGTCCGGGGCGGAGGTGCCGACGAAGCCCGGCTGGAGCACCGCTGCGGCAAGTTCCGCCAGTTCGCCGTGCTTGGACATGAGCCCCCGTACCTCCATTTACGCATGAACGTCTATGTGAACGTTCTCCCCGTTGGCCGACCTATGGTCACACCACCGGCGGCATTCAGTCAACAAACCTTTCTATTAGGCGGGACGGATACGCCGGTAGAGTTGGCGCGTGCCGCTCACCCCGCTGGCGGAAGCCACCGTCGACTGGTCCCAGGTGCACGCCGTACGGCTCCTCGGCGTCGCGCTCGCGATCCTGTTCCTGCTCTGGGCGATCCGTCGCATGTTCCGCGGCAAATAGGGGTACGAGGCGGCAACTCCACCACAGATCGGATGGCCCGCCCGATGAAGCTCCCCGTCTACGGCCCCCGGCTCCGCAAGGTCGCCCGCGCCCACTTCGGGTGGCCGTCGCTGCGCCCCGGCCAGTTCAAGCCGATGCGGGCCGTGCTGCGCCGCAAGGACGCCCTGGTGGTGCTGCCCACCGGAGCCGGAAAGTCGGCCATCTACCAGATCCCGGCGGTGCTGCTGCCCGGCCCGACCGTGGTGGTCTCGCCGCTGCTCGCCCTGCAGCAGGACCAGATCACCGCGCTGAACGAGCGCGACGACCCGAAGATCCGCGCGGTCCGGGTCAGCTCCGCCGAGACGCCACGCGAACAGCAGGAAGCCATCGAAGAGCTGCGCACCGGTCGCGCCGAATTCCTCTTCATCACCCCGGAGCAGCTGGCCAACCCGGACCGGCTGGCCGAGGTCCGCTCGCTCAAGCCCGGCCTGGTCGCCGTGGACGAGGCGCACTGCATCTCCGCCTGGGGCCACGACTTCCGCCCGGACTACCTGGCGCTCGGCGACATGATCAGGGAGCTGGGCAGCCCGCCGGTGCTGGCACTGACCGCCACCGCATCGCCGCCGGTACGCGACGACATCATCAACCGCCTGCGCCTGCGCGACCCGGAGATCCACGTCTCCGGGCTGGACCGGCGGAACCTGTTCATCGAGGTGGCGTACTGCCCGGACGAGACGTACCGGTGGAAGCGGCTGACCACGCTGCTCGACGAGGGGCAGCGGCCGGGCATCGTCTACGTCCCCACCCGGCGGGCCGCCGAGGAGCTCGCCGAGAGACTCACCGAGGCCGGGTACGCCGCCGAGTACTACCACGGCGGGATGAAGACCGGCTCGCGCGAGCAGCGGCACGAGGAGTTCACCGACGACCAGGTCGACATCATGGTGGCCACGTCCGCGTTCGGCATGGGCATCGACAAGCCGAACATCCGCTGGGTGGTGCACATGGCGCTGCCCGACTCCCCGGACAGCTACTTCCAGGAGATCGGCCGCGCCGGCCGCGACGGCGAACCCGGGCGGGTGCTGCTGCTCTGGCGCGCCGAGGACGAGGGCATCCAGCGGTTCTTCACCGGCGGCGGGCCGGACGAGCAGGAGCTGCGCGGCCTGGCCGGGGCGCTGCACAAGGGCAGGACCACCAAGACCGAGCTGCAGAAGATCACCGGGCTCGGGCCGCGCCGGCTCGGGCAGTACCTGGCCCTGCTGGAGCAGGTGGGCGCGGTTCGTAACGGGAGCCGCAAGCTGACCGTCCCGGCCGGCGCGCCGATGCCGGCCGAGGCCGCCCGGGCCGCGGTCGAGGAGCACGAACGCCAGCAGGCCGTGATCCGGTCACGTACCGACATGATGCGCGCCTTCGCGGAGAGCCGGCAGTGCCGTACCGAGACGCTGCTGGCCTACTTCGGCGAGGAGATCCGGCGCACCTGCGGTCACTGCGACAACTGCGCCGACGGCAGCGCGGAGGCGGTCAACGCGGTCGAGGAGGAGGGCCCGTTCCCGATCCACAGCCAGGTCCGCCACGGCGAGTGGGGCACCGGGATGGTGATGGGCTACGAGGAGGACAAGATGACCGTCCTGTTCGACACGGTCGGCTACAAGACCCTGTCGGTCCCGGTCGTCGTCGGCCAGCAGCTGCTCGCCGCCGCCTGAGCCGCGGGGAACGCCCCGGGCGCCGGCGCGGCGCGCCCGGACGGTCACCCGAGGGTCATACGACGGCCTCGCGGAAACGCTCGACGGCGCGACCCGAGACGGCGCGGCCGTGGCCGAAGACGGCGTGTTCGAAATCCAGCCCGGCCAGCCGGGACAGGCTCTCGGCGGCCCGCGCCGGGTCGGCGGTGACCATCGGGCTGGGGCCGGTCACCCGGCCGCGGCGCCCGGCCGCCGCGTCGCCGGCGAACAGGACGCCACCGGCGCGGTCCAGCAGGAACGACAGGTGACCGCGGGTGTGGCCGGGAGTGTGCAGCGCGGTGAACCCGGGCAGCGGCTCGGCGCCGTCGGCGATCAGCTGGTCGATCCGGGTGGGCTCGACCGTGCCGACCAGGCGGACCAGGAAACGGCCCAGGCCGTTCGCGGGCGGCTGCGGCGGCAGGCCGCCGTTGACGAACGGCGCCTCGGCGGCGTGCGCGAACAACCGGGCGCCGCTGCGCTTGCGCAGGTCGGCGACGTTGCCGGCGTGGTCGGTGTGGTGGTGGGTGAGCAGGATGGCGCGTACCTCGCCCAGCGACCGGCGGATCCCGCGCAGCGCCCGCTCGATCGCCGCCGACCGCCGCGGCAGGCCGGTGTCGACCAGCACCACCCCGTCGTCGGTGACGACCAGGTGGACGTTGACGTATCCGAGGCGGAGCTCGAAGACTCCGTCGACCACTTCGCGCACGCCGGGATTCTCGCAGCCGCCCGGCCGGCCGGCGAGATCAGGATGCCAGCCCCCCGATCGGCTGGCGTGCCGACACGGACGGGAGAGCGGCGCGGTGCGCGGGCGGCGTGATCGGGTACCGGGTGTGGACACGAGCGCCGGCCCGGCGGTGCGCAACAATGCCCTGTCGGCCGCCGACGAAAGGGAAAGGAACCCGAGTGACGGACGAACCGCTCTACGCCAAGCTGGGCTTCACCGACGCCGAGTGGGGGCTGCTGGTCGGCCTTCCGCACGCGGTGCTCACCGCGGCGAGCGCCGCCACCCCCGACAGCGCCCGCAAGACCCGGGCCGAGAGCGCGGCCGGGTTGAGCCGCGTCTCCGACGCACGCGCGTCGGCCAGCACCCTGGTCGCCGCCGTGGCCTCGGCCGCGGTGGCCGAGGCCGGCGACCCGGAACTGGGCGAGGAAGCCCCGGTGATCGAACCGGCCGACCCCGCCGGGTACGCCAAGGACGTGATCGGCCGGGCGGCCGAAGCGGCCGCCCTGCTGCAGGCGAAGGCCTCCGTGGCCGACGCGGAGACCTACCGGCACTGGCTGCTGGAGATCACCGACGCCGTGGTGGGCGCCGCGTCGACCGGCGGCCTGCTCGGCATCGGCGGCGAGACGGTCACCGAGGACGAGCGCAGCTTCCGCGACCAGTTGGCCAGCGCGCTGGCCGCCTGATCGGCCCGCAACGGCGGGACCGGGCATGAGCCCGGCCGGCGGGCCGCACGGCCCGCCTCCCGCGACCCGCACGACGGGGCCGGACGCACACCGCGTCCGGTCCCGCACCCAGCGGCCGCCCGGCCCGGGCGCCTACTCGCGGCCCAGGAGGCCCCTCTCGAAGGCCGCGGCGACGGCCGCGGCGCGGTCGCGCACCCCCAGTTTCGCGTACGCGTGCAGCAGGTGCGTCTTCACCGTCGCCTCGCTGATGAACAGCTTCCCGGCCGCCTCCCGGTTGCTGCACCCGCGCGCGATCAGCGTCAGCACCTCCAGCTCCCGCTGACTGAGCGGATCCTTGTCGGCCGCCGGCGCACGCAACCGCCCCATCAGCCGCCCCGCCACCGCCGGCGACAGCACCGACTCGCCGCGGTGGGCCGCCACCACCGCCCGGAACAGCTCCTCCCGCGGGGCGTCCTTGAGCAGGTACCCGGTCGCGCCGGCCTTGATCGCCGGGAGCACGTCGCGGTCGGTGTCGTACGTGGTCAGCACCAGCACCCGGGCGGCCGACCCGCCCGCCTTGAGCTCGCGGATCGTGCTCACCCCGTCCAGCACCGGCATCCGCAGGTCCAGCAGGATCACGTCCGGGTCGACGGCGGCGGCCACGGCGAGCGCCTCCCGCCCGTCCCCCGCCTCGCCGAGCACCGTGAACCGGTCGTCGCCGGCGAACATGCCGCGCAGCCCGTCCCGGACCACGGGATGGTCGTCCACGACCAGCAAGCCGATCATGCCGCGCCGCCGACCGGGATCGCCGGGACGCACGCGGAGAGCGCGGTGCCGGCGCCCGGTTCGGACTCCACCGCCAGGGTGCCGGCGATCCGGGCCAGCCGGTCACGCATCGCGCTGAGACCGAAGCCGCCGCGCTCGGTCACCGGACGCGGCCGGTCCGGGTCGAAGCCGGCGCCGTCGTCGCGCACGTCCAGGGTCACCATGTCCTCCATGTACGACAGGGTCAGTGCGACCCGTCCCGCACCGGCGTGCCGGGCCACGTTGGCCAGGGCTTCCTGGGCCGTACGCAACAGGGTCGTCTCGATCTCCGGCAGCAACCGCCGCGCCGGCCCGGTGGTGATCAGCTCGGCCCGGACCCCGTGCAGCCCGGACCACGCCGCCACCACCTCGTCCAGCGCGTCCGGCAGCCCGGCGACATCGTCCAACCGGTGCGGGCGCAGCGCCTGCACCGACCGCCGGGCCTCGGCGAGGCTCTCCCGGGCCAGCCGTTTCGCCGCGGCCAGGTGACGTTCCCGCTCCCCCGGATGCGCCTCGGCGGCCTCCAGCTGGGTGACGATGCCGGTCAGGCCCTGGGCCAGCACGTCGTGGATCTCGCCGGCCATCCGCTGCCGCTCGTCGAGGACCCCGGCCTCGTGCGCCTGGACCAGCAGCTGGGCGTGCAGGCCGGCGTTCTCCTCGAGCGCCACCTCCAGCCGCGCGTTCGCCTCGGCCAGCTCCTCGATCACCTTGTTGCGGCGGATCGCCTTGCGTTCCTTGAGGCTCTCCATCCGGGTCATGGCGATGGAGATCCCGGCGTTGCACAGGAACAGGAAGCCGAAGAGCACGGCGCCGCCGGCCGTCCGCAGGGTCTGGAACCCGCCGGACTGCGAGGCCGCGGTGATGAACGCGACCGCCGCCGCGCCGGCCAGCCGCCACCAGCCGGGAAGCGTGTAGATGGTGAACAGGTAGCCGGTCCAGACGAAGAAGCCGTACAGCGGGTGGCACCAGACCAGCAGCCCGGCCAGGCTCAGGAAACCCAGGAAGAGCAGCACCGACACGACCCGGTGCCGGTCTGCGGCGGTGGGCAGCGCCCGCCAGAGCAGCAGCAGGACCGCGGTGGCGCCGGCCACCAGGAAGGTGACCGGCAGCGGCTGCTTCGGCAGGTCGATCGGCCGGCCCACGACGGCCAGCAGGGTGGACGCGGCGAGCAGGCCGCCGGCCACGGCCAGCAGGCGGCGCTCGCTCCAGTCGGTGCGTTCGGCGATCCCGGTCGCGCTGTTCATGGACTCCCTCCCCGACTCGACCGGTCGAGTGTGTCAGCTCCAGCGGAACACCCGGGCGGCGGCGAATCCGCACAGGAGCAGATAGCCGGCGAGGACGGCCGCGGACAACGCGTTCGGCCACCCCCCGGTCATCGCGTCGTGCAGGGCACGCTCCCCGGCGCCGAGCGGCGTGTAGTCCCCGATCCGCTGCACGATGCGCGGCATCAGCTCGCGCGGCGTCCACAGCCCGGCGAAGAACATCGACGGGAAGAACAGCAGCGTGCCGATCGAGTTGCCGGCCTTGCCGCTGGGCGCGACGGCGGCGATCAGCAGCCCGATGGCGAACACGCCGGCCGCCCCGAGCAGGAAGGCCAGCACGAACCCGGGCAGGTTCTCGGCGGGCGGGACGTCCAGGACGACCGCGGCGAACCCGATGCACAGCGCGGACGCGACGACCGCGACCAGCAGCGACGCCGTCAGGTGCGCGGCGAGCAGCGTGACCGGCCGGACCGGGGTGGTGGCGAAGCGGCGCAGCACCCCCTTCTCCCGGTACGTGGCGAGCACCGCCGGCAACACCTGCAGCCCGACCATGGCCAGCGTCATGGCGACCGCGATGCCGACGTAGACGTCGATCACCCGGGCCCCGCCCAGCGCCGGTTCCGGATCGCGGAACGCCCTGATGCAGCCGAGGATGCCGACCAGCACGGTCGGGAACAGCAGCGAGAAGAAGGCCGTGACCGGCTCGCGGAGCTGCAGCGTGAGTTCGGTCCGGGTGAGCCGGGCGAAGACGTTCATCGTCCCTCCCGGGTCTGGTCGCCGGTGAGGCGGACGAAGGCGTCGTCGAGGGTCGCCTGCTCCAGGCGCAGGTCGGCGGCGACGATCCGGTGCACGGCGAGCACCGAGCTGACCGCATGCAGCAGGTCACCGGTGCCGACCACCTCCACCCGGTCGCCGCGGCGGCGTACCTCGCGCACCTCGGGCAGCGCGGTGAGCAGGGTGTCGTCGAGCGGTTGGGCGGGGCGGAAGCGGATGGTCTGCGCGGTCCCGGCACGCGACACCAGGCCGGCCGGGGTGTCCAGGGCGACCACCGTGCCCCGGTCGATCAGCGCGATCCGGTCGCAGAGCCGCTCGGCCTCCGCCATGAAGTGGGTGACCAGCACGACCGTCACACCGCGGTCGCGCACCGACTCGATCAGGTCCCAGGTGTCCCGGCGGGCCTGCGGGTCGAGGCCGGTGGTCAGCTCGTCCAGGATGGCGATCCGCGGTGCGCCGATCAGGGCCAGGGCGATGGAGAGGCGTTGCTTCTGGCCGCCGGAGAGTTTCCCGTACGCGGTGCCGAGCCTGTCGCCCAGCCCGAGGTCACCGGCGAGCGCGCGCCAGTCGGCCGGGGCCGGGTAGAAGGCGCTGTACAGCTCGAGCGCCTCGCGTACGGTCAATCTGTCCTGCAGCCGGCCCTCCTGCAGCTGCACGCCGACCAGTGCCCGCAGGGCCGGGTCCCGCGGCGTGCGGCGCAGGACGCTGATCGTGCCGGAGTCCGGGGTCCGCAGCCCGGCGACGCACTCCACGGTGGTGGTCTTGCCGGCCCCGTTCCGGCCCAGGATGCCGAAGATCTCGCCGTCCTCGACGGCGAACGACACGTCGCGGACCGCGACGGTGTCCCCGTAACGCTTGCTGAGGTTGGCGACCTCGATGACTGTCATGCACCCAGCGTCATCGACGGCGCCGGGTGCCCGAATCGACCAGCGAGCGAACCCGCCGTCCACCGATCGGTGGACGGCGGATTACACCACCGCCTCGGTCTCCGCGCTGGTGCGGCGCAGCCCGGTCACCGCGGAGTAGACCGAGCCGATCTGCGCGGCCACCCGCTTCCACGAGTACGCCTGCCGGGCCCGGTCCAGCGCGGCCGTCGCGTACGTGAAGCGCCGCACCTTGTCGTTGACCAGCCGGCGCAGCGCCCCGCCGAGCGCGCGGGGGTCGCGGGCCGGCACCAGGTCGCCGGTCAGGCCGTCGACCACGGTCTCGGTCAGCCCGCCCACCGCGGTGCCGACGATCGGCACGCCGCAGGCCATCGCCTCCAGCGCGGACTGCTCGAACTGCTCGTTCCACGGCGCGGCGACCAGCAGGTCGGCGGAGCGGTACCAGCTGGGCATGTCCCGGTGCGGGACCGAGCCGACCAGCCGGAGCCGGTCGGCGACCTGCAGGCGCTCGGCGAGCGCGCGCAGCGACCTGGCGCCCGGGTCGCCGGGCAGCTGGTCGGCGGGCGGGCCGCCGACCACCACCACCTCGGCGCCGGGGACGTACCGCATCGCCTGGATGACGTCGCCGAAGCCCTTGCGCTCGACGAGCTTGCCGACCGAGAGGATCCGGGGACGTTCCGGGTCGCGCGGGGCGACCGGGCCCTCCGGGGTGAAGCGCTCGCTGTCCACGCCGGCCGGCACCACGGTCAGCCGCGCCCGCGGCACCCCGATCCGGACCAGTCCGCGCACCTCGTCCTGGGTCTGCGCGACGACCCGGTCGACGGCCCGGCCGAGCGCCCGTTCGTACCCGGAGCGGGACGGGCCGCCACCGCCCGGCTCGATCGCGCCGAGTTCGTGGAACGACTGCACGACCGGGATGTCGACCTGCTTGGCGGCGGTGACCGCGGCCAGACCGCTGGTCCAGAAATGGGCGTGCGCGACGTCCGGCGTCCAGCCGGTGTGCTGCCACTGCTCGCTGAGCAGCCGGGCGAACTCCGCCATGTGCGGCAGCAGCTCCTCGGCCGGCGCCGGGTGCGCCGGTCCGGCCGGCACGTGCACCACGTGCACCCCGCCCGGCGCGGCCACCACCTCGGCGACGTGCGGGTCGGTCCGGCGGGTGTACACCCGGACCTCGTGCCCGAGATCGGCCAGGGCCCGGGACAGGTCGGCGACGTGGGTGTGCTGGTCGCCCACGCCGAGCGGGCTGGCGTGCTCGGAGATCATCGCAATCCGCACGGGCTCTCCTCAGGCGACGGAAGCTAGGGGATAACGGCAGGTTTCGTTGCCCGGCTGCCCCTAGCGTAAACATCGTTGACGGCCCGGGTGGCCGGTCCGGCCGACCTCAGGCGCCGATCTGCCGCCGACGGTGCTCGGTTCTGCCGCCGACGGTGCTCGGTGTCGTCGTCGAGCAGCGCTTCGACGTCGGCGGTGGCGGCTCGTCCGTGCGGGACCCCGCGATCGCCGGCCTCCGCCCGCTCCGGGCGGACGCGCCCGCCCCGGGCCCGGGTTCTCGTTAAGGAACGGGCACGCAGGGTAAAGCACAGCCGTGGCTACCGTCGTACGCACCGTCAATGCCCCGCCCCAGCGTGTCTTCGCCGTCCTCGCCGACGGCTGGTCGTACAGCGACTGGGTGGTCGGCACCACCCACATCCGGGAGGTCGAGGCGAACTGGCCAGAGCCGGGATCGAAACTCCACCACAAGGCCGGGCCGTGGCCGATGTCGCTGCACGACTCGTCCACCGTGGTGGCGTGCGTCCCGGACCGCCGGCTGAAGATCCGGGCGGGCCTGTGGCCGCTCGGCGAGGCCGTCGTCGACATCGTGCTCGAACCGGCCTCACACGACCGCACCCGAGTGGTCATACACGAGGACTTCCAGTCCGGACCGCTGCTCTGGATCCGCAACAAGATCAATGACCTGGTGCTGCACCAGCGCAACGTCGAGGCACTGCGCCGCCTCGGCGACATCGCCGAACACCGATCTTCCACCACCCGCCGCAACGCCGCAGAAAACCGCAACGCCGCAGACCACCGCGACACCGCAGACCACCGCGACCCCGAAGGCGACCGCGCATCCCTCCCCACCGAAGAACGCTCCTAGCCGCCGGCACCCGACACCCCGTGCTCCCCTCGCGCACCGACCACTACCCGGCCCACCCCGCACGCCCCGGCTGGCCCCCACGGCGGTATCCCACCGCCCCAAGCAACCCTCAACACCAGCCACGGCGCCCCGGCTGGCGCCCACGGCGGTAGTCCGCCGGGTTCGGCGACCACCGGCACCAGCCCGGTGCACGGGGCTGGTGCCGGTGGGGGTCATGGGGTCCGGACAACCACCACCAGCACCAGCCGGGCGTGGGAGACGCCGGGCGGTCCGGTGCGGAAACGGTGTCGCGCGGGACAGCCACGGGGCTCGGCCGGTGGCCTGCGGACGGGGCCACGAGGTCGTATCCGGCATGGGTTTCCGTGGGGGTCAGCGTCCCGGGCCGCCGCGCGGACCGGATGTCGCCGACCGCGCCGCGACCCGCCACGGCGACAGAAGTCGGCCCGCGCCCGGACCCGCCGGACGGCGCCGGAGAGGCGGGGCAAGGCGGGGCGGCGGGCTCAGCGGTAGATGGCGCGGCGGGCTCAGCACTAGATGGCGCGGCGGGCTCAGCACTAGATGGCGCGGCGGGCTCAGCGGTAGATGGCGCGGCGGGCTCAGCGGTAGATGGCGCGGTGGGCGCCGCCGATGACGGCCCGGTAGACGCTGCCGGTCACGCCGCGGTCGCGGGCCAGCGCGGCCCGTGCCGCGTTCGCGCCGGGTGCGCCGTGCACGCCTCCGCCCGGGTGCGCCGACGAGCTGCCGAGGAACAACCGGTCGACCGGGGTGTCGGCCCGGCCCAGGCCGGGGATCGGGCGCAGGAACAGCTGCTGGAAGGCGGCCGCGGTGCCGCCGCCGAGGGCGCCGCCGACCAGGGACGGGTTCTCCCGTTGCAGGTCGGCCGGGCTGAGGACGTAGCGGCCGGTCACCGCCTCGCGGAATCCGGGAGCGTGCCGTTCGATCACCGCCTCCATCCGCTCGACGTGGGCGGCGATGTCGTCGCCCGACCAGGACTGCCGGTGCGGCAGGTGGGTGTACGCCCAGACCGACTCGGTGCCGGCCGGCGAGTGGCTCGGATCGGCCGTGGTCATCTGCCCGAGCAGCAGGAACGGGTCCGGTGGCAGCTCGTCGGTGGCGAGGTGGGCGGCGTAGCGGGTCAGCCCGTTGAGGTCGGCGCCCAGGTGCACGGTGCCGGCGCCGGCGGCGGCCGGGTTGCGCCACGGCACCTTGCCGCGGACCGCCCAGTCGATCTTCAGGGTGGCCCCGTCCCAGCGGAAGTGGTCCAGGTCCTCCACCATCCGCGGCGGCAGCCAGCGCGGGCCCACCAGGTCGAGGAAGAGGGTGGGCGCCGGCACGTCGGCGATCACGGCGCGCCGGGCCCGCCAGTCGCGCCCGTCCGCGGTGCGTACGCCGACCGCCCGCCCCCGTGCCACCAGCACCCGGCTCACCGGCGTCCGGCAGACGACCCGGCCGTCCCGGGCCTGCAACCGGCGCACCAGCGAAGAGGTGATCTTCCCTGCCCCGCCGACCGGCACCGGCCAGCCGACCTGCTGCCCGAGCATGGCGAGCAGCCAGCCGTACACCCCACCGCCGGCCTCCTCCGGGGACAGGTCGGTGTGCAGGGCGCAGCCGGCCAGCAGCAGTCTCCCGCCCTCCCCGGCGAACAGCTCGGAGCCCAGCTCGCGCACGGACAGCACGAGCCGGCGGGCGAGCCGCAGCGAGCCGGCGACACCGAGCCGGCGGGCAAGCGCGACGCCGCCCCGGACCGGCGGGAACGGGGTCAGGATGGTGTCCAGCATCCGTTCCGAGACGTCCTGCCAGTCCCGGTACGCCTGCCGCCAGCGGTCGCCGTCCCCTTCCGCGAACCGCTCCACCGACGCCGCCGTCCGGTCCAGGTCCCGGCTGAGCGTGGCGGCGCGCCCGTCCGGCAGCAGATGGGTCAGCACGTCCGGGGCCTGCGTCCAGCGCAGGCCGTACCGGTCGAGCCCGAGCTCGCGCAGCACCGGCGAGGCGTAGCCGAGCGGGTAGAAGGAACTGAACAGGTCGGAAAGGTACCCGGGGGCGGTCACCTCGCCGGATCGCACCGCGCCGCCCGGCTCCGGGCCGGCCTCCAGCACCAGGACCGACCAGCCCGCGTCGGCCAGCCGGTTCGCCGCCACCAGGCCGTTGTGCCCGGCCCCGATCACCACAGCGTCCACTGTCTCCACGCGCGAACGCTACCCTCCCGCCTTGCGGACAAACCGGGTTTAGGCACCGGGCTGCGGGGCACCTCGCAACCATGCAACGGGGAAACAGCAAGCACGGCGCGGTGCTTGACGACCAGATGGCGCAGGAGGTCCGGGGCATCGCCCGGGGCCCAGCCGGTGGCCGCGCCGAGGAATGGCACACACCCGAGCCGGCCGGCGAGGACCAGCCCGAGGTCACCGTCGCGCCGAACGGCGACTTCGGCCGGGGCATCCCGAACGGCGTGGGCAGCGCGCAGGGTGAGGCGTTCAGCCGGTTCGGCAGTTACCTGGGCCGCAACGCCTTCCCGGGCGACCGGACCGCGTTGGAGTCCTCGGCGCGAGCCATGACAGCCCCCGACGATGTGATACGGCGTATCGCCGCCCTGCCGGAGGGCAGGACGTTCCAGAACGCCGCCGAAGCCTGGCATGCGAGTGAAGGGAGAACCGCGTGAGCACGGTCACCGAGTTCGTTGACGTCAACGTCCCGGTCCGCACCTGTTACAACCAGTGGACCCAGTTCGAGGAGTTCCCGCGCTTCATGGAGGGCGTGGAGCAGATCCAGCAGCTGGACGACACCCACACGCACTGGAAGACCAACATCGCCGGAGTCACCCGCGAGTTCGACGCGGAGATCACCGAGCAGCTGCCCGACGAGCGGGTGGCGTGGAAGGCCACGCAGGGCGAGAAGCAGGCCGGCGTGGTGACGTTCCACCGTCTGGACGACACCCACACCCGGGTCACCGTGCAGCTCGACTACGACCCGCAGGGGCTCGTCGAGACGGCCGGCGACAAGCTGGGCATCGTGGACCGGCGGATCAAGGGCGACCTGCAGCGTTTCAAGGAGTTCATCGAGAGCCGCGGCGGCATCCCCACCGGCGCATGGCGCGGCCAGGTGGACCGCCCGGGCGCCTGAGGCGCCGGCTCACCGCCGACTTCCACGAAACGGCCGCCTTCCCGGGCGGCCGTTCTCCTTTTCGTACGCGGTGAGCCCGGCCCCGCCGGTCGGCCGTTTCGCCGGCCCGCCACCGGGTACGCGAAGGTCATGACGGAGCAACCCGAAGGCGCCTGGCGCGACGAAGAGAAACTGCCCCTGAAGGACCTCAAGCAGGCGATGGCGACCTGGGACACCGACGGGCAGAACGAGCCGAACGACAACGACACCGGCAACCAGCCCGGCGACGACGTCCGGCCCAGCACCGTGGGGCCCAGCGGCCCGCAGTGATCAGCGTGCTCGCGGTCGTGCCGGTTCGTACCGGCGCACCAGCACACTGCCCGTCCCGCCCACCGCGTGGACCGCGTACCGGTCGGCGGCCCGGTGCCAGCCGGCCTCCCGCAGGACCGCGCCCGCCGGCGTGCCGTTGTTCGCCACCCACGGGGTGACCACCGAACCGGCCCCCTCCTCCAGCACGATGCGGAACGGCGCACGGGTGCCGGCGATCAGCACCAGGCTGCCCAGCCCGCCGGTGAAGGTGACCGGGACCGTGCCGTCCGGGTCGGGCAGCCAGATCTCGGCCAGGCCGGTCGGACCGACCGCGAGCCGGGTCACCCGGCCGCCGCGCAGATCCAGCTGCTGCTCCCCGGCCCCCGCGGGCAGCCGGATGTCCCAGCGCACGTCCCGGTTCAGCACGATGCGGACCTCGTCCGGGCCGTCACTGCCGGTGGCGCGCAACCGGATCCACACCCGGCCGCCACGCCGGGTGACCACCGGCGCGATCCCGGCGTCCGGGGCAGCGCTCACCCGGTAGAGCAGGCCGGGCAGGGCGGCGGTGACGATCCGTACCCGGCTGGCCGCGTCGCTCACCGTGAGCCATCCGGCGGTCCGGCCCAGCAGCGGGCCGGTCGCCACCGGCTCCGCCGGTGGAGGCGCCGCAGGCCGGTGCGGCCGCGGCCTGCCGAGAAACCCCACAAGAAACGCCGTCACCAGCGCGAACACGCCGACGACGGCGGCGGTTGAGTGGATTCGACGCAAGCTTGGGGGCACCATCGGACAACGTAGAATCGGCCGAACGGGTGACGGCGATCCGGACGTATCGCGCCAGACTTTCCGGGTGCGATCTGCCGGATTCCTGTCTGAACGTCAGCGCCGTCTCGCGTGGCTGGGTTTCTTCCTGGCCGCCTTCCAGGCCCCGCTGGCCGCGAAGCTCATCGATGACGCCTCCTGGCTCTTCGCCGTCGTCGTCGCTCTCGTCGTCGCGACGGTCATCCTCGCCGACGACGCGCAGCGTCGCCGTCCCGAGCCGGTCAACTACAGCGAGTAGCCTGACACGCGCTCCCGTGCCGGGGCGCGCCCGATCATGCCGCGGCGACTGCGCCGCGGCATGATGCCGCGTTACCACCGGTGTCGTCGCGGTCCGGCCGGCGGTGTCACGACGCGCGAGCCGGTCAGCCGGGCAGCGCCTCGTGGCCCGGACGGCCGTGGGTGCGCCGCCGCTCCTTGAGTTCGGCCTCGTAGAGATGGCGACGGCCGCCGGCGAGCTCGTTCCGGGCGTCCCGCTCCAACTCCCGGAACTCGCTGTAGTACCCGTCGTCGAACTCCTCGACGAGTTGGAACGTCCAGCGTCCCGGCACGACGTTGCGCCCGATCAGCTCCTTCTCGATCCGCTCGGCGATCGCGGTGCGCCCGCCCTGCATGAACAGCGAGACAGCCTCGTCGAGCTGGAAGTCCGCGGTTCCGATGAGCTGATGCAGCGAGTACAGGTGGCCGCGTACCCGCTCCACTGTCTCCAGCGCCTCGCTCAGTTTCCCCAGTGCCTGCACCGTGACGTCATCCAGCCCCTCCGGCCGCTGGTGCGCCCGGTCCGGCCCGTTGCCCGCCTCGCCCGCCATCGCGCCCCTCTCCTCGAAACCCCGTTTCCCGGCGATACGCACCGGCGCCTGAGCGGCCTCCGGCCTACGCCGCATTCCCCACCGGGAGTCCGGTAACCCCCGATCCACCCAATTTCCCCGTACGCCCTGACGTCCCGGACCGGCGACACGCGATGCCGTGGTGACCGTTTCGTCCGCTTCCCGCAGCCCCGGCGCCGACCGGCTCTGCCCCGCCGCGGCTGCCGTGCCGAGCCGATCTCGGCTTCAACCGACCTGCACCGTTAGGGAGAACCGTTGGCTACCCCGCGGTCCCTAACTTTTCTTCTCATGAATGGTCTGTTCAGCAACGCCGCCGCCCGCGCCGCTCTCCGCTCCGCGCACGCTTCGCTCGCCGACCTCACCGCCGCCGTCGGTGTCAGCGGCCTCGCCGCCGCCGAGTCCTCGCCCGGCCTGATGGCGGTCATCGACCAGCACGCCGCCGGCATCCGGGACAGCCTCAACGCCGACACCCGTCCGCTGACCCCGATCCTGCTCGCCGCCTACGCCGAGGGTGTCCGCGACGCCGCCTTCCAGCACGGCTGGGTCGCTCCCGAGGGCCGGATCGACTGGTCGGAGAACGACTGGGTGCTGCGCCGCCTGCTCGCGGTGTGCATGCTCGCCCGCACCCTGCCCGCCGCTCGCTGACTCCGGCATGGGCGGGTTCGGCCCGGTCACCCGGCCTCCGGCCGGCTGATCGACAGCCCAGCCCATGCCCACGGGGCCGGCGCCGCTCACCCGGTGCCGGCCCCGCACTGTTCCCGCTCCCCGCAGCCACCCGGTCCCGGGAGCCGGCTGGCTCCACGCGGGCCGGCTGCTCGCGCCACACGCGTCGGCCTCGGGCCGGACCGGCGACCGCGCTCCGGCCACCACACCAGGGTCTCAGGACCGCGGCGGCTCGGTGGGATCGTCGCCGGCCGGATCGGCCGGGATGGCGCCGGTCTGCTCCGGAGGGGACAGCGGAACCACCTGGGTCCGCTCGCCGTCGTCGGCGTCGTCGATCACCCGCGCCCGGCCGGGTGATCCGGGCACGGTTGTCCCGTCGCCATCCGGCCTGCCGGTGACGCCCGGGACCGGCTCCCCCGCACGCCGCCCGGGCGCAGCCGGTGCGCCGGCCGCCGCACGCCCATCCGGCTCCACGACCACGGTGTTCGCGTCCCCGCTCGCCGACGCGGCGCCGGTGGCGCCGGCCGCGTCCGCGGCGCCGCTTCCCGCCTCGGCACGACCCGCGGCCTCGGTGACCACCGTCGTCTCGCTGTCATCGGCCGGCGTCGGCACCGGAATCGTCCGGTCGTCGTCGGCGCCGGGCTGTCCGCGATCAGGGACCGGGTGGCCGGAACCCGCCGGACGTGCCCCCGGGGTGATCACCGTGGGGTCCGCCGGGACCGGTCGCGGACCCGGATCGGTCGGTTCGTCGTCCCGGCCGAAGCCCGGGATGAATTGCAGGTGGTCCTCGGCCGCGGGCACCCCGAGCACCTGCGTCTCGTCGTCCGGCGACACCGGCCGGCCGGCACGCCGCCGGTCCTTCCCGCCCCGGCGGTCCGATTCGGCGCGACGCTCCGCGGCCTCGCGGGCCTCCCGCTCGCGCCGCTCGATCTCGGCGCGGCGCGCCTCGGCGGCTCGGCGCTCCTCCTCGGCCCGCCGCTGCTCCTCCGCCCGCCGCTGCTGCTCGGCACGGCGCTGCTCCTGCGCCCTGCGCTCCTCCTCCGCGCGACGGGCCTCCTCGGCCAGCTGGGCCTCCTCCGCGCGACGGGCCTCCTCCGCGCGACGGGCCTCCTCCGCGCGACGGGCCTCCTCCGCCAGCCGGGCCTCCTCCGCGCGACGGGCCTCCTCCGCGCGACGGGCCTCCTCCGCGCGACGCGCCTCCTCCGCCAGCCGGGCCTCCTCGGCGCGACGCGCCTCCTCCGCCAGCCGGGCCTCCTCGGCGCGGGCCGCGGCCTGCCGGGCGCGTTCCTCCGCACACGCCCGGGCCTGTTCCCGGAGCACCCCCGACTCCACCGCCGCGCGGTCCAGCCACCCCTCCCAGCGCTGCTGCATCGGCCGGATCAGCCCGCCCCCGACACCGACGACGATCACGCCGGCCACGGTGGCCAGGACGGTGATCAGCAACGGACGGGTCACCGTGGTGGCGATGCCGACCTGGTCCAGGCCGGCGATCACCCCGAGCGTGACGATCACCGTGGCGACGGCTCTGGCGAGCACCCGCGCATAGCCCAGATCGCCGAGCGCGTTGCGGATCAGGTCGTGTGCGGCACCGGCCACGGCCGCCGCCACCACCACGATCACGATCGCCACGAACGCCTGGGGCAGCCACGCGATCAACGAGGCGAGCAAAGTGCTCACCTGGTTCGGCCCCCACAGTCCGAAGGCGATCTGCAGGGCGATGAGCACGACCGTCCAGTAGGCGAGGCGGGCGCAGAGCGCGACCGGATCGGCGTCGCCCAGCAGGCGGCCGGCCCGCCCGCGCGCGACGGCACGATCGAGACCGGCGCGGCGCAGGGCCCGCGAGGTCACCGTACGAGCGAGGCGGGCCAGCAGCCAGCCGGCCAGCAGCACGACGACGAACGCCAGCGCGACGGGAAGATGCAGCACCACCGACCGCCACATGTCGCTCAGTCCACGGCTCAACCCGTCGCCGGTCATCCGCTCTCCCTCGCTCGGCACGGCCGCCGTCCCGGGGCCTCCTGTCGAAACCTTAGGACTCGGAGACACCACCCGCCTCCGACAAAAAATTGCCACGTCAAAGCGGGTGAATCCGGCAGACCGCGCGACAGCGGCCGGTCAGCCGGGCGGGCTCGGCGCGGCCGCACAGGGCGACCTGCGGACCGCGAGGGGGCGCGACGGCGGCTCAGGAGCGGGGCACCGCGTCGATGGCGCATCGCGTCGGCGGGCTCGACGGCACCCCGTCGAGAGTGAATCGGAAAATCACCGATTCCCCGGCGGCCACCGGCCCGCCGGAACGTGACGGTCCAGCCGGTCCGGTCCCCGGCGGCCACCGGCCCGCCGGAACGTGACGGTCCAGCCGGTCCGGGTGGCCGACACCGGACCGGACACCACCGTGAGCGCCTCCCCGCCCGGCACGGTCGACGTCGCCGGCCACCCGACCGGCTGCCGGCCGGTACGGGCGAGGCGGACGCGGTCACGGTGCTGGCGGCCCCTCACTCACGGCCGTGACATCACCGAACACGCGGTTCCCGCCACCCGATCACGCACGGTGACCAGGTGCGGGGATCACTCCGGCACACCGCCAAGAATCGGACGGTCGGCCGGTGCGGCATCGTACAAACGGCCCAGTCGGGATAGGCTTTCCGCATGGTCGGCTCGGGAGCGGCACGCCCGCCAGCGATGTCCCCGCTGCCCGTGCGGTCCGCGGGCACGGCGGGATGCGCCGCCCTCGTGCGCTCGTTCGACTGGTCGCGCACCGCGCTGGGGTCGCTCGACCGGTGGGACGCCGCGGTGCGCGCCGCGGTCGATCTGCTCCTCGAGTCGCCGATGCCGATGATGCTGCTCTGCGGCGACGAGTGCCTGGTGCTCTACAACGACGCGTACGCGGGGGTTCTGGGCGCCCTGCACCCGGCGGCCCTGGGCCGGCCGGCGGCGCAGGCCTTCGGCGACGCGTGGGACCAGCCCGGGATGGGTGACGTGATCGCCCGCGTGTTCCGCACCGGTCAGCCGGTGCTGGATCCGGAGAGCCAGGTGACGCTGCACCCGGGCGGGGCGGAGCCGGCCTTCTACACCCGGGGTCACTCGGTGGTGCGCGACTCGGACGGCGCGGTGGCCGGGGTGCTCACCGTGGCGGCCGAGACCACCCAGGTGATCCACCGGCTGCAGAGTCTCGGCGAGCTGACCGCCCGGCTGGCCGGGGCGCTGACCATCGACGACGTCACCCGCGTCGTCCTGGCCTATGCGATGGCGTCCTTCGACCTGGATCACTGCGCGCTCGCCGTCGACGACGGCGGGACGTACCGTTTCGTCCGCCGTATCCGCGGCGAGATGCTGGACGAGGCCGACGAGCGGCTGCCGCCGGTCTGGCGGCACGCCAGCACCGACCCGGCGGCGCCGCTGGTGGTGGCGGCGGAGACCGGCCGGGCGACGTTCGTCGCCGACGGCGAGCCGCTGCGGGCGGTCGCGCAGGACAGGCACGAGAGACGGGTACGATCCCTGGCCGCCCTCCCACTGCGCACGGCCTCCGTCCGTGGCGCGCTGACGATGGGCTTCCGCCGCCCGCACACCTGGCTGCCGGCCGAGCGGGCGCTGCTGCGCGCCGCCGCCGAGCTGGTGGCGCAGGCGGCCGAGCGGGCCCGCCGGTTCGAGGCCCAGCACGGCACCGCCCAGCTGTTGCAACGCAGCATGTTGCCGGAGCACCTGCCCGAGCTGGACACGTTCCGGATCGCCGCGCGCTACGACGTCGGCGTCGACGGCAACGCGGCGGGCGGCGACTTCTACGACGCGTTCCGGCTGACCGACGGGCGGCTGGCCATGGTGCTCGGCGACGTGGCCGGGCACGACGTGCGGGCGGCCGCGGTGATGGGCCAGGTGCGCGCGGCGCTGCGGGCGCTGGCCCTGACCGACCCGGCCCCACCGAGCGTGCTGGCCGGGCTGGACCGGCTGGTCGGCTCGCTGGGCGCCGAGTCCCGCAACGAAGAGATCTTCGTGACCGTGGTGTACGGCGTGCTGGACCCGTCGGACGGCTCGATCACCCTGGCCAGCGCCGGTCATCCGCCGCCGGTGCTGCGCCGCGCCGGCCTGGGCGGCGAGCCGGCCACCGCCGAGCTGGTGAAGGTGCCACCGGGCGCCCCGCTCGGGCTGGGCGGGCGCTGGCAGACCGGCTCGCTGATCCTGGAGCCGGGCGACACCGTTCTCATGTACAGCGACGGCGTGGTGGAGCGCCGCGGCCGTACCCTGAACGCCGGTCTGGACGCCCTGGTGGCGGCCGCGGCCGGGTCGGCGAGCGGCGATCCGCGGAACATGTGCTCGCTGGCCACCGCGGCGGTGGAGGGCACCACGGACGACGACGTGGCGGTGCTCGCCGTCGAGCACGCGCTGGCCATGAGCCGGTCGGCGACCATGCACGTCGCGGCCGAGCCGACCGGCCCGAGCCGGGTCCGGCAGTGGATGACCGCGCGCCTGCGGCACTGGCAGGTGCCGGAGCCGGTGATCGGCGCGGCGATCCTGTGCACCAGTGAGCTGACCACGAACGCGCTGCTGCACGCCGGCACCCCGGCGCAGGTGCACATCGACCTGAACGCGGAGCGGCTGCTGGTCTCGGTGGCCGACACCGGCACCCGGGGCAGCGTGATCCGGGCGCGGGCGGACACGCTGGCCAGCCGGGGCCGCGGGCTCGGCCTGATCGAGGAGCTGAGCGATTCGTGGGGCACCGACCCCACGGTCCGTGGTTCGACGGTCTGGTTCGAGATGCTGCTCAACAGACAGTAACCATCCGTAAGCGAAGACGATTCTCGATGCGCCCTGGAACGCGACCAATGTGAACCATCTTCCGCATTCGTGGCGATCCTCGGGCCAGGGTCACCTGAGTCACTTGCCTACTTACGCTTAGTAGTTTAATACTGCTCCAAACCGGACAATGAACCGTGCGGTGGTGACGAAGCGTTATCAGTGCCGTAGAGTGCTCAATCAACTGGGGACGTCCACCTTGGAGCGGCACATGCGGATCAGAGGCTATGCACCACTGACACCCTGCTGGGTGGAGCTGGCTAGTGCGGACCCTGCGCGAGCGGCGCAGTTCTACGGAGAGTTGTTCGGCTGGGAATCGGCCGGTGATCGTTTCAAGCTGGGCGGCCGTGCCGTGGCGGGGCTGACCCGCAGCCGGCCGGACCGTCCCGACGGATGGCTGACCCACCTCAGCACGCCCGACCTCGAGGAGACCCTGGAGCAGGTCGCCCTGGCCGGCGGCACCTGCCTGAGCCACCCGGCCGACGCACACGGAGGGCGCCGGGCGATCGTGACCGACCCGGCCGGCGCGGTGCTGGGCCTCTGGCAGCCGACCGACTTCGCGGGCGCGCAGGCCGGCGGCGAACCGGGCACGATGTCGTGGCCGGAGTTGATCACCGACGACCCGAACGCGGCGGCCCTGTTCTACGGTTCCGCCTTCGGCTGGCTGCTGCGCCACGACTTCGGCGTCGGCGAGTGGCTCAACCAGGCCCACGACGCCATCGCCGGGCTGGCCTCGGGATACCGCGGCGCCTGGTGGCGGGCGGCGTTCCAGGTGGAGGACACCCGGGCGGCGGCGGACCGCTGCGAGCGTCTCGGCGGCGCGCTGATCTCCGAGCCGGCCGAGGCCGGCCTGACCGAGTTCGCCGAACTGCGGGACCCGTTCGGCGCCCGCTTCACGGTGGCGGCGCCGGTGCACCACCCGGTCGAGCTGACGGTGTCGCTGGGCGCCCTGCCGGCCTTCGAGTAAGGATCGAGCGCTCCCGGACCACGTGCGGCCCGATGCGCCCGATTGGGGCCGCCGGATCCGGGCCGCTCGACGCAGTCCCCTCAGAGCGGGCCGCTCGCCGCGGGCCGCCCGATCCGGGCCACCCGACGCGGGGCAGGGCACGCGCGAGCGGAGCCGGTGGGCGGCCGGTCGGCGAACCGGCTGCGGAGCACGCGGAACACCGCGGAAAGGCCGGCCCCGTGGGGCCGGCCTTCCGCATACCGGCCGCGGTGGCCGGGGCCCGCCACGCCAAACGTCCGGATGTTAAGTTCAGATTTTAAAGAGTATCGTTCCGGGCATGGCCGAACCGCTCAGCGAGACCCAGTTGCAGCACTGGCGCACGTTCATCGAGAGCTCATGGGCCCTGCACACGAGACTTGAGGACGAACTGCGGGCCGCGACCGGTCTGAGCATGAACGACTACCACGTCCTGGTCGCTCTCGCCGAGGCGCCCGGCCGCCGGATCCGGATGGGTGAGCTGGCCAGCCGGATGGTCTTCTCCCCGAGCCGGGTCACCTACCAGATCAGCTCCATGATCAAGCGTGGCCTGGTCGTCAAGGAGAGCTGCCCCGACGACGGGCGCGGCCAGGAGGCCGTGCTCACCGAGCGGGGCCTGACCGCGCTGCGCGAGGCCGCCCCGGCCCACCTGGAAACGGTCCGCAACAGCTTCATCGACCACCTCGACGAGGAGGAGCTGGCCGTCATCGGCCGCGCCTTCGCCAAGATCCGAAAAGGCTGAGCGCCCGCCCGCCACCGTCGGCCGGGTCGTCGACACCCCACAGGCAACTCACCGACGAGCAGGGAGAGTGAGCCCGGGCCCTCGCCGGGAAGGGCGCCGGCCGGACCACGGCGGAACGGTACGCGGAGCAGGCATTGTGATGATCCGAAGCCCCCTCGGTCGGCCGGCTGAACTCGCTGATGGCGCAACGCCATATCGCGGTCCGGGCCGTGCAGCGCCTCCCGGTACCGCAGCCCTTCCCCCTCCCACGGCGAAGCGTGCCAACTGCGCCAGCACGTCCGGGCGCGGCCATCGATGTATGACTCGATGTAGCCGCAGAGCTCGCCGTCAGAGCCGGTGACCGGCACCTTCCCCGCCGGGTCGAAGGGCTTGAACGGCACGTGGTGCATGGACTCTCCCATGACCTGCTCGCAGGCGGCCCGGTACGGCTCGGCGTGCTGGAGCGACGCGTGCCAGGCCGCGTCGACCGGCTCGGCCGGGACGACGCGGTAGGAACGGCCGTCCGGCAGCAGCCGGCCGAAGTCGGGATCGTTCTGCGAGTCGGCGTGGGCCTTCATCATGAGCAGCATCTGCCCGACGGCCGCCGGGCGCAGGTCTTGGTGACCTCCTGCACGGCGGCGAAGTGCTCGGCGAGCTTGTCGAAGGTCTGCGGGTCGGTGCGTGCCGCTTGGAGCAGCTCAGCGGCCAGCGCACTGGCGTCGGCGCCGGCCCGTCGCGGCCGGGCTTTATCGTGCGCCCGGGATGACGCGGCTCACTGTTCTTCAGATTTGAAGCTGAACGCTGGTATTTCAGATTTGAAGGAGCTACGCTCGTGTCATCGAAGTCAGGAGGGCTCGAAATGCCTGCTATCACCGTCGATGACGTCCTCGTTCTGCCCCGTCTGCCGAAGCTCGACCCGGTCGCGACGGCCTACCGCCCGGTGCGCCGCCTGACCACCGCGCCGCAGGGCTACGAGGGCGAGGGCTTCCCGGTCCGCCGCGCCTTCGCCGGCGTCCCGCTGAGCGAGCTGGATCCGTTCATCCACCTGGACCAGATGGGCGAGGTCGACTACGCGCCCGGTGAGCCGAAGGGCACGCCGTGGCATCCGCACCGCGGGTTCGAGACGGTGACCTACATGATCGACGGGATCATGGATCACCAGGACTCGCTCGGCGGCGGTGGCTCGATCTCCAACAGCGACACCCAGTGGATGACCGCCGGCTCGGGCATCCTGCACATCGAGGCACCG
Source organism: Actinoplanes teichomyceticus ATCC 31121 (assembly GCF_003711105.1). Taxonomy (NCBI): domain Bacteria; kingdom Bacillati; phylum Actinomycetota; class Actinomycetes; order Micromonosporales; family Micromonosporaceae; genus Actinoplanes; species Actinoplanes teichomyceticus. Next base: position 6,211,359 of record NZ_CP023865.1, read on the forward strand.
CCGGAGCACCTGGTGATGAGCGGCGGCCTCTTCCACGGCCTGCAGCTCTGGGTCAACCTGCCGCGCGCGGCGAAGATGATCGACCCGAAGTACCAGGACATCCGCGGCAAGCAGTCCGCGCTGCTGACCACTCCGGACGGCGGCGCGCTGATCCGGGTGATCGCCGGGGAGATCGCCGGGCACTCCGGCCCGGGCTCGACATTCACCCCGATCAACCTGGCGCACGTCACCCTGCAGCCCGGCGCCCGGCTCGACCTGCCCTGGCAGCCGGAGTACAACGCGCTGGTCTACGCGCTCTCCGGCGAGGGCTGGGTCGGCACCGACCTGCGCCCGATCACCCTGGGTCAGCTGGCCACGCACGGACCGGGGGACGCGATCCGCGTCGAGGCGAAGACCGAGCTGGACCTGTTCGTCATGGGCGGGCGGCCGATCCGCGAGCCGGTGGTGCACTACGGCCCGTTCGTGATGAACACCAGGGCCGAGCTCCGGCAGGCCTTCGAGGACTTCCAGAAGGGCCGGTTGGGGACCATCCCGGCGGCCCGCCTCCCGCACACCGACTGATTCCTTCCGTACGATCCGAGGCCCGGGCCCACGCGCGCAGCGTGCGCCCGGGGCACCGGCCGCAAGCAGGCACACGCCGGGCCGCACGGTCGCGATGCGGCCTCGTCCCGCCGTGCCGGGCTTTCGCCGGGGAGGCCGGCATCTCGGACCGAGGGAGTCACGTGCGCAAACTCGTCTACTACATCGCCGTCACGCTGGACGGCTTCATCGCCGGCCCGGACGGAGCGGACCCCACCGGCCCGGACGGCTTCTGGCCGATCCCGGAGGACTACCTGGGGCACATCGTCGCGGAGTACCCGGAGACCCTGCCCGGCCCGGCGCGGCAGGCGCTGGGCATCACCGCCGGGGGCACCCGGTTCGACACGGCGCTGGAGGGGCGTGCCACCTTCGGCATCGGGCTGCGCGCCGGGCTCACCAACGCCTACCCGCACCTGCGCCACCTGGTGTTCTCGCGGACGCTGACGCAGAGCCCGGACCCGGGCGTCGAGGTGGTCTCCGGCGACCCGGTCGCCCGGGTGCGCGAGCTCAAGCGGGAGCCCGGCAAGGACATCTGGCTCGTCGGCGGAGGCGCCCTGGCCGGGTCCCTCTACGCCGAGATCGACCAGCTCGTCGTCAAGCTGTCGCCGCTGACCGTCGGGGCCGGGGTCCCGCTGTTCGGCCGGGAGGCGGTCTTCGAGCCGCGTGGCTGGGAGCTGACCGGGCACACGGTGCTGGACAGCGGCACGCTCTTCCTCACCTACGACCGGCGCGCTCACGGGCAGGCGCCGGGCTGATCCGCCGTACCGCCGGCCGATCGCCCGGACCACCGCGGGCCGGGCGGCGCTCGGCGGTCCGGGCCGACCGGCCACCGGGCGCCGCGCGGCGGGCGTTAGCGTTTGCCGGGTGCTGACCCGACCGGCCTCACCCGCCGACGCCGCCGAACTCGTCCGGCTGCGCGCCGTCCTGCTGCGCACCTTCACCGCCCGGGAGTGGAACGACGACTGGCGCGAGCCGGCCCACCGCACCCTGACCGAACTGCTCGGGCGGCCGGACGCCGGGCTGGCCGCCTTCGTCGTCGACCGGCCCGGCGGCGGCCTGGCCGCCTGCGCGCTCGGCAGCATCGAGCGCCGCCTGGGCAACCCGTCCAACCCGGACGGGCGGGTCGGTTACGTCTACAACGTCGTCACCGACCCGGACATGCGCCGCCGCGGATACTCCCGGGCCTGCATGAACGCGCTGCTCGGCTGGTTCCGCGAGCGGGGCGTGCGCGCCGTCGACCTGCGCGCCTCGGCCGACGGCGAGCCGCTCTACGAGTCGCTCGGCTTCCGCCGCAGTGCCGAGCCGGGTATGCGCCTGACGATCAGCCGACCGGCCGGGTCTCCAGGGAGCGGGCCAGCTCGTCACGCATCCGGGTGAAGTCCACGCCGCGGTCGGTGAGGATCCGCATCGCCAGGCCCTGACCCTCGCGCAGCATCCCGAGCAGGATGTGCTCCGGCGCGATGAACCGGTGTTTGAGCCGCAGCGCCTCGCGCAACGACAGCTCCAGCACCTTCTTGTTCCGGCCGGAGAACGGGATGCGCCCGGTCGTCGCGTGGAATCTGCCGAGGATCCCCCGCCGCTTGCGCGCCGGCCGGGGCAGATGCAGCGCGCCGGCGCCGAAGTTCTCCTCGATGGCGGCCCGCACCGCCGCCAGGTCGATGCCGATCGCCCGGAGCGCGGCCGCGTCCTCGGCGTCGCGGTCGGCCGCCGCGGCCGCCTCGTCGCCGAGGTCGCCGACCTGCCGGACGACGGCCGCCCGGACGGCCTGCCGGTCGATGCCGGCGTCGCGCAGCACCGCGGCCGCCCCGCTGTCGACGGTGAGCAGCGCGAGCAGCAGATGCTCCGTGTCGATCACCGGATGGCCCAGGGTCCGGGCCTGATCCTGGGCGCCGGTCACGACGGCGCGGGCGCCCTGGGTGAATCGCTCGAACATCTCAGCTCTCCCGCGGGTCGTTCATCGGCATCAGGCGTGCGTGTTTCTTGTGGACCCCCTGGCGGGTCACCTCGAGCGCGTCGGCGATCTCCTGCCAGGACCAGCCCTTGCTTCGCGCATTCGCCACCTGCAGGTGCTCCAGACCCTCCAGCAGGCGCCGCAGCGCCACCACCGCGCGCAGGCCGACCCGGGGGTCGGCGCTGCCCGCGGCGGCGGCGAGATCGGTCGCTTCGGTCATATCGTCAACCTACGTTGACACAGCCCTCATGTCAACCGACGTTGACGGGCATGCCGGAGCGACCCGGGGACTGGGGCTTCCGGGCGTCGCCGGGCGCGCTGGAACCGACCGAGATCCACCACCCCGGCGAGGGCACCGGCCTGGCTGCCGGGCCGATCCCCGGCTGTTGCCGCGGCGGAGGCGGGACGACCGACCCCCGCCGGGATCCCTATGCCGAACCTCCCGCCTGAGGAAGGTGTTCACCAGCGCGGACCGGCGCCGGGCGGACGGCGACCGGGTCGCGCTGCCGGTCCCGGCCCGCGCGACCCGGTCGCCGTCCGGGCTCTCAGGACATGAACAGGATCGCGGTGGTGCCCAGCAGCACCAGCATCAACACCGCGATGAGCAGGCCGGTCTCGGCGGACGGGGCGGCTTCCGGCGCGGACGTGGTGGTCAGCGGCTCGCTGCTCATGGTGGGACTCCTCCGCAGGGTGGGAACGCCACGATCACCGGATGATCGTGTGAAGATGCGCGCGGCGGTCGAGGGGCTTACGGTGAGGGCGTCATCGACCTCAGAGGGGTTGCCCGTGCCATCGGAGGACTGGCTTCTGACCGCCGCCGAACGCGGCAACCCGCACACCGACATACCCGCCTGGTGCGTCGGAAACACCGCTGAACCGCTTATTCACGGAAAAACGTACTTCTCCCGGTTGATGGCCGAGGTGGAGAAGCTCGATGCCGGCGACCACCTGCTGTTCACCGACTGGCGCGGCGACCCCGACGAGCTCGTCGACGACGACGGGCCGACCATCGCCGGGCTGTTCGCCGCCGCCGCCCGCCGCGGGGTGGTCGTGAAGGGCCTGCTCTGGCGGTCCCACCTGGACAAACTCGCCTACAGCGAGGAGGAGAACCGGAACCTCGGCGACGAGGTCCGCGAGGCCGGTGGTGAGGTGCTGCTCGACCAGCGGGTCCGGCGCGGCGGCTCGCACCACCAGAAACTGGTCGTGCTGCGGCACCCCGGACGGCCGGAGCTGGACGTGGCGTTCGCCGGCGGCATCGACCTGTGCCACAGCCGGCGCGACGACGCCGACCACCACGGCGATCCGCAGCCGGTGCGGATGGCGAAGGCCTACGGGCCCACCCCGCCCTGGCACGACGTGCAGCTGGAACTGCGCGGCCCGGTGGTCGGCGCGCTGGATCTGACCTTCCGGGAACGCTGGTGCGATCCGGCGCCGCTGGACCAGCACGGCCCGATCGCCACGGCGATGGACACCGTCAAACACGCCGACCTGCACGCCGACCGGTTGCCGCCGCAGCCGCCCGACCCGCCGCCGGCCGGCCCGCTCACCGTGCAGGTGCTGCGTACCTACCCGGCCATGCGCCCCCGCTACACGTTCGCGCCGCTCGGCGAGCAGACCGTGGCCCGCGGCTACACCAAGGCGATCAAACGGGCCCGCCGGCTGATCTACCTGGAGGACCAGTACCTCTGGTCGGCCGAGGTGGCCCAGCTGTTCGCCGAGGCGCTGGCGGCCAACCCGCAGCTGCACCTGATCGCCGTGGTGCCCCGCCACCCGGACGTGGACGGCCGGTTCGCGCTGCCGCCCAACCAGGTCGGCCGGCAACAGGCGATCGACCTGTGCACGCACGCGGCCGCCGACCGGGTGCACGTGTTCGACCTGGAGAACCACGCGGGCACCCCGATCTACGTGCACGCCAAGGTGTGCGTGGTCGACGACGTGTGGTGCAGCGTGGGCAGCGACAACTTCAACCGTCGCTCGTGGACGCACGACAGCGAGCTGTCCTGTGCGATCCTGGACGAGACCCGCGACCGGCGCGAGCCGCGGGACCCGGCCGGGCTGGGCGACGGGGCCCGGCGTTTCCCGCGTGAGCTGCGGCTCGCGCTGACGCGCGAACATCTCGACCGCGCCGACGGCGACGACGAGGACCTGCTGGACCCGGCCGCGATCGTACGTACGATGACCGCCGCCGCCGAACGCCTGCGCGACTGGCGCGACGGTGGCCGCCGCGGGCCGCGCCCGCCGGGCCGGCTGATCCCGCACCGCAACGCCCGGCTGCCGTGGTACCAGCGGGCCTGGGCGACCCCGGCATACCGCCTGATCTACGACCCGGACGGCCGCGCGTGGCGGGACCGCCGGGCCGGCCGGTGGTGAGGGGTATACCTGGCCATACCCCGATCGGGAAGCCAGGGGGATGGGCCGGACCCGACCGGCTGCCTACGGTGGGTCCGTGTCCACCACAAGCCTGCACGCGGCCCTTCGCGACCGCCGCTATCTGCTCACCGCCTGGCCGTGGCGATCGTCGCTGTTCCTGGCCACCACCGCGGTCGTCGCCGCTCCCCTGGCCTGCGGCGTCTGGCTGCTGCTGCTCCCGCTGCTGGTGGCGGTCCGCGAGATCGGCCACGGCCGGCTGCCCGACCCGGCCGTGAGCTTGCTGCTCGTGGTCGCCGCCGTGCTGCTGGCCGTCGGGGCGCCGCTGACCGCGCCGGGGGTCGCCGCGGTGGAACGGCGCCGTCTGCGCCTGGTCGACCCGCGCCCGCTGCGCGGCAGCCGACCGGCCGGGCTGGCCGCCCTGCTGCGTGCCGAGGCGACCTGGCGCGCGGCGCTCTACACCGTGCTGCTCGCCGTGCTGGCCCCGCCGATCCTGGTCGGCGCCGGCGTGGCGCTGCTCATCGACACGATGATGCTGGCCAGCCCGCTGACCTCCGGCACCTGGCAGCTCGGCGCCTACCGGGTGCACGGCGGCGGGCCGGCGAGCATCCCGGTCTGCCTGGTCGGGCTGCTGCTCACGCCCGCCCTGCTCTACCTGGCCGGCGCGCTCGCCGCCGGGCACGCCATGCTGCTGCGCCGGCTGCTCGGCGCCGGTGATCCGCTGCGCGACCAGCTCAGCGAGGTGGCCCAGTCGCGGGCCCGGCTCGCCGACGCGTTCGACGCCGAACGCCGCCGGATCGAGCGCGATCTGCACGACGGCGCCCAGCACCGGCTCACCAGCCTCACCCTGCACCTGGGCATGGCCCGCCTGGACCTGCCGGAGGACTCCCCCGCGGCCGGCCCGCTCGGGCTGGCGCACGCCCAGGCCAAGGAGCTGATGGTGGTGCTGCGCGACCTGGTGCACGGGATCCGCCCGCAGGTGCTGACCGATCTCGGACTGCCGGCCGCGCTGCGCGAGCTGGCCGCCAGCTCGCCGGTACCGGTGACGGTCGATGCCCGGCTCAGCACGCGGCCACCGGAGGGGATCGAGACCACGGCGTACTTCGTGGCCGCGGAAGCGCTGACCAACGTGGCCAAACACGCCGGCGCCACCCGGGCCGGAGTCCGGGTGCGCGGCGGCGGCGCCCGGATCGACCTGGAGATCGAGGACGACGGCCGGGGCGGGGCCGACCCGTCCGGCGGCAGCGGGCTGACCGGGCTCGCCGACCGGGTGGCGGCGGCCGGCGGCCGGTTGCTGCTGGCCAGCCCGGCCGGCGGGCCGACCCTGCTGCGGGTGGAGCTGCCATGTCCGCGGTGAACCCGGTGGCCGCCGACAGCCGGGTGGTGCTCGCCGAGGACGGGGTGCTGCTGCGCGAGGGCCTGATCGGGGTGCTGGGCCGGTTCGGTTTCCGGGTGGTGGACGCGGTCGGCGACGCGGAGGACCTGATGGTGTCGGTCGGCGTGCACCGGCCCGACCTGGTGATCACCGACATCAAGATGCCGCCCGGTTTCCGGGACGAGGGGCTGCGGGCCGCGGTGCGCCTGCGACAGGAGCGCCCGGGCCTGCCGGTGGTCGTGCTCAGCCAGTACGTGCAGGAGGAGTACGCCTCGGACCTGATCGGCACCGGGGACGGGGTGGGATACCTGCTCAAGGACCGGGTGGCCGACATCGCCGAGTTCGTCGCCGCGCTGCGCACCGTGCTGGCCGGCGGCACCGTCGTCGACCCCGAGGTGGTGCGGCGGCTGCTGCACCGCCCCCGGGACCCGATCGCCGGACTGTCGCCGCGGGAACGCGAGGTGCTCGGGTTGATCGCCGAGGGGCGGTCGAACTCGGCGATCGCGAGCGCGCTGTTCGTCAGCGAGACCGCGGTCGGCAAACACGTCGGCAACATCCTGGCCAAGCTGGGCCTGCCGCCGACCGACGACACCAACCGGCGGGTGATGGCCGTGCTGGCCTGGCTCCGCTTCACTCCGCGGGAGGACGCCGGATGACCGGCGCTGCGGTCATCCGGGGGGCGGATCGCCGGGGTCGCGCCCGGCCGGCGGCGGGCTCGCGGCAGACCGGGGTGGAGATCAGGCCCGTTCGCTTCCCGGCGGGAGTTCCCACGTCCGGGGGACGAGGATCGGCGTGCCGGGGGCGCCGCCGGGGCCGAGGGTGATCCGCCAGGCGCGGATGGGCGGGCGGTTCAGGCGCCACCAGCGGTCGATCAGCGCGGTGGCGACCGCGGTGTACCGCTCGGCCTCCGCGCCGCCGGCCAGGACCGCGCCGTCCGGCAGGATCACCGCGCCACCGGCGCCGGTCGCGTCGAGCAGGGCGAGGTGGCCCTGCTCACGGTCGGGCAGCGATGCCAGGGTGGCGCGCCGGTGCCAGGCGCCGGCGGCATACCAGAGATCGCGGTAGACGACCACGTCCAGCGACCCCCACCGGGCCGGCGCGGCGCCGGTGAGTCCGGCCAGCGTGCCGGGCGACGGCGGGTGGCTGCCCGCGTGGCGGGCGCCGAGCGGGCCGGCCGCGCTCATGAAACCGGCCGGGCACAGCACGGTGGCGGTCATCGGGTCCGCCGGCCGGGTGGCCAGCACCGGATGGTGCCCGGCGTGCTCGATCGGGGCGAGCACGAAGCCGCCCGGGGCGAGTTGCTCGAACCAGTGCGGGGAGAAGCCGGCGACGCCGACGGTCACGACGACCCGGTCGTACCGGGAATCGGGTGTGCCGAGGTAACCGTCGCCGGCGACGACCCGCACCCCGGCGATGCCGGCCCGCCGCAGCGCCCCGCGCGCCCGCGCGGCCACGTCCTCCTGTACGTCCACACTGGTCACCTCGGCCCCGAGCGTCGCCAGCAGCGCGGCGTTGTAACCGGTCCCGGCCCCGATCTCGAGCACCCGCATCCCGGGCCGCACGTCCAGCCCGGCCAGCATGAGCGCCATCAGCGACGGCTGGCTGGACGAGCTGACCGGCACGTCCCCGTCCAGCTTGGTGACCAGCACGTCGTTGCGGTACACCGAGCGCAGGAACTCCGGGTCGCCCGGCACGACCCGGCTGCCGTCGCGCCGGTGGAAGCCGTCCGGCACGAACAGCTCGCGGGGCACGCTCGCGAAGGCCTCGGCCAGCCGCGGCGGCAGCCGTACGCCGTCGTGCCGGATCTCGTCGACGAAGTCGCGCCGTACATCCGCCATGCCTGCCGCGGTACGTAACCCGGCGCCCGTGCGGCGGCCGGCGGCGACCCGGCTTGCGCGTCGCGCTCGGCGAGGTGGCCGGGCCGTGCCCGGCGTCGACGATGGCCCCGGCACGTGACACGACCGGCGGCGGCGCCGGAGTGCGTCAGCGGTCGCCGGCCGCCACCGCCGCGGCCAGCCGGTCCGGCACGTCACCGGCGTGGTACGGCCACTCCGACTGCTCGATGCGGGCCAGGAACCCGGCGTACGTGGCCGCCCCCAGCAGCGCGGCGACCGGCCGCAACAGCTCGGCCGCCCGCTCCGGATCACAGCCGGGCACGGTCTCCCGCCAGCGCCGCGCCCACTCCGTGACGATCGGCTCCGGCGCGTCCATGCCCTCGGTGAGCCGCAGCAGGTCGAACGCCGGGTTGCCGAGCGCGGAATCACCCCAGTCGATGATCACGACATGGCCGTCGGCGTCGGTGCGCACGTTGCCCGGGTGCAGGTCGCCGTGCACCAGGGTGTCCGGCAGCCCGCAGTCGGCGACCGCGGCCAGCCGGTGCGGCAGCCCGTCGATCAGGTCGGCCAGCCCGGCGATGTCACCCAGGTACGGTTCGGCCACGCAGGCGAACCGCTCGGCGTCCAGGCGGCGGTCCGGCACGCCCGCGGCGAGCAGCTGCCGCACCCGGCCGGCGTAGTGCGCCTGCACCGGGTGGAACAGCTCGCCGATCGCCGCGCGCAGCTCCGGGCCGGCGCCGTACCGGTCGGCGCCGGGCACGTGCGTGAGCAGCATCCGCCCGGACGGGCCGGCCGCCAGCACGTACGGCACCAGGTCCGGCGCCACGTCGGCGACCAGGCCGAGCACCGCCGGCTCGTGCGCGAAGAAGGCCGGCACCTGCTTGAGCCAGGCGACCGGGCCGTCCGGGCCGTCCATCCGCCAGATCGCCGACAGGTTCCAGGTGCGCTGCTGGTGGGCGGTGACCGTGCCGAACCCGAGCCGGTCCAGCACCCCGGACGCCCACGCCAGCGACGCGGCCGGCCCGCCCGGCTCGGCCCACGGCGCGCGCAGCGCGTGCGGCACCAGGTCGGCGCCGAGCGGGATCAGATCGTCCGGGCGCTCCCGGGTCTCGGCCAGGTAGGTGACGTGCCCGCCGGGCGGCGCCTCCCGGTCGGCGTGCAGCAGCCGCAGCACGGTCACCTCCACGCCGGCCCCGGCGACCACCTCCGCCACGTCCTGCCACCACGGGCTGGCGACCGGGAACGGCGGCAGCGCGCCGAGCAGCACGCCGGCCGGGTCGACCAGCACCAGGGTCACGGTTCGACGCATTGCCTCATTCTGGCCCACAGGTGCCCACGATCGGCGCGCCCGTGCAGACGCAGCCGCGCCATTCCGCCGTCGGGAAAGATGTCCAGCCGCACCCGGCCCACCTGTGGGGCCTTGACCAGCGGGAACCGGTGCGCGGTGTCCGGGCGCAGGGCCGTGCGGGGCAGCAGCTCGACGTGGTCGCCGTCCGCGGTGACGCCGGTGAGGGCGGCCCAGCCCGGGGCGTTGCCCTTGAAGTGGCTGGTGTCCAGGTCGGCGAAACGCAGCCGGGCCGGGGCGGCCAGCTGCACCAGCACCCAGTCGTTGGCGTCGTCACGCCGCCGGGACGTCTCCCAGCCGTCGCCCATGTTCTGCGCCAGCCCGGGCATCAGCATCCGCTGCGGATGGCCGTAGAACATGTCGCTGCAGTCGACGACGCGTCCGCCGTACTCGGCCGCGGCCACGTCGAAGATCTTCGGCAGCAGCGCCGGGTCGGGCACCACCACGCCGTGCACCCGCAGGCGGGCCACGCCGCCGTCCGGGTAGATGTTGAGCCGTACGTGGGTGAACCGGCGCCGGTCGGTGACCGCGAACCGGTTCGCACGGTCACCCCCGAGCTCCCGGCGCGACACGAGCGCGACCCAGTCGGCCGCGGCGAGCTGCTCCGGGCCGGGATAGCCGGGCAGCGCGACCGCGTCGAGCGACGCGTACGGCGGGTAGTTGCCGGTGAAGAACGCGGTGTCGACCTCCACCCCGTGGATCACCCCGGGCGTGCCCAGCCGGACGACCGCGAAGTCGTGTCCCGGGCTGCGGCGGCGACGGGTCTCCCAGCCGTCGTACACCTGGCCCCGGTGGTCGAAGGTGCGCGGCGCGTGCCCGGGCGCGGACGGCAGCACCAGATGGTCGGCGGCGGCGAAGAACTCGTCGCTGGCCAGCACGACGCCCCCGCCGAAGGCCCGCGACGCGAGGTCGGGCAGCGTGGTGAAGTCGGCCATCAGCGCTCCTTTCGATCCAGCAACCGGCCGTGCGGCACGGCGCCGGTCACCGGCCGCCCGCGCAGCCAGGTGGCGCGGACCACGCCGCGCAGGGTCCGGCCCGCGTAGGGCGTCACCGGGTTGCGGTGGTGCAGGGCGTGCGGATCGACCACGAATTCGGCGTCCGGGTCGAACGCCACCAGGTCGGCGTCCGCACCGGCCGCGATCCGGCCCTTGTGCCGCAGCCCGACCAGATCGGCCGGGCGGCTCGCCATCCAGCTGACCACGTCGGTGAGCGGATGCCCGCGGGCGTTCGCGGAGGTCCAGATCACCGGGAGGCCGAGCTGCACCGACGCGATGCCGCCCCAGGCCGCGGCGAAGTCGCCGGTGTCGCGCCGCTTCAGCTGCGGGGTGCACGGCGAGTGGTCGCTGACCACGCAGCTGATCAGCCCTTCGGCCAGGGCCGCCCACAGCCGGTCGGCGTTGGCCGAGTCGCGGATCGGCGGACAGCACTTGAACTCGGTGGCGCCGTCCGGGATCCGGCCGGCGTCCAGCGTGAGGTAGTGCGGGCAGGTCTCGGCGCTCACCCGTACCCCCTCGGCGCGCGCCCGGGCGATCAGCGGCAGCGCGGAGGCGGCCGACAGGTGCAGGATGTGGACCCGCCGCCCGGCGGCGCGCGCGACCGCGATCGCGGTCGCGACCGCGGCGTTCTCGGCGTCGGCCGGGCGGGAGGCGAGGAAATCGGCGTACGCGGTGGAGCCGGCCGCCTCGCGCAGGCGCCCCGGGTCCTCGGCGTGCACCACGAACAGCGCGTCCACGGCCCGCATCGCCGCGCCGAGCTGGCCGGCGTCGACCGGCGGGAACTCCGGGACCCCGGAATCGGCGAGGAACGCCTTGAAGCCGAACACCCCGGCGTCGTGCAGCGCGGGCAGCCGGGACGCGTTGCCGGGGACGACGCCGCCCCAGAAGCCCACGTCGACGTGACACTGTCCGGTCGCCGCCGCCCGCTTGACCTCCAGCGCGGCGGCGTCGACGGTGGGCGGGAGGCTGTTCAGCGGCATGTCGACGATGGTCGTGACGCCGCCGGCCGCGGCCGCCCTGGTCGCGGTGGCAAAGCCCTCCCACTCGGTACGGCCCGGCTCGTTCACGTGCACGTGGGTGTCCACCAGCCCGGGCAGCAGCACGGTGTCGCCCAGATCGACGTCCTCGGCGGCGCTCACCCCCGCGTCGTACGGATGGATCGCGACGATCCGCCCGGCGCCGACCTCCACCGCCGCCGGGGTCTCACCGCCCGGCGTGATCGCCCGGCGGGACCGCACCACGAGCTCGACCATGGCCCGACCCTAGCGGCGGTTTGTTTCCGGCGACGCCCCCGCGCCCGCGATCATGGGCGCCGGGTTTCCTCGCGTAACCTCTGGTCTCATGGCGCGAAGGTGGGGACTCGCATTGTTCAGCGCGGTCTGCGGGACGATCGTCGCCGCCGCCAAGCTGGCCCAGCAGGCGCCCGGTGCGGCGGCGGTCCTGCTGGCGATCTTCCTGGTGCTGGCGCTGGTCACGTCGCCGCTGATCTTCCCGCGCCCGGTGCCGGTGGCCGAGGCGGCCGGCAGCGGCCGGCCGGTGGTCTACTGGCGTCCCGGCTGCCCGTACTGCCTGCGCCTGCGCGCCCGGCTGGGCCCGGAAGCGGCCCGGCTGGTGTGGGTCGACATCTGGCGTGACCCGGAGGGCGCCGCGGTCGTCCGCGGCATCACCGGTGGCGACGAGACCGTGCCGACCGTCGTCCTGGACGGTGAGGGGCACGTCAATCCCGACCCCCAGTGGGTGCGCGAGCGGCTGCGGGCCGTCTAGCGCGCCCCCGCCGCGGGGGAAGTCCGGTGGCTGCCGGCCGGCCTCGCCAGCCGGGCACGCCGAAGGCCGGCGCCGGTCAGCACCCCGCCGCCAGCCCGACACACCGAAAACCGACGCCCCTCAGCACCCCGCCGCCAGCCCGACACACCGAAAACCGACGCCCCTCAGCACCCCGCCGCCGGCCCGGCACACCGGAAGCCGGCGCCGGTCAGAGCAGCGCGGTGAGCTGGTCGGGCGGGAACCCGGCGTCGGTCAGGGCGCCGCAGTCCAGGCCGCGCAGCAGGTAGCCGGCGAGGGCGCGGGCGGTGGCCGGCTCGTCCATGATCCCGCTGTCCTGCCGGTCGAGATAGCGGCGCAGCCGGGAGACCGCGGCGTCGCGGCCCTCCCGGAAGAACGCGTACGTCGCGGCGTACCGGCTCGGCAGCTGGGCCGGGTGCAGGTCCCAGCCCTGGTAGTAGCCACGCTCCAGGGACCGGCGGACCAGCCGGTGGTGCAGCCGCCACGCGGCGTGCACCTGGTCACGCTCGCCGACCGGCAGGATGTTGGTGGAGCCGTCGGACAGGCGCACCCCGGTCTGCGCGGCGGCCGCCTGCATCACCGCTTTGGCGTGGTCGGCCGCCGGATGATCCATCGACTGGTGGGCGGCGGCCACCCCGGCCGCGGCGCTGTAGTCGTACGTGCCGTAGTGCAGGCCGGTGCACCGCCCGCCGGCGGCGGTGATCAGCCGGGCGACGGTGGCCGTGCCGTCCGCGGCGAGCACCGCGGCGGGCAGCTCGATCTGGATCTCGAAGGTCAGGGCACCGGCGCTCAGGCCGTACCCGCGTTCGAGTTTCTCGCAGACCGCGACCATCGCCGCGACCTGGTCGGTACCGCTGACCTTGGGCAGGGTGATCGTGCAGATGTCCTGGTAGGAGTCCAGGAACAGGTCCAGGGTGCGCAGCGCACGGCGCCGGGTGGCCGCCTCCAGCGACTTGATCCGCAGCCCCAGGAACGGCGGGCGCGGCCCGGCCCGCAGGATCGCCGCGACGCTGCGGACCGCCGCGTCCTCCTGGGCGTCGTCGCGTACGCCGTACCCGTCCTCGAAGTCGACCCGCAGATCCTCGATCGGTTCGCGGGCCAGCTTGGCGCGGACCGTATCGTCCGGCCACGGGAAGTCGTGCTCGTCCATCACGGCCAGCGCGATCGCGCCCCAGTCCCGGAAGTCGTGGAGCCGGTCGGCGGGCACGTAGACGGTGTGCACCGGTTGCCGCCCGGCGCGCTCCCCCGGGTACCGGGCCCGGAGGAACGCGTCGTGGGCGGCCAGGCGCCGGTCGATCTCGGCATAATCATGATCGGACAGGCGCATGTGACCCTCCCCCGCTGCCGGCTGCGGTCTCAGTCGATCGAGTCGTAGGCCGCGGTGGTCAGGAAGTCGGCGAACTCGTCGGCGAGGGCGACCCGCTCGAACAGCTTGCGCGCGTCGTCGAAGCGTCCCGCGGTCCACGCCTCGTCCCCGATCGCCGCCCGGATCGTGGCCAGCTCCTCGTCCTCGATCCGGCCGACCAGCTCGGCGGTGATCGGGGTGCCGTCCGGCAGCTTGACGTCGTTGTGGATCCACTGCCAGATCTGCGAGCGGGAGATCTCCGCGGTGGCGGCGTCCTCCATCAGGTTGTGGATCGCGACCGCGCCGTTGCCGCGCAGCCACGCCTCCACGTACTGCAGCGCGACGTTGACGTTGTTGCGCAGGCCCGCCTCGGTGACCTGGGCGCCCAGCGCGGCGACGTCGAGCAGGTCGGCCGCCTCGACCGCGACGTCCGGGCGCAGTCTGCCGAGCTGGTTCGGCCTGTCGCCGAGCACGCCGTCGAAGATCTCCCGGCAGATCGGGACCAGGTCGGGGTGGGCCACCCAGGAGCCGTCGAAGCCGTCCGCGGCCTCGCGTTCCTTGTCCTCGCGCACCCGGGCCAGCGCCACCTCGTTGACCTGCGGGTCACGCCGGCTGGGGATGAACGCGGCCATCCCGCCCATGGCGAACGCCCCACGCTTGTGGCACGTGGAGACCAGCAGCTCGGTGTAGGCCCGCATGAACGGCGCGGTCATCGTCACCGCGGCGCGGTCCGGCAGGATCATCCGCGGGTTGTCGCGGAAGTACTTGATGATGCTGAACAGGTAGTCCCAGCGCCCGGCGTTGAGCCCGGAGATGTGCGGGCGCAGCGCGTACAGGATCTCCTCCATCTCGAACGCGGCCGGGATGGTCTCGATCAGCACGGTGGCCCGGATGGTGCCGACCGGGATGCCCAGCCGCTCCTGGGCGTGGGTGAAGACGTCGTTCCACAGCTCGGCTTCCTTGTGGGACTCCATCTTGGGCAGGTAGAAGTACGGCCCGCTGCCGCGTTCGAGCAGTTCCTTGGCGTTGTGGAAGAAGTAGAGCCCGAAGTCGACCAGGGCGCCGACCGCCGGTTCGCCGTCCACCGGCAGGTGCCGTTCGTCCAGGTGCCAGCCGCGAGGGCGCACCACGATGGTCGGGTACGGGCCGCCGTTCAGCTCGTACGTCTTGCGGTCGGTCTCCAGGCGGATCGTCCGCCGGATCGCGTCGTGGAGGTTCCGCTGCCCGTCGACCACGTTCGACCAGTGCGGCGTGTTCGCGTCCTCCAGGTCGGCCAGCCAGACCTTGGCGCCCGAGTTGAGCGCGTTGATGGTCATCTTCCGCTCGGTCGGCCCGGTGATCTCGACACGGCGGTCCCGCAGGTCGGCCGGCGCCGGCGGGGCGGACCACTCGGCCGCCCGGATGTCCGCGGTCTCCGTGAGGAACCCGAGGCTGGCCCCGGCGGCGATCTCGGCCCGCCGGGCGGCCCGCGCCCGCAGCAGCTCGTTCCGGCGCGGCCGGAAGCGGCGGTTCAGATCGGCGACGAACGCCACAGCCTCATCGGACAGGATCTCGGTCATCGTTGACGGCTCCTCTCGGTGTGGTTACTCCCGCGTAGCGTAGTGGTGCACCCGTGCGGCGTCAGCGGTCGCGCGAGCCAAGAAGATCACACCTGGTATCCGGCCGTCACGCGATGGACATCGATCGCTAACGCTCCGTTTCCAGCAGTCGGCGATGTGCCCGCCGCGCCCCCGCGGTGAGCGTCTCCTCGTCGGCGTTGACCAGTTCACCGCCCTTCACCACCGGCCGGCCGCCGACCAGCGCCAGCTCGACCCGGGCCGGCGGCCCGAACACCAGCGCCGCCAGCCGGTCGTCGATCCCCTCGTGCCCCAGCCCGTCGAGCCGCCACATCACCAGGTCACCCAGCTTGCCCACCTCCAGCGACCCGAGATGATCGGACCGGCCCAGGCAACGCGCCCCGCCGATGGTCCCGAGCCGCAACGCCTCGCGCGCGTCCATCGCCTTCGGCCCGCCACGCAGCCGCGCGGTGTAGAGCGCCTGCCGCAGCTCGGCGCCGAGATGCGACACCTCCTGCGAGGCCGCGCCATCGACCCCCAGCCCCACCGGTACGCCCCGGTCGAGCAGCTCACGCACCCGCGCCGCGCCCGCCCCGAGGCGGGCGTTGGAGCTCGGGCAGTGCGCCACGCCGGTGCCGGTGGCGCCCAGCCGGGTGATCGCGGAGTCGTCCAGGTGCACGCCGTGCGCCAGCCAGACATCGTCGCCGAGCCAGCCGACCCGCTCGGCGTACTCCACCGGGGTGCAGCCGAACTGGTTGCGGCAGAACTCCTCCTCGTCGCCGGTCTCGGCGAGATGGGTGTGCAGCCGCACCCCCTTGCGCCGGGCCAGCGCCGCGGCCTCCGTCATCAGCCGGGTGGTGACCGAGAACGGCGAGCAGGGCGCGACCGCGATCTGCAGCATCGCGTCCGGCGACGGGTCGTGCCAGCGGTCGATCGCCGCCTCGGTGGCGGCGAGCGCCTCGTCGGTGTCCTCGACCACGTGGTCCGGGGGCAGCCCGCCGTCCTTGCGGCTCAGATCCATCGACCCGCGGGTGGGGTGGAACCGCAGGCCGATGCGCCGCGCCGCCTCGATCTCGGCGGCCAGCACGTCGCCGCCCTCGCGGGGGAACACGTAGTGGTGGTCCATGCTGGTGGTGCAGCCGGAGAGAGCCAGCCAGCCCAGCCCGGCACCGGCCGCCGCCCCGACGATCTCCGCGTCCAGCCGGCCCCAGATCGGGTAGAGCGTGGTCAGCCAGCCGA
The DNA here is from genome assembly GCF_003711105.1 of Actinoplanes teichomyceticus ATCC 31121. NCBI lineage: Bacteria > Bacillati > Actinomycetota > Actinomycetes > Micromonosporales > Micromonosporaceae > Actinoplanes > Actinoplanes teichomyceticus. The sequence goes on from NZ_CP023865.1 coordinate 6,227,728, forward strand.
ACAGGGTCTCGTCCAGGGCCAGGCCCCGGGTCGCCCACTGGTACAGATGGTGGTGGGTGTTGATCAGGCCCGGCGTGACCAGGCAGCCGTGGCCGTCGACCCGCTCGGCGGCGTCGAACCCGGTGGCCCGGCCGGCCCCGACCGCCACGATCCGGCCGTCGTCACCGACCACCACATGGCCGTCGGCGTGCTCGGTGCCGGCCGCGTCGACGGTCGCGACCGCGACGTTCTCGATCCGGATCACAGGTACCACTGCGCATCGGCCGGCGGCACGTCGTCCCGGGTCACGGTGCCCTCGATCAACCCGTACGGCCGGTCGCCGGCGATGAACACCTCGTTGTCGTTGTCCAGCCCGAACGGCGACAGGTCGACGAGGTAGTGGTGCTTGTTCGGCAGCGCCAACCGGATCTCGGCGATCTCCGGGCGGCCGGCCAGCACCATGGTGCCCATCGCCATCAGCGTCTGCTGCAGCGAGTAGCTGTACGTGTTGACGAACGCGCCGGTCATCGCGTCCACCGCGCCCTGGAACGACCTGCCCCAGTCCGCCTCGTCCCCCAGGTGACGCCATCTGGCGTCCACCGCGGTGGCCAGGATGCGGTCGGTGGTCTCCGGCAGCGTGGTGTACCGGTCCTTGACGAAGCCGTGGAACTCCGACGCGGTGGTGTTCAGCAGCACCAGCCCGGTGACACCGGAGACGACCTGGGTGGCCTCCCGGGTCACGGTGACCGCGGTCGTGCGGGTGTGCTCGCCGCGCCGCCGGAACGAGTGCGGGCCGAGCCGGTCCCACCCGAACGACTCGACGCTCACCCGCGCCGACGTCAACCGCCCCTGGGTCTTCATGAAGTGCCGGGCCAGCAGCAGCGCGAACGTCTCGGGCTCATCGACGCCGTGCTGCTTGGCCAACGCGTACACGGTGTTCTTCATCGTGTCGGTGGGCAGCACGCCGGAGTTGTCGCCGGTCAGGTGGGTCGCGGCCAGGTCGCCGGCGAGCGCGACGCCGACGGTGAAGTCCACCAGCCGGTGCATGTCACCGTCCCGGTGCACCCGGACCAGCCGGGTCTCCGCCTTGCCGTAACGGTTCGGTCCGAGCACGATCGCCAACGGGTCAGCTCCCTCGATAGGTGGTGTAGCCATAGCGGCTGAGCAGCAGCGGCACGTGATAGTCACGGTCCGGGTCGTGAACGTGGAACGCGACCGTGATCTCCGGGAAGAAGCACTGGCCGCCGAGATACGGCTCCACGTAGAACAGCAGCCGGTAACCCCCGGCCTGCCAGTCACGCATCGGCACGCGGTAACGCAGCCGGCCGTCGTCGTCGGTGCGCCCCTCCCCGACGGTCAGCCAGCCGTCCGCGTCGCGGCGCTCCAGCCGCACGTAGACGTCCCTGGCCGGCTCGCCGGTGACGGTGTCCAGGATGTGCGTCGAGATGCGGGCGTGAGCGGCCGCCGCGGTGCCGGCGTCAGAGGGCATCGAGCACCCGCTCCAGCCGCCGCCTGGCGATCTTGCGAAGCTCCTCCGCCACGATCGTCCGCTCGGTGCTCTGGTCGTTGCCGAGCCGCTCCCGGGCGGCGGCCAGGATCTCGCCCCGGCTCCGGCCGCTCGCGAAGATCAGGAACACGTGACCGAACCGCTCCTCATACGCCTGATTGGCCTCGGCCAGCGCGGCCCCGGTCGCGTCGTCGGCGCTGCGCCCCGCGGCCGACTGCTCCGCCCGGGACCAGGCCGCCTCGCGCGAGTCACCGGCCGCCCGCTCGCCGATCCGCGGGTGCGCGGACAGGCCCCGCAGCACGTCCTCCCAGCTGAGGGCGCGGGCGGCGGCGTCGGCCGCGGCGATGATCGCGGCCCGGTCCGGATACGGTCGCCCGGCGGCGATCTCGGCACCCCAGGCCGGGGCCGCCAGGCAGGCCAGCAGCTGTCCGGTCAGGTGCTCGGCCGGCAGCTCGTTGAACGTCTCCACGGGGGTCAACACCGCACCTCCCTCTTCCCTGTCGATCAGTGCAGCAGGCGAACTCCGCCCCGGGCACCGGCGGAGCGAGAAATCAACAAGGCCACCCTGCCACGATCCCGGGCCGGAAACATGGTCCGAGCGCCGCCCTGTGGACAACCGGCGGCTGTCCACAGGCGCCGGGAAGGTCGCCGGTGGGATGGGCGAGACTGTCCGCGTGCTGATCCCCGCCGACGCCCTGCCCGATCTCCCGGTCCGCGCCCTGCTGCCGGAGGTCGCCGCCACGCTCGCCGAGGCCGGAGCCGCCGTGCTGGTCGCGCCGCCCGGCACCGGCAAGACCACGCTGGTGCCGCTCGCTCTGGCCGACGCGGGCCGGGTGCTGGTCGCCGAGCCACGCCGGGTCGCCGCCCGCGCCGCCGCCCGGCGGATGGCCGCGCTGCTGGGTGAGCCGGTCGGCGAGCGGGTGGGTTATGCGGTGCGCGGCGAGCGCCGGGTCTCCCGGCGGACCGTGGTCGAGGTGGTCACCACCGGTCTGCTGGTCCGCCGCCTGCAGCGCGATCCCGAGCTGCCCGGCACGTCGGTGGTGATCCTCGACGAGTGCCACGAGCGGCATCTCGACTCCGACCTGGCGCTGGCCTTCCTGATCGAGGTGCGCGGGGTGCTGCGTCCCGAGCTGCGGCTGCTGGCGACGTCCGCCACCGCCGACGCCGACCGGCTCGCCGCGGTGCTCGGTCCGCCGCGCCGGCCGGCCCCGGTGATCACCGCGCAGGCCCGCACCCATCCGGTCGAGACGCTCTGGTCACCACCGGCCGGTCCGCTCGCCCCGCCGCACGGCCTGCGGGTCGATCCGCGACTGCTCGACCACGTGGCGGCCACCACCCGCCGCGCGCTCGCCGAGGGCGACGGCGACGTGCTGGTCTTCCTGCCGGGCGCCCGGGAGATCGACACGGTCGCCGACCGGCTGCGCGACGTCGCGGCCGATGTCCTGCAACTGCACGGCCGCCAGTCCGGTGCCGCGCAGGACGCCGCGCTGCGGCCCGGGCCGGGCCGCCGGGTGGTGCTGGCCACCTCGATCGCCGAGAGCAGCCTGACCGTGCCCGGAGTGCGCGCGGTGGTGGACTGCGGGTTGAGCCGCGTGCCCCGGATGGACCACTCCCGGGGGCTGGGCGCGCTGGTCACCGTCCCGGTGTCCCGCTCGGCGGCGGTCCAGCGAGCCGGCCGGGCCGGACGGGAGGCGCCCGGCCGGGCGTATCGGTGCTGGTCGGCGGCTCAGCACGAGCGCCTTCCGGCCCAGCCCGAGCCGGAGATCGCGGCGGCCGACCTGACCGGCTTCGCGCTCGACCTGGCGCTCTGGGGCGATCCCGACGGCAGCGGCCTGGCCCTGCCCGACCAGCCACCACCGGGCGCCCTGCGCGCCGCCACCACGACCCTGCACGACCTGGGCGCGGTGGACGCCGAGGGCCGGGTCACCCCGCGCGGGCGCACCCTGGCCGCCGCGGGTCTGCATCCGCGGCTGGCGCGGGCCCTGCTGGACGGCGCCGCGCTGGTCGGCGCCCGGCGGGCCGCGGAGATCATCGCGGTGCTCGACGACCCCGGCACCGTGCCGGACGACCTGGCAGCGGCGGTACGGCGGGCCCGGGCCGGCAACGCCCCGGCGTGGCGCTCCGAGGTCCGCCGGCTGACCGCAGCCGCCACGCCCGACGCGCCGCAGCCGGCCGGCGCCTCACAGCCGGCCGGTGCGTCGGAGCCCGGCGACTCGCTGCCCGGCGCCTCGGAGCCCGGCGACTCGCAGCCCGGCGACTCGCTGCCCGGCGACTCGCAGCCCGGCGACTCGGAGCCGGGCACTGCCGCGCCGCTCGCCGCTTCCGCGGTCGCCGATCTCGCCGCACCACCGGTTCCCCGCTCCGAGGGAGCGCCTCTGCCCTCCGCCACGGCACCGGAGTCCGGGCGGCAGCTGCCCGACCCCACGGGCACCGCTTCCGGGCGGCCGGTCGCCTCGGCCGGGACGGCTGGTTCCAGGGTTGCCGACGACCTGGCCACCGGGCTGGTCGTCGGGCTCGCCTTTCCCGAGCGCGTGGCACGGGTCCGGGAGCCGGGCGGCCGTTCCTACCTGATGGCCGGCGGCACCGCGGCCGAACTGCCCGGGGAGAGCTCGCTGGCCGGGACCCACTGGCTGGCGGTCGCCGCCGCCGACCGGGCCTCCGGCGCGCGCACGGCACGGATCCGCAGCGCCGCGCCGCTCGACGAGGCCACCGCGCATGAGGTGGCGGGAGCGCTGTTCAGCTCGGACACCGAGATCGGCTGGGCCGACGGCGACGTGGTCGCCCGCCGGGTGCAGCGGCTCGGCGCGATCACGCTGTCCAGCACCCGGCTGACCGACCCGGATCCGGCCGCGCTGCGCGACGCGCTTCGCACCGGACTGCGCACTGCCGGGCTGGGCCTGCTGACCTGGAGCCGCGCGGCCGGGGACCTGCGCGCCCGGCTGGCGTTCGCGCATGCCGCCCTCGGCGATCCCTGGCCGGACGTCTCCGACACCGCGCTGCTCGAACACGCCGAGGACTGGCTGGATCTGGGTTCCGCGCGCCGGCGCGCCGACCTGGCGAAGATCGACGTGGCCGCCGCGCTGCGACGGTTGCTGCCGTGGTCGGTGGCGGGCCGGCTGGACGAGGTCGCCCCGGAGCGCCTCCCGGTGCCGAGCGGCTCACAGATCCGGGTGGACTACACCGATCCGGCCGCACCGGTGCTGGCGGTCAAGGTGCAGGAGGCGTTCGGCTGGCGGGACGCTCCGCGCCTGGCCGACGGCCGGGTGCCGGTCCTGCTGCACCTGCTGTCTCCGGCGGGCCGGCCGGTCGCCGTGACCCGTGACCTGGCCTCGTTCTGGCAGCAGGGCTATCCCCAGGTCCGCGCCGAGATGCGCGGCCGCTACCCGCGCCACCCCTGGCCGGAGGACCCGATGACCGCGCCACCGACCCGGCGCGCCAACCCACGCTCCCGATGACCGCACCACCGACCCGACCCACCAAGCCCACACACCCGACGACCGCACCACCGACCCGGCGCGCCAACCCACGCTCCCGATGACCGCACCACCGACCCGACCCACCAAGCCCACACACCCGACGACCGCCCCGGTCCCCGAACACCCGGCCGCCGACAACCCGGTCGCCGGGCAGGCCCGCACACCCGCGCACCGCCCCCCGGCCCGCCGACGCCGCAGCTGCCGAACGACGCGGGCGACGAGGGTGGAACGGCACCTCGGCAGGACCGAACACCGCGACCGGCCAACGGGCACCCGGCACCCGACACCCGGCACCCGGCACCCGGCACCCGGCACCCGGCACCCGGCACCGATCATCGCCGCGCCCGGACCGATCATCGCCGCGCCCGGCACCGATCATCGCCGCGCCCGGCACCGATCATCGCCGCGCCCGGCACCCGGGCCGTTCAGCAACTCCCCGGAGCGGCCGGCTCACCGAGCTGGGCCAGCGGGGTCGGCGGCCCGAAAAGATACCCCTGACCCAGCGCGCAGCCCAGCCGCGCCAGCGCGGCCGCCCGTTCCGGCGTCTCGATGCCCTCGGCCACCACCGTGATGCCCAGATCCGCGCAGATCGCGACGACCGACCGGCAGAGGGCGCCGGCCCGGTCCGGGGCGGTGTCGACGTCGGTCAGCGTGGAATCGAGCTTCACCGTGTCCACCGCCAGGCCGTGCAGCTGGGCGAGCGCGTTGTAGCCGCTGCCGAAGTCGTCCAAGGCGACCCGGACACCGCGGGCGCGCAGGCGCTCCACCACCGCGGCGGCGCGCGGCAGGTCGGAGATGCGCAGCGTCTCGGTGATCTCGACGACCAGGCGGCCGGGCGGCAGCGCGTGCCGGGTCAGGGCCGCGTCGACCGCGTCCTCCAGTCCCTGCCGGCCGAGCCGTCCGGCGGAGACGTTGACGTGGACGTCGATCGGGCGGCCGTAGCGCTCGGCCAGCGCGTGGGCGTCGGCGCAGGCCTGGTCGAGCACGAAGTCGTCGATCGCGGAGACCAGGCCGGTGCGCTCGGCCATGGTGACGAAGACGTCGGGGTGAATCGGGCCGGCGACCGGGTCGGTCCAGCGGGCCAGCGCCTCGACGGCCACGGTCGTGCGGTCGCCGAGCCGGACGATCGGCTGGTAGTGCACCTCGAAGCCGGACGCGGCCGGGTCGCCGCCGGTGAGCGCGCCGGCGAGCAGTTGCGGGAGGTCGGCGTTCGGGCCGTCGACCGGGCCGGTGTAGCGGACCAGCGCACCCTTGCCGCGACGCTTGACCGCGTACATCGCGGCGTCGGCGCGGCGCAGCAGCAGATCGGCGGAGAGGCGGTCGCCCGGCTCGGCCGCGACCAGCCCGATGCTGACGCCGACGCTGACCGAACGGCCGTCGATCAGGTACGGCTCACGGAGCGCGGCCAGCACACGCTCACCGACGCCGTCCGCCTCGGCCGCCCACGCCCGTGCCTGTGCCTGTGCCGCCGAAGCGATCGCGGACGCCATCGAGGCCGGGAAGGCCGCCGGGGCGGTGGGAGAAGCCGCCCCAGCGGCCGAAGAAGCCGCCGGGACGAAAGAAGAAGCCGCAGCAGAAGAGGAAGCCACCGGAGCAGAGGAAGAAACCGCGGCAGAGGAGGAGGAAACCGCCGCAGCGGCCGAAGAAGCCGCCGCGACGGGGCCGGACCGAGCGGCCGGCACAGCGGCGGACCCCGGCCCGCCCGGCCGCTCCGGCGCCCCGGCCACCGGCGGATCCGTGCGGCGGCGACCCGGCGTACCCGCAGCCGCCTGCTGCCCGGGCTCACCGGAGACCCGGATCCCGGCCGCGGACAGCACGTACCTCCGCTGCCGCCCCACCGCCCGGCGCAGCGCCGACACCGCGCCCCGCCGCGGTGCCGGTGCGACGACCGCCGTGTCGCTCTGGTCGAGGACCACCGCGAACTCGTCCCCGCCCAGCCGGGCCACCAGGTCCTGCGGCCGCACCGAGGCCCGCAGCCGCTCCCCGATCGCGTGCAGCACCCGGTCGCCCATGGCGTGCCCGTACGTGTCGTTGATCAGCTTGAAGTCGTCCAGGTCGGCGAAGAGGACGGCGACCGGCGTCCCCCGGTGCTGGTTGGCGTCCAGCGCCAGGACCAGCCGCTCCCGGAACAGGGCCCGGTTCGCCAGCCCGGTCAGCGGGTCGTGGTACGCCTGATGGTGCAGCCGCCGCTGGGTCTCGGCGACCCGGTCCAGCAGCATGGTGTTGTCCAGAATGATGATCATCTGGCGGGTGACCACGAGTCCCAGCCCCAGCCAGCCGAGGTAGGCCTGGAACGAGGTCAGCGGATGCCCGGCCGCCGTGCGGGCCAGCAGCACCACGCCGGTGACCAGCACCGGCACGTAGGGCAGCAGCAGGTGGAACCAGTCGCGCTGCAGCGCCGCCCGGTCCGGCGGGATCCGCGCCGGCCGGGCCGGGCTGAGCGCCGCCAGCGCGATCAGGCCGGGGCCGAGCAGATATCCGGTGACCCGCAGCCAGGACGGCCCGAGCCCGAGCAGCCGCATGCTGTCGGCGACCCCGAAGGCCAGCAGCGCCGCCCCGATCAGGCACAGCGGCCGCCGCCCGGCCGGCGAGTCGGGCCGGGTGGTCAGCAGCAGCACCACCATGGTGAACAGCACCAGGTCGGCGACCGGGTACGCGGCCGCCCACCAGGCCAGCGTGCCCCACTCGGCGATCGGGCCGAGCACCCCGGCCGGCACCGTGGACCAGCCCAGCGCCAGCACCGAGCCGGTGATCAGCACGCTGTCGATGAGCAGCGCGATCTGGTCGCGCCGGGGCGAGCTGGGCACCGGCCGCGGCCGGGTCCGGGTCACGCCGAGCAGGCCGAGCAGCATGCACAGCGGCAGCACCACGAAGCCGATGTCGAAGATCGTCGGCGGGGCGTCGCCGGCGTGCCCGGCCAGGTCCTGGACCACCCACCAGAGGCGGACCGCGGACCAGGCGGCCAGCCCGCCCGCGGCGAGCCACCGCCAGTTGCGCGGGATGCCGGTCCGGCGGCGCGCCGAGACCAGGCAGGCCCAGGCCGCGATCGTGCCCGCGGCGAGTTGCGCGGCGTCGGTGTAGAGCCGGGGCGCGCCCGCGACCTCACCGACCGCGACCACCGCGAGGGCGAGCGCCAGAGTCCCGATCAAGCGCGCCGTCGTGATCACCACCAGTCTCCGGGCCGCGGGCCTGACCCGCGGCCGGATGAAAATACCGGCTCAGTTCCCGTCGGTCACGTCGGCGATCACCACCGTGACGTTGTCCGGTCCCCCGCCGCGCAGCGCCAGATCGACGAGCCGCTCCGCGCAGGCCTTGGGGTCGGGAACGATACGCATCTCTTCTTCGATGGTCGCATCGTTGACCACTCCGGTGAGTCCGTCGCTGCAGAGCAGCCACCGGTCGCCGGCCTGGGGTTCGACGATGACGTACGCCGGGCTCACCGGCTCGCCCTGCAGGACCCGGGTGACGACCGCCCGGCGCGGGTGCCCGGCCGCCTCCTCGGGTTTGATCAGGCCCTGGTCGACCAGCATCTGGACGTACGTGTCGTCCTTGGTGAGCTGGTTGAGCCGTCCGTCCCGCAGCAGGTACGCCCGGGAGTCCCCGACGTGGGCCATCGCCGCCCGCTCCCCGTTGAAGAGCACCGCCGTCAGCGTGGTGCCCATTCCCTGGAGCGAGGGGTCGGCGGCCACCGTCTCGGCGATCCTCCGGTTTGCCACTTCCAGCGCCTTGTGCAGCGCGTCCATCTGATGTTCGGTGTCGATCGGCGCGTCGAGCGAGACCATGGACTCCACGGTGATCCGGCTGGCCAGATCGCCGGCGGCCATGCCGCCCATGCCGTCCGCGACGACGAGAAGCCGATCACCGGCGTAGTGACAGTCCTCGTTGTTGCTCCGGACGTGTCCTTGGTCGGTGACGGCCGCCCACCGCAGGTGCAAGGTCATGGCGTGCAGCCTGCCAGGTCGATGGCTGGCTGTCTGCACGTGGTGGACGGCATGTCGCACATGTCGTGGGAAGAAAATACCGTCAGGCCCGGCCACGCGGCCGACCGAGGCACCTAGGATCAATTTCGGTCACCTTGCGTGTCGGCGCGATCCACTCCAGTACCGACCGCTCGGCCGCCCAGCCGCGGACCGCCACGGCGCTCTCCGGCGGGCTCTCCGGTTCCGGGCACAGCGTCTTGGAGCGCACCTCGCCGTTGGCGATGAAGGTGACCTCGCCGGTGGGCCGCAGCACGGTCGTGGAGGTGTCGTCGACGGCGATCAGCTGCCCGCGGACCACCTCCCGGACCGGGCCGCCCTCCGGGCCCACCTCGACCGCGCTGCTGGGCAGCACCGGCGCGCGCAGGAAGACCACGCCGACCACGATGGGCAGGGCCAGGGCGGCGCCGACCGCCGGCCAGTGCGTGACCAGCCGGGCCCAGCGGGCCGGGACCGGGCCGGTGAGCAGCGGGCCGAGCAGCGGCGGCGCGCCGAGCATGAGCGCGGTGCCGTACTCTCCGCCGCGTACCGCGGCCGCCACCCCCGGCCACACGAAGATCCAGGTGAGCGCCCCGGCGAGGATCGGCACGCCCAGCATGATCCAGCGCATCAGCCACGGGTCGGCGCGCAGCCGCTGCACCGCGGTCAGCCCGAGCACCGCGACGATGAGCATCTGCAGGGTGGGCAGCAGGCGCAGCTGCCAGGTGAAGGCGGCGATCATGATGGCGATCAGCACCACCCAGTCCGGCATCCGCAGCGCGCCGACCGCGATCGGCGAACGGCCGGCGGCGCCCGGGTCGCTCACCAGCAGGATGCCGCCGAGGACCCGCAGAGTCAGGATCACCGCCGGGATCGCCCAGCTCAGCGTGATGAACAGCGCGCTGATCATGCCGAGCGGGTTGATGTACTGCACCAGCAGCAGCATGGTCGGCAGGTCCTGGCGGCTCAGGTACCACAGCCGCAGTACGAGCAGCATCAGCGGGAACGCGGGCAGGACGGTGAACAGCCAGTTCAGCTGCGCGCGCCGCCGTCGCGGCGCGATCACCGGACCCTTGACGAAGAGGTCGCTCATTCCAGGAGGTCCTCCCACGGCAGTTCGCGTACGTCCGGCCGCACCACCCGCGGTTGTTCCGCGACCGCGATCGGGGCTTTCCGGTTCGCCGCCACCTCGACCTGAAGATTGTTCCGGTACGCCCGTTCCCACCGGTCGTCGCGCGGATCCTTGTAGGAGCGGTAGAGCGTGATGTCGACCAGCTTCTTCAGCGCCGGGTTCTCACCCACGTTGACCCCCCACACCTCGGTCGGGTCCAGGCCGAGATCCCAGTGCTCGTAGCGGTCCGGGAACCTCGCCTTCCACCCGGCGAGGATGGCCGCGTCGGTGCTGACCGCCTCGACCTGGTGCCGGTCGAGCATCGCGAAGCACTCCCGGACCCGGTTCTGGCGGAACAGCTCGGCGTGCACGCTGGCCGGCGCCGCTTCGCTGGTCGCGGTGGACAGCGTGCAGACGTTCCGGCCGCGCAGGTCCTCCAGCGCGGAGACCGGCCGGTGGCCCTTCAGCGTGATCACCGACTGCTCGGTGTAGAGGTAACCCTGGGAGAAGGTCACCCCGGCCATCGCCTCGCGCTCGTCGGTGATGCTGTAGCTGGCGATCACCATCTTGACCGGTACCCGGCCACCCTTCTCGTCGGTGGCCTGCATCCGGGCCCGGTCCTCGGACTCCATGCCGTAGAACCGCACCTGGTCGCGGCGGAACCCGAGGTCCTCGGCGATCATGTAGGCGATGTCGATGTCGAAGCCGGACCAGATCTTCGTGTCCGGGTCGTAGTAGGCGGTGCCGTACTGGTCGTCCTTGACGCCGACGGTGAGCACCGGCCAGCTGTCGACACCGGACTGGGCGCGCAGGTCGGCCAGCGACGGCGGCCCGCCCACGAGCAGGCGCACCACGGTCAGGCCGAACGCCAGCACCAGCGCGAGCCCGAGGCCGGCCAGCCGGAACGCGGCCATGTTGAACCGCTCCGGCGGATCGGGAAGCGCCTCCGGCTCGGCGAGCGGCAGCGGCTCCGGCTCGGCCGGCGGCAGCCGTCCCTCGTCGACGGCCTCGTGCACGGCGATGTCCCGGGCGGCGATGTCCTCCACCGTGCGCCGGCGCAGCGGCCAGACCCGGCGCAACTGCGGCGGGAGGTCGCCGCGCAGGGCGCCGCCGAGCAGCGCGCCACCCCGCAAGGCGTCCCGCTGCGCCCGCGGAGCGCCGTCGGCGGTATCGGCCCGCGGTCCCGCGGCGGCGCCGGGAATCCGGCCGGCGTCGGCGCGTGCGGCGGCGGGAGTCCCGCCGGCAGTATTCACTTCCGGACGCGGGGCGTCACCGCCCGGCACGTCCGTGGCACCGTCGGTCATCGGCCCTCCCCACTCACCCGGTCGGGTCATGGTGCCATCACCACGTCACGGAACGGGATCCCCGGTGCCGAACGGGACCCGGGGACCGCACCGGCGCAGCCGGGCCGCGGCCAGCCGCAGCCCCTTGCCGAGGCCGTGCCGGTCGATCGCCGCCAGCGCGTAGGCGCTGCATGTCGGCTGGTACCGGCACCGGGTGGGCAGTTTCGGGGAGACCTTGCGATAGCCGCGGATCGCCGCGGTGACCGCCCGCTCGGCGGGGCGCGCGGGACGCGCCCGGTGCCCGAGCAGCGCGACCAGGGTCAGCAGCGTGCTGAGCCGGAACAGGTCACAGCCGGGATTGCAGCAGCCGGGGTCGCAGTCGCAGCCCCGGTCGCACTTGTCGTACCAGCGCTCCTTCTTCTCCGGATCCTCGGGCTGTTCCGGATGCTCAGGATGATCTTCCACCGGCACATCGTGCCGGACCGCGGCAAGCCACGACACCCCTCAAGATCAAAATCTGGAGGGTACGACCCACCCGTCCCGTCTCCAGGCTTCGCAGCCCCAGCCCCGGGTCCACCGGCCGGCGAGCCACCCGGCGCGCCGGCCCGGTCCCGCCCGCGCCCCCGGCGATCACCGCGAGGTGCGGACCACCACCGCGCTCTCCCCGGGCAGCACCACCCGGTCGCGCTCGAGCACCACGCCCTCGGCGGTCGCCAGCAGCACCGCCGACGGCACCGCGCGCAGGCTCACCGTCTGCGGCACGGCCGCCAGGTTCGCCGCGACCGCGTGCCGGCCCCGCCGGATCACGATGAACTGGTCGCCGTGCCAGACCTCGACCTGCGACAGCCACGGGTCGGTCAGGTCCGGAACCTCCCGGCGCAGCCTGATCAGCCGCTGGTACAGCTGCAACATCTCGGCGTGCCCGGGCTTGTCGCGCTCCGCCCAGTCCAGCTTGGAGCGCTGAAAGGTGGCCGGGTCCTGCGGGTCGGGCACCTCGGCCTCGGCCCAGCCGTGCCGGGCGAACTCGCTGCGCCGGCCGTTCTGCACGGCGGCGGCCAGCTCCGGCTCCGGATGGCTGGTGAAGAACTGCCACGGGCTGCTCGCCGCCCACTCCTCCCCCATGAACAGCATCGGGGTGAACGGCGAGGTGAGCAGCAGGGTGGCCCCGACCTTCAGCAGGCCGGGCGAGAGGGTGGCGGTGAGCCGGTCGCCGACCGCCCGGTTGCCGATCTGGTCGTGGTTCTGCAGGAACGCGACGAAGCGGTGCCCGGCGGTGCGCTGCCGGTCGACCGGGCGGCCGTGCCGGCGGCCGCGGAACGACGAGTGGGTCCCGGCGTGGAAGAACGCGCCCTCCAGCACGGTACGCAGGCAGTCCAGCGAGCCGAAGTCGCCGTAGTAGCCCTGCCGCTCCCCGGTCAGCGTGGCATGCAGCGCGTGGTGGATGTCGTCGTCCCACTGCGCGTGCAGGCCGTACCCACCGGCCTCGCGCGGGGTGATCAGCTTCGGGTCGTTGAGGTCCGACTCGGCGATCAGCGACAGCGGCCGGTTCAGCGCGGCGGACAGCGACTCCACCTCGACCGCGAGCTGCTCCAGCAGGTGCACCGCGCCCTCGTCGTGCAACGCGTGCACGGCGTCCAGCCGCAGAGCGTCGACGTGGTAGTCGCGCAGCCACATCAGCACGCTGTCGGCGATGTAGCGGCGCACCTCCCCGGAGTCCGGCCCGTCCAGGTTCAGCGAGCTGCCCCAGGTGTTGCTGCCGGAGCTGAGGTACGGCGCGAACATCGGGGCGTACGCCCCGCTCGGGCCGAAGTGGTTGTAGACCACGTCGAGCACCACGCCGAGGCCCCGGTTGTGCGCGGCGTCGACGAACCGCTTCAGGCCGTCCGGTCCGCCGTACGCCTCGTGCGGCGCGAACCAGCAGACCCCGTCGTAACCCCAGTTGTACTCGCCGTTGAACGCGTTGACCGGCAGCAGCTCGACCAGGTCGACACCGAGCTCGACGAGGTGGTCCAGACGCTCGATCGCCGCGTCGAAGGTGCCCTGCGGGGTGAACGTGCCGATGTGCAGCTCGTAGAGCACCGAGCCGGCCAGTTGCCGGCCGGTCCACGCCTGGTCGGTCCAGCCGAACGCGGTGTGGTCGTAGACCCGGCTGGGCCCGTGCACGCCCTGCGGCTGCCAGGCCGAGCGGGGGTCGGGCACCGGGTTGTCGACGCCGGGCAGGACGTAGGCGTAGTCGGTGCCGGGACCCGCGGACGGGACGTCGAGGCGCCACCAGCCGCCGTCGCCCTGCTCCATCACCCGGTCTTGGTCACCAAGGCGCAGCTTGGGGGCCTTCTCCGGCGCCCATACCTCGAAGGTTGTCATTCTTTCACCAGAAGCGCGACGGGATAGGTGTGGAGCAACTCGGCGACGGCCAGGCGATTGCCACCGTAGCTGGCATTGGTGAACACTTCCGTCCAACTGTGTCCGTCGAGTGACAGCGTAGTGTCGTGCCACCCGCCGTGACGTGACAATCCGACCGGGAGCCGGGTGGTGACCACCACGACACCGCCACGGTCGAAGGCCAGCACGTGCTCGCCCACCCGCCCCTCGGCGTAGACCGGCCGGTAGGTCTGGAACAGCTCCGGGCGCTGCCGCAGCAGCCGCAGCGTACGGCTGACCACCAGCAGCTTCGCCGCGCCGGTCTCGTCGACCGGGGGCTGCCAGCCCTCGTCCAGGCGGCTGAGCATCGCGCGCCGGGCGGCGAAGTCGACCGGCCGCCGGTTGTCCGGGTCGACCAGCGAGTAGTCCCACAGCTCGGTGCCCTGGTAGACGTCCGGCACCCCGGGCATGGTCAGCTGCACCAGCTTCTGGCCCAGCGAGTTGGACCAGCCGGGCGGCGTGATCGAAGCGGCGAAGTCGGACACCTCGCGGTGCAGCGCCGGGTCGTCGTAGATCTTGTCGATCATGTCCCGCAGCGCGCTCTCGAAGGCCTCGTCCGGCCGCGTCCAGGTGGTCGCCACGCCGGCCTCCCGGGCGGCCTTCAGGGCGTACCCGAACAGTCGCTCCCGGGAGATCGGCCACGCACCGACCGCGACCTGCCAGATCAGATGGGCCAGCGACGGGTCCGGGAGCGGAGCGACCCGGACCCAGCGGCGCACCACCTCGGTCCAGTCGCCGGGCACCTCGGACAGCACCGCCAGCCGGGCCCGGACGTCCTCGCTGCGCTTGGTGTCGTGGGTGGTCAGCGACGTCATCGCGTCCGGCCAGTCGTGCTGGCGGGCCGCCGCGGCCTCGTGGAACTCGTCGAGGATGACGCCGAACCGGGTGGGGTCGTTGCCCACCTCGTTGCGGGCGGCGAACCGGGTCCACCGGTAGAACGCGGTGTCCTCGACCCCCTTGGCCATCACCGCGCCGGTGAACTGCTGGAAGCGGATCGCCAGCTCGTCGTCCGGGTTGCGCAGCCGGCCGGTCAGCCGGTCCAGCACGCTGATCAGTTGCGGACGCCGACGACCGGCCTCGGCGCGGGCCTGCGCCAGATGCCGGGACCCGGCCGGCAGGTAGGAGCGGTAGACCGGGAAGCAGGCGGCCAGCTCGGCGAGCCCCCGGGGCGCGGCCTCGATCTCCGGCACCAGGCGGGCCAGCCGCCCCAGCTCGGCGGCGAGCACCCGGGTGGCCATCGCGTACTTGGTCTCGTGCACCAGGTCCTGGTAGGACCGGGTCTCCCCGGTCAGGTAGCGGTCCAGCGTGTCGAAGAACGGCTCGGTGGCCGCGTCCACGAACGCCCCGCAGACCTCGGCCATCGCGTCGTACCCGGTGGTCCCGGCGACCGGCCAGCGCGGCAGCTGCTCCCCCGGCTCCAGGATCTTCTCCACCACCAGCCACGCGTCCGGCGCCGCGTCACGCAGCCGCTGCAGGTAGCCGCCCGGGTCGCGCAGCCCGTCCGGGTGATCGATCCGGAGGCCGTCCACCACGCCCTCGCGCACCCAGCGCAGGATCTCGGCGTGGGTGGCGTCGAACACCTCCGGGTCCTCGACCCGCAGCGCGGCCAGGTCGACGATCCCGAAGAACCGCCGGTAGTTCAGCTCGCTGTCGCCACGGGTCCAGTTCACCAGCTCGTAGTGCTGCCGGTCGTGCACCTCACGGGCCGAACCGCCGCCGGTGCCGTCCGCGATCGGGTACCGCTTGTCGTAGTAGACCAGCTCGTCGCCCTCGACGGTCAGCTCGTCGAGCGCGTCCGGCTGGTCGGCCAGCACCGGCAGCAGCAGCCGCCCGCGTGACCAGTCGATGTCGTAGTACTTCGCGTAGCTCGACGCCGGCCCGTGCTTGAGCACGTCCCACCAGGTGGGGTTGTGCTGCGGGAGGGCCACCCCGGCGTGGTTCGGCACGATGTCCAGGACCAGGCCCAGCCCGGCCGTCTGCAGGGCCTGCGACAGGGCGCGCAGGCCGTCCGCGCCGCCCAGCTCCGGGTTGATCCGGGTGTGGTCGGCCACGTCGTAGCCGTGCTCGGAGCCGGGGACCGCGCTCAGCAGCGGCGCCGAGTAGAGGTGGCTGACCCCGAGATCGGCCAGGTAGTCGGCGAGCTCGGCGGTGGCCTTGAGGCCGAAGTCGGGGCGGACCTGAACCCGGTAGGTACTGGACGGACGGTTCCTCGTCCGATCCTGGGCGGCGGCGGGGTGGTTGGATGTGGGCATCAGACCGTCCTGTCCAGCACGATGAGGGACCGGTCCGGCACCCAGATCTTGTGCCCGGCCTCCACGACCGTCGGGCTATCTGGGGACGGCTCGGCGGTTTCGATGACCTTCTCCCACTTCTCCCCGTACTCCGCGGGAGGCGTGGCGAACTCCAGGGGCGCGTCGTGCGCGTTGAAGAAGAGCAGGAAGGAGCTGTCCACGTGGCGCTGGCCGTACTGGCCGCGCTCGCGGATGCCCTCGCCGTTGACGAACAGCGCGACCGCCCGGCCGAAGTCGTTGCCCCAGTCGTCGCCGGCCATCTGCCGGCCGTCCGGGGTGAACCACTCCAGGTCCGGCAGCGGGTCCCCGCCGCCGCGCGCGGTCACCGGCAGGCCGGTGAAGAAACGCCGGCGCTGGAAGACCTGGTGCCGGTGCCGGAACGCGGTCAGCTTCCGGGCGAACTCCAGCAGCTGCTCGTCGGCGTTCTCCCAGTCGATCCAGCTCAGCTCGGTGTCCTGGCAGTACGCGTTGTTGTTGCCCTGCTGGGTACGGCCCATCTCGTCACCGTGCGAGATCATCGGCACGCCCTGGCTGAGCATCAGCGTGGCCAGGAAGTTGCGGCGCTGCTTGGCGCGCAGCTGCAGCACCTTCTCGTCGGTGGTCGGGCCCTCGATGCCGCAGTTCCAGGACCGGTTGTGGCTCTCGCCGTCCCGGTTCTCCTCGCCGTTGGCCTCGTTGTGCTTGTCGTTGTAGCTGACCAGGTCGTTGAGCGTGAACCCGTCGTGCGCGGTGACGAAGTTGATCGAGTGGAACGGCTTGCGGCCGTCGTCCTGGTAGAGGTCGGCGGAGCCGGTGATCCGGCTGGCGAACTCGGCCAGGGTGGCCGGCTCGCCGCGCCAGAAGTCGCGGACCGTGTCCCGGTACTTGCCGTTCCACTCGGTCCAGTTGGGCGGGAAGTTGCCGACCTGGTACCCGCCCGGGCCGACGTCCCACGGCTCGGCGATCAGCTTGACCTGGCCGACGATCGGGTCCTGCTGGACCACCTCGAAGAAGGTGGAGAGCCGGTCCACGTCGTAGAACTCCCGGGCCAGCGTGGAGGCCAGATCGAAGCGGAAACCGTCCACGTGCATCTCGGTGACCCAGTAGCGCAGCGAATCCATGATCAGCTGGAGGCTCTGCGGGCTGCGCACGTTGAGGCTGTTCCCGGTGCCGGTGTAGTCCATGTAGAACTGCGGCTGGTCGTCGACGAGCCGGTAGTACGTCCGGTTGTCGATGCCCTTGAGGCTCAGCGTGGGCCCGAGGTGGTTGCCCTCCGCGGTGTGGTTGTAGACCACGTCCAGGATGACCTCCATCCCGGCCGCGTGCAGCGCCTTCACCATGCCGCGGAACTCCTGGGTCTGCTGGCCGAGCGTGCCGGTCGACGAGTACCCGTGGTACGGCGCGAAGAAGCCCAGCGTGTTGTAACCCCAGTAGTTGCGCAGGCCCAGGTCGTGCAGCCGGTTGTCGTGGACGAACTGGTGCACCGGCATCAGCTCGACCGCGGTCACGCCCAGGCTCTTGAGGTGCTCGATGATCGCCGGGTGCCCGATCGCCGAGTAGCTCCCGCGCATGTCCCGGGGGATCTCCGGGTGCCGCTGGGTGAGCCCCTTGACGTGGGTCTCGTAGATCACCGAGTGGTGGTACGGGATGTCCGGCCGCCGGTCGTTGCCCCAGTCGAAGTACGGGTTCACCACCACGCCCTTGGGCATGTAGGGCGCGGAGTCCAGGTCCGACATCTGGTCCGGGTTGTCGAAGTCGTACGCGTACAGCGACGGGTGCCAGTCGATGTCCGAGTCGACCGCCCGGGCGTACGGGTCCAGCAGCAGCTTGTGCGGGTTGCAGCGGAGTCCGCGGTGCGGCTCGTAGGGCCCGTAGACCCGGTAGCCGTACCGCTGACCTGGCTCGACGCCGGGCAGGTACGCGTGCCAGACGAACGCGTCCTGCTCGTGCAGCAGCACCTTCCGCTCGTTGCCGGCGGCGTCGAAGAGGCAGAGCTCGACCGCCTCGGCCACCTCGGAGAAGATCGCGAAGTTGGTGCCCGTCCCGTCGTAGGTGGCCCCCAGCGGGTACCGGTGACCAGGCCAGACCTGCATGTTGTTGCGCTCCCCTCGGCCCACGGTCCGTCGCGACCGGCCCGCGGATCATGCCCAGCCGCGAGATCGTCAAACCTGTGCGGCCGCGTCTTGGGACATTCTCGCGGAGAGGACTGATACCGTCGGCCCGACTGTCCGGTTAGGCGCTTATTTGTCCCCATACGGGGGTTTAGCGTGTTCCACCACGAGCATAGAGGCGACGTGCCGCGGATTGATCCCCTGACCTTCGGGCCGCAGGTGTGCGGCGTCCCCGCGCCGGACGCCGGAGCGGGCCGGGAATGGCTGGTCGCCGACGGCCTCGGCGGCTGGGCCGCGGGCACCGTGAGCGGCCTGCGGACCCGCCCGGAGCACGCGCTGCTGACCGTCGCCGAACCGGAGCTCGGCCCGCACGTCGCGCTGGCGTCGCTCGACCTGACCGTGACGCTTCACACAGGAACGAAGGTCCCGCTGTACACCCATGCGTGGGAGTCCGGGGCCCTGGACCCGTCCGG
Source organism: Actinoplanes teichomyceticus ATCC 31121 (assembly GCF_003711105.1). Lineage (NCBI taxonomy): Bacteria > Bacillati > Actinomycetota > Actinomycetes > Micromonosporales > Micromonosporaceae > Actinoplanes > Actinoplanes teichomyceticus. Next base: position 6,246,315 of record NZ_CP023865.1, read on the forward strand.
CCACCGCCTGCTGGAGGCCTTCACCCTCGCCGGCGGGCTGCCGCGCTGGCGCTGGCGGATCGGCGACGTGGTGATCGAACGCGAGCTCGCGCTGCGGCACGGCGAGCCGTCGCTGGCCGTCGTGCACCGGGTGGTCAGCGCGCCCGCCCCGGTCGGGCTGAGCGTCGCCGCGATGTGCACCTGGCGCACGGCGGGCGGCACGCGACGCGCGGACGGCCCCCGGCTGCGCATCGAGCGGGTCGCCGACGGGGTGCTCGTCGAGGGGGCGTACCGGCTGGCCGGGCCCGGCTGGCAGCCGGTCGGGCAGTGGCACCTGGGCGCCCGCGCCGGCGGCCAGGTCGAGGACCTCTGGCTGGCCGGCGCCTTCGGCCGGCAGGCCGGACCCGGCGAGACCCTGGAGATCTCGGCGTGGGCCGGGCGCCTCGCCGACCGGCCGCCGGCGCCGCCGGTGGTCCTGGCCGCCGCGCGCGAGCGCGCGCACCGGCTGGTCACCGCCGCCAAGGCCGAGGGGTACGCCGGAACCCTGACCCTGGCCGCCGACACGTTCGTGATCCGGGTGGCGGACCGGCCGGTGATCGCCGACGGCTACCCGTGGTCCGGCCACCCCGGCTCGCTCGCCGCCTACGAGGGCCTGTTCCTCGACACCGGACGGGCACCGGAGGGCCGCGAGCTGCTGCGCGCCGTGGCCGGCCGGCCCGCCGCGGACGACGTGCACGCGCCGTTCTGGCTGGTGCACGCGGTGGACCGGCACGTCACCCGGACCGGGGACAGCGACCTGGCCCGCGAGCTGGCCGGGCCGCTCGGCCGGGTGCTGCGCCGGTCGCTGAACGGCGCCGGCCCGCTCGTCCTGGACCCCGCCGACGGGCTGCTCGCGCTGGGCGGCGCGCCGGGCGTCCGTGGCCAGCTCAGCGGGAAGCTGGTGGAGATCAACGCGCTGTGGGTGAACGCGCTCGCCGCGCTCGCCGACCTGCTGGCCGAGGGCGGCCGGGACGGCTCCGGGCCGCGGGACCGGCACGCCCGGGCCCGGGAGTCGTTCCGGCGGCGCTTCCCGGCGCCCGAGGGATGGCTGCACGACGTGGTCGAGGGGCCCGCGGCGGCGTACCCGCTGGGGGCGGGCGCCCAGCACGACGATCCGACACTGCGGCCGTACCAGCTGTTCGGCTGGTCCCTGCCGCACGCGCCGATGCGGGGCGGCCCCGCGACCGCGGTGCGGGCCGCCGGCGAGGCCCTGCTCACCCCGCTCGGCCTGCGCACCCTCGCGCCCAGCGAGTACGGCTACGACGGCGCCGGCCCGGAGCAGGGGCTGGTCCGGCCGTGGCTGATCGGGCCGTACATCGACGCCTGCGCGGCCACCGGGCGGCCGGTCGACGGGCTGCTCGACGCTCTCGCCGCGCACCTGGCCGAGTGCGGCGTCGGCTCGATCGGGGAGGCCGCGCACGGCGACGCGCCGCACCGCCCGGCCGGCCGGCCGTTCGACGCCCGCGCGGTCGCCGAGACGCTACGAGCGGAGACGAGGTACTCACCATGACCGACAGCACCGGGCGGCGCCGCGGCACGGGACCGGGCCGATGAGCCGGATCCTGATGCTCTCCTGGGAGTACCCGCCGCTGCTGGTCGGTGGCCTGGGCCGGCACGTGCACGCGCTGGCCGGAGCGCTCGCCGCCGCCGGGCACGAGGTGACCGTGGTGACCCGGCACGCGCCGGGGGCGCTGCTGGAGGAGCACACCGAGGGCGTACGGGTGATCCGCGCCCCGGACGACCCGCCGGCCTTCGAGGTGACCGGTGGCGACCTGCTGCCCTGGGCGATGGCCTTCAACCACACGCTCACCCGGGCCGCCCTGCGCGCCGCCCGGGGCCGGCGCTACGACGTGGTGCACGCGCACGACTGGCTGGCCGCGCACGCCGCGGTGACCCTGCGCGACCACCTGGACGTCCCGCTGGTGGCCACCGTGCACGCCACCGAGTCCGGGCGGCACCAGGGCTGGCTGCCGGCCGCGCACAACCGGACCATCGACGACATCGAGCGCTGGCTGTGCGCCGAGGCGGCTCGGGTGATCGTCTGCTCGCAGTACATGCGCGGCGAGGTGACCCGGCTGTTCGGGGTGCCGGCGGAGCGTACCGAGGTGGTCCGCAACGGGGTGGACGCGCTGCGCTGGCGGGCCCGGCCGCGGGCGGTGGCGGCGGCGCGCGCCGAGCACGCCGGGCCGGACGGGCCGCTGATCAGCTTCGCCGGCCGGCTGGTCTACGAGAAGGGCGTGCAGCACCTGCTCGCGGCGGCGCCGCGGCTGCGGGACCGCTTCCCCGGGCTGCGGGTGGTGATCGCCGGGGACGGGCCGTACCGGGCGGAGCTGGCCGGGCTCGCCGGGCCCGGCGTGACCTTCGCGGGCTTCCTGACCGGCCACGACCTGACCGCGCTGATGGCCGCCTCGGACTGCTACGTGGTGCCGAGCATCTACGAGCCGTTCGGGATGGTGGCCCTGGAGGCGGCCGCGGCCGGAACCCCGGTGGCGGTGTCGTCGACCGGTGGGCTCGCCGAGATCGTCGAGCACGGGGTGACCGGCGTGCGGTTCGCGCCCGGTGAGCCGGACGCGCTGGCCGAGGCGGTGGGCAGCGTGCTCGGCGACCTGGAATACGCCCGGGCGCTGGCCCGGCAGGCCCGGGTGCGGGTGCGCGAGGAGTACCACTGGCCGGCGATCGCCGCGCACACCGCCGCGGTGTACCGCGGCGTCCTCCCGGCTCCCGCCGCCCTGCCGGACACCGGAACCGAGCGGCTGCTCAGCGGCCGGCGCGGGCCACTGCTCGATCTCGGTCAGCGGGCGGTGCGGGCCGCCTCGTAGACGCACAACCCGGTGTACGCCGCGGACAGCAGCGGCGTCGCCACCCCGTGCCGGCGCCCCTCGGCGACCAGGTCCCCGACGATCGCGTCCGCCTCCACCGGCAGGCCGGCCCGCAGATCCCGGTACATCGACGAGGTGGTCGGCTCGCCGGTGCCGATCGCCTCGTCCAGCGTCTGGCGAGCGGCGGACCGGGGCGGATGACCGGCCGCGGTGGCCACCGCGACCGCCTCGCCGGCGACCGCCCGCCCGAACTCGCGCCCGCCGGGGGCGGCGTTGATCGCCCCGACCGGGCCGCGCATCAGGGTGGTCATCGCCCCGAGGGTGGCCAGCAGCAACCACTTCTCCCACATGCCCGCGACGATGTGCCGGGACGGCCGCGAGTCGAACCCGGCGCCGGCGAGCGCCCCGGCGACCGCGTCCAGCCGGCCGTCGGGCCCGCCGTCGAGCGGGCCGAAGGCGAGCCGGTGCAGCTCGGTCATCTGCACCACGTCGCCGTCCCCGTTCAGGGTGGCGTGGATCATGCAGAGCCCGCCCCAGACGTGCCCGGCCCCGAACGCGGCGGTCAGCGTTTCCACATGACGCATCCCGTTCAGCAGCGGCACGACCACCGTGCCCGGCCCGACCGCCGCGCCCAGCGCGGCGATCACCTCGTCCAGGGCGTAACTCTTCACCGCGACGACGATCAGGTCGTACGCACCGTCGACGGTGGTGATGGTCCGCGGCGTCAGGCGCGTCCGCCCGCCCGGGGCCTCGATCCGCAGCCCGCGCTCGGCGAGCCGGGCCGCCCGCCCCGCGCGGACCAGGAACGTCACGTCCCGGCCGGCCGCCGCCAGCCGCCCGCCGAAATACCCTCCGGTGGCCCCGGCCCCGACGACGAGGATCCTCATCCCAGCTGCTCGTCGGCGAAGCACCAGCGCCACGTCTCGCCCGGTTCGAACGAACGCATCACCGGGTGGTCGGACGCCTCGTGGTGCGCGGACATGTGCCGGCGCGGCGACGAGTCGCAGCAGGCGACCAGGCCGCAGCTGAGACACAGCCGCAAATGGACCCAGTCGTCGAAACCGCCGGCCACGCACTGCGGGCAGCCGTCGGCGTAGGCGCTCTGCGGGGCCGGCTCGCCGGACACCTCGAGATGCTGGCAGCTCACTGTTCACTCCGTCGCAGCTGGGATTCTTCCAGGTCGAGCTCGCGCTGGGCGCGGACCAGCACCTCCTCCGGGATGCGCCCCTCGTTCCGGGCGATCTTGAAGACGTGCCGCTCGGCTCTGATCATCTCGCGCCGCAGCCGGCCGTACGCCGCCGAGGGGGTCTCCTGCCGCTGGCTGCCGAGCCGTTCCCACGCGTTGTTGGACCGGCTCTCGACCAGCGCGCGCAGCCGGTCCACCACCGAGGCCGGCGCGCCGTCGGCGTGCTCGTCGAGCGCCTCCAGCGCGGCCCGGCCGGCCGCGTGCTGCACCCCGGCCTCGGCCAGCGCGTCCTGGGCGCTGGTGTCCTCGCGCACCCCGAGCCGCCTGGCCAGGGTGGGCAGGGTGGTGCCCTGCACCAGCAGGGTGAGCACGATGATCGCGAAGGCGACGAAGACGAACAGCTCGCGCGGGTAGTCCGGCACGTCCTTCGCCGGGTCCGGCACGGGCAGCGTCTGCGCGGCGGCCAGGGTGACCACGCCGCGCATCCCGGCCCAGGCGATCACGGTCGGCACGGTGACCGGGGGGCGGTCCTCCCGGTTGCGGATCCGCGGGATCAGCCGGGCCAGGTAGGTGGCCGGGTACATCCACAGGAACCGGACCAGCACCAGGGCGCCGAAGACCAGCGAGGTCACCCGCACCGTGGTGGACATGTCCGTCTCGATGCTCTCCACGACCGCCCGCAGCTGCAACCCGACCAGCAGGAACACCACTCCCTCAAGGAGGAACGTGGTGAGCCGCCAGACCGCGTCCATCTGCAGCCGGGAGGTGGCCGACAGCAGGTACGGGATCCGGTGTCCGAGGTAGAGGCCGGCGATCACCACCGCCACCACGCTGGAGGCGCCCAGTTCCTCGGCGACGATCACCACCACGAACGGGGTGAGCAGCGACACCGCGTCGTCCAGCAGCGGGTCCTCGATCCGCCGGTGCAGCTTGGCCGCGCCCACCGCGGCGATCGCGCCGATCACCAGGCCACCGCCGGCCTTCAGCGCCACCTGCCCGGCGATCTCGCCGAACCCGGCCGCGACCCCGGACAGCGCGCCCACCGACACCCGCACCACCACCAGCGCGGTGGCGTCGTTGAGCAGGCTCTCGCCCTCCAGGATGGTGACCACCCGGCGGGGCAGGCCGACGCGCCGCGCGATCGCGGTCGCGGAGACGGCGTCCGGCGGCGCGACGATCGCGCCCAGCGCGACGCACGCCGCCAGCGGCGCCTGCGGGACCAGCCAATGTACGGCGAAACCCACCACGAACGCGGTGAGCAGCACCAGCCCGACGGCCAGCAGCAGGATCGGCCGCAACGCATGGCGGAACGCCGGCACCGACGTCTGCAGGGCGGCCACGTAGAGCAGCGGCGGCAGGATGCCGATCAGCACCAGCTCCGGTTCCAGGTGCGCTTCCGGGAAGCCCGGAACGTAGGACAGCCCGAGCCCGGCCACCAGCAGAACCAGTGGGGCGACGAAACCCAGCCGGCGGGCCAGTGCCGCGCCGACGACCGCGATCGCCACCAGTACGACCGTGTCGACGATGCTCTCCATGGCCGGCAAGCTTATTGGGCCGCCGCCCGCCGGACGGTCAGGTGGTACTGACCACGCCCGAGCGCGCCACGGTGCGCGCGTAGGTGCCGTCCATCCCGCGGCGGGTCCACACCCCGTCGACGGAGAAGACGTACGGCGTACCGGCGGTGAGCCCGCTGACCGTGGCGGTCATCCAGCCGCAGCGGCCCGGCGTGACCGTGATCCACCCCGGCGTCTCCGGCTGCGGGCCGGACACCAGGTCCTGGCTGACCGCGATGATCCGGTACTGCACCAGGTTCGCGTCCTGCGGGTGGAACCACTTGACGACGGCGCTGGTGCGGCCGGGGGTGACGGTCAGCCCGTCGATCGCGCCGCCGCGGAACCCGGAGCTCTCGCAGGCACTGCCGCTGGGCGTCGGGGTGGCCGGGGCCGAGGCGGTCGGCGGCAGCGTGGCGTCGGCCGCCCGGACCCGCGGCGCGAAGCTGACCGTCGGCGACGGCGCGACGCTGCCGGTGGCCATCAGCAGCCAGCCGGTGCCGGACGGGCTCGGCTCGGCCTGCGCGGTCGCGCTGGACGCGCAAGCGGCCAGCAGCAGCGAGCCGGCGAGCATGGGCAGGACGACGGCGGAGGCTTTTCCGATCCCGGGCACGTCCTTCAGATTCGGGCGGGCCCGCGGAGTCCTTAGGGCTTCCGGTAATGCTCGCCGGCGCGCCGGGCCAGGTCCCTGGTGGCGGCCGAGTTGACCCAGGTGCCCAGCACCACCCCGGCGCCCGGGACCACCTTGGCGACCATCTTGCGGGCCGCGCGCACCCCGGCCATCTGGGCCAGCCTCAGGCTCAGCTTGAGCAGCGCGCCGCCGAGCGGGCCGCCGCCGGCGCCGGTGAAGATGCGGCTGGCGCGTTCCCGGCCGGCGGCCACGCCCAGCGCGGTCCGCGCGGTCTCCGCCAGCCGGTGCACCCGCTGCAGCACCAGCAGGTCGGTGGCGCGGTCCGGGGCGGCCGGGTCGGCGTCGTACGCCGCGGCGATGTGCAGCACCATCCGGGCCTGGGTCCAGGCCAGCACGCCGACGTCGAGGATCGCGCCGGGCAGGCCGGCGGCGCCGGAGACCGCGCCGGAGAGGCGCGCCAGGGTGGTGAAGTGCTTGACGGCCAGGGCGGCCAGCTCGTCCGGGGTGATCCCGGGGCGCTCGGCACGGATCTGCGCGGCCCAGGCGGCCGCTTCCGGGCCGAGGCGGCGGACGGCCTCCAGGGCGAGGTGCTCCGGGGCATACTGCGGGTCGGCCTTCATGCGCGACCACAGTGTGCCGGGCGGGGTGGAGGGGTCGTCGGTGGACGGGGGAACCGGTACCGGGTGTTGGCTCAACGATCACTCCCGAGGGGCGAGACGGCGATCCACCCCCATAGTGGCGTCCCGGCGCACGTGGGTTGCCCGGGCCGGCGGGCTTTTCGTGTGCACCGTCACAGCGGCGGGAATCCGGCAGGATCCAACAACACTCGCGTATCGGGCGATGGTCGTACGTAATGATTCTGAACATGGCACCGTGGCCGGAATGAAGTCCCCGGCCGGGCTGTTGCCAGCGGAAAGCCCGCGCGAGCGGGCGATGTCTTCGAGGAGGTCCGCAGCGTGCTCGACCCACACGGGCTCTACGACGTGGCCGGTGAGCTGCCGGTCCTGGACGGCCCGGTGCTCGTCCAGGCGCTGACCGGGTTCGTCGACGCGGGCAGCGCGATCCAGCTCGCCCGGGAAAGCCTCTTGGAGAACCTGGAGAGCGAGGTCGTCGCGACCTTCGACCTGGACCAGCTTCTCGACTACCGGTCCCGCCGCCCTCCGATGATCTTCGTGGCCGACCACTTCGAGAGCTACGAGGACCCGGTGCTCGCCCTGCACCTGGTACGCGACCAGCTCGGCACGCCGTTCCTGCTGCTCACCGGCCCGGAACCGGACCTGCAGTGGGAGCGCTTCATCGCGGCGGTCACCGAGCTCATCGAGAAACTCGGCGTCCGGCTCACCGTCGGCCTGAACGCCATCCCGATGGCCGTGCCGCACACCCGGCCGGTCAGCCTCACCGCGCACGCCACCGACAAGCGCCTGCTCGGCGACCACGAATCCTGGTTGCAGCGGGTGCAGGTGCCGGCCAGCGTCGGCAACCTGCTCGAGTTCCGGCTCGGGCGCAGCGGCCACGACGCGCTCGGATACGCCGCCCACGTTCCGCATTACCTGGCCCAGACCGGCTACCCGGCCGCCGCCGAGCTGCTGCTCGACTCGGTCTCCGGCAGCACCGGGCTCGCGCTGCCCACCGGGACCCTGCGCGAGTCGGCCAAGCTGGTCCGCGAGGAGGTGGACAAGCAGATCGCCGAGGACGAGCAGGCCACCCGGCTGGTCGCCTCGCTGGAGGCGCAGTACGACGCGTTCCTGCGCGGCCGGCAGAACAACCTGCTGGTGGAGACCGACTCGCAGCTGCCGACCGCCGAGGAGCTCGGCGCCGAGCTGGAACGCTTCCTCGCCGAGCAGACCCGCGACGACGGTTAGCCTCCGCCGAGCCGCCGGCCAGTTCGATCGAGCCGCCGGCGGCCGGCTCGGCCTTGCAGCCGCCGGCGGCCGGCTGTTTCGCGGCCGGCGACCCCGTTCGCCCCGGCCGGCCCTTCCCGCAGCCGGCGACCCCGTTTCTCCGCGGCCGGCCCTTCCGCGGCCGCCGGCGCCTAGCTCTTCTCCAGCAGGAAGTCGATGACGGCCGGCAGCTGCTCGTCCCAGTACTCCCAGGCGTGCTCTCCGGGGCCGAACCGCGCGTTGAGTTCGACGCCGTTGGCGCGGCACGCGGCGACGAAGCGCCGGTTCTGCGCCAGCAGATCGTCCTCGGTCCCGCAGCGCAGCATCAGCCGGGGCAGGCGGCGCGGGTCGGCCTCCCGCAGCAGATGCATCAGGTCCTCGTCACCGCCGGCCACCACCCGGTCGCCGAACACCCGTGCGACCAGGGCACGCATGTGCGGCCTGCGGTCGTGCTCCTGGATGTACGCCAGGTCGAGCGCCCCGGACAGCGTCGCCGCCGCCGCGAACCGCTCCGGCTCGCGCAGCGCCCACTTCATCGCGCCGTAGCCGCCCATCGACAGGCCGGCGACGTACGTCTCCTCGCGCCGCCCGGAGACCCGGAAGAACTGCTTCACCGTCTCCGGCAGCTCGGCCGAGAGGAAGTCCCAGAAACGCATCCCGTACGCCTCGTTGGCGTAGAAGCTGCGGTGCACCTGCGGCATGACCACGGCGAGATGGTGCCCGGCGGCGTACCGCTCCACCGCGGTGAACCGGCTCCACGCCGTGTGGTCGTCGGTCAGGCCGTGCAGCAGGTAGAGCACCGGCGGCGGGGCGCCGGTGTCCCGGTCGGGCAGAATCACGGTCATCGCGGTACGCAATTCCAGCGCCTCGGAGTCGAAGTCACACCGGATCAGGGCCACGACGCCATTCTGCGGCACCCGGGCGCACGGATCCGGCGAGTGTCCCGTGTCGTGGACGACCGGACTCCCGCCCCCTCGCTACTCGCCCTGACGTGGGCGACCGGTCCGCGGCGGCTGGCGGCCGGGTTCACGGGACGTGTTCGCGCCAGTCCCGGCTTGGTGGGTCGGAGAACAGGCCGTTCTCATCGAGCGCGTTGCAGATCGTCAAGTGCCCCCGCCGCGAGGCGAAACCGAGGGCGATGCTGCCGTCGGCCACGGTCGCGCCGGCGTATTCGAGGATCTCCGCCAGGCGCGGTACCTGCCCGGAACCCTTCGAGCCGCTCGGCCGGCTCGGCCCGGAGCGGCCGGACGTGATGCGAGGCGCGGCCGACGGGCCCGGCAGGGCGACGACCGTGAGTGGCGACGACTGGATCGGGCCCCTGAAGCCATCGGGCCGGTAGCCGGTGATCCCGAAGTCGGACACCTGATCACCCCGCCGTCCGCTGTCCGCCCGGCTGTCGCGGTCGTTCGCCATCGTCGTCAGCACGGGAAGCGACCCACTGAGCCTGAGTCGGCAGGTTTCCCCGCGTCAGCCGATGCGAGATGGCCGACTTCGTCCCCGCGTCCAGGGTTTCCGGCAGCCGCTCGAACGACGGTGGCCAGACATCCAGCAACGAGAAGACCTCATGACCGTCGTGGAGCTTCAGGAGCAGCGCGCAACGCCAGTGAGGCGAGAACTCGGGCCGCCGCCCGGCGGTATGGACCACCACCGGGTACAGATGGTGGAGCGCCGATGGCGCCGCGTTCGTGGCCAACCATCCCGGTCCGTGGTGCCGGTTGAATCCACGCTCCCGTGCCTCCTCGTCGAGGCGCAATAGCTCCGCGGTGTCGATCGCCTTGACGGTACGCGGAACACTTGAGGACATCTGGCGAGTCTTCCATGAGCCGGCCACCAGCATCCTGACCGGTCGCGCGGAGCAGGCCGGGGCATCAGCGAGACGCCGTCCGGGCCTGTTCCGCGGTGCCAGGCTTCGAGGCACCTACTCCGGCGCCGGACGCACCGGCACCAGCTGCTCAGGATCGAACGGTACCCCCGCTCCTGATCGATGCGGTTCGGCGCCCGGCTCGGCGCGTACCGGTGACCCGCCACCCGTTCCGGACGGCTCGCAAGATCACTGGCAGACCCACCCGGACACTCGCAGGATTCGCGCGGAAGCGACACCCCATGTCGCGGCCGGCTCCAGGTTGTGGAGGACAAGACGCTGACCAGCGACTCACCGGGTATGTCCGGACTCCGGCGGAGTGCGTTGTCCGCAATTAGCTTCTGGATTGCTGGTTCGGCGCCTGCGGGCCGGCGGTTGCTCTTGCCAGGTGGGCGTGTCTGGCTAGGGTTTCGTCATGACCGAGGTTCCTCTGGCGGGTGGGCATATCACTCGTGAGGTGGTCCGGGTCGGTGAGACGGTTCGCCGAACAAGTCACGGCACGAGCTTCGCCGTCCGGGTACTGACCTACCTGGAAACCGTTGGCTATGAACATGCGCCGCGCTTTCTGGGCGTCGATGATCACGGCCGGGACGTGTTCACCTTCATTCCCGGCCGGACCACCGACCACCCCAGCCAGCGTGCAGCCGGCGCGTATGCGGCCGGGGGCACGATGCTGCGCGGTCTGCATGATGCGACCGCCGCGCATGAACTGGCCGGGGGTCGCGAATGCGTCATCCATGGCGATCCCGGGCCATTCAACACGATCTTCCAGGCCGGGCTTCCGGTCGCCTTCATCGACTGGGACTCCTGCCGTCCGGGCGACCGGCTGGACGACCTCGGCTATCTGGCCTGGACGTGGTGCATTCAGTCGCAGGGACGGGTGCCGGTGGCGGCGCAGGCCCGCCACCTTCGTGAGCTGCGTGATGGCTATGGCGAGGTGGAAGGTGACGTGCTTGTCCGGGCGATTCTGCGCCGCCAGACCGAGATTGCCGAAACCGAGCGGGCCAACCTTCAAGATCCGAAACATACGGCGGATCGGCGCAGTCACGCCAAGTGGGCCGTGGAGTGGGCGACAGCGGATCGGCAGCTTGTCGAGCGAAACAAGGAACAGTTTCTCGCGGCTCTGGAGTAGGCGGCCCGGGGCGAGGACGAGGCAGTGTTCAGTGAAGTGAGGTCAGCGTGGTCGGATCTCACCCCCGCGGGTCTCCTGTAGTCGGCGATGACGGGTTCGGTGGTGTCGCCGGGGGCGGTGGCCGGGGTCTCGGGAGAGTGGTTGCTGCGACGGTGCCGATGAACAGGTCCGTGTGACGTGCGCAGTCGCGGGCGAGGACGGATCCGATGTGGCGGTGGTAGAGGATTCCGCGTCCGCCTCACCGGTTGCGGGCGAACCATCGGGCGCTGCGCCGGTGCCGGTCGATGCCGTGCTGGTGGGCCTCGGGGATGGCATGGGCGCCGAAACCGCGTTCGGCGCGGCAGGTGGTTCGGCGCAGGCCGGGTGGTCGCCAGCAGTCGTCGTCGATCCAGGTGGGCGATCGGGTCTTCGGCGGCTTTCAACTGGTAGTCGGGGTGGCCGAGGCGGCGGCCGATCTCGACAGCGAAGCGGTGTCGCCCGTGCGGGTCGCCGGCGGCGAGGCGGCGCCAGTGCAGGGAGCCGATGAACGCGGCGATCCTGATAGCTTCGGGGTAGGTCGCGGCGAACAGCCGGGAGGTGCTGAAGGTGGTCTCCTCGGTGCCGTGCGGGATGAGCTCGGCGGCTCGCTCGCCCCAGTCGAGGCGGGCGTCGTCGGGGTGGTGGGCGTCTTGGTCCCAGCGGTGGCCGCAGATGAGGAAGCCGGCGAGGACGGCGTCGTAGGCGGCGGCCGGACCAAGGCGGTGCAGCGGCCACAGGTGCGCGCGTTGCGCGGCGACGATCTCGGGCAGTTGTCGAGGGTGGGATAGGGCTGGTCGACGATGTCCGGCGGGCCGATCCAGATGCGGTGCCGGGTGCCGACGTAGCGGTGGTGCGGGAACAGTCGCCGGACGGGGCCACCGGGGTGCCGGGCGACGCAGCGGGGACATCCGGGTGGATCAGCCATTCGTCGAGCAGGTCCTGCAACTCGCCGATGGTCCACTCCCCGGTCACGTCGCGGCCGCGCATGGTCGGGTTCCCGCCGGGGTAACCGGCCAGGTGCTGCGCCAACAGGGTTTCGCCCGCGGCGTCCGTGGCCTCGACGACACCGTTGCCCGTCGGGGTTCCCGGCCGACATGCCTGCACCGAGACGCCAAGCCGGTCGCAGGCCCGCACGAAGGTCTCCGACACGAACACCCGGCCGTGGCCGATGACGATCCGGTCCGGGACGATCACCGGCCGCGCTGCGTCCGTAGTCCACGAGGTTCGGGTGCAAGCGGCACCCCGGCGGGCGCTCGGGCGGTTGGGAATGTCGTACCGGTCGATTAGAATGTATGTACGAAAGAGGGGCCCTGAGCTGCTGATCTTCGGGTATCCGAGGCTGTGCAGCGCCGAGTGAGGAGACCGACGTGACCACGTCCACCCTGTCCACGATCTCGACCAACCCCGTGCCTGTCATCCCGCCGTATGCGACCATGCTCGGCTTCACGCGGTACGTCTCCCGCACCGGCCCGGCGAAGGCCACGTTCGTCGGTGGGCTCCGCCGGCAGCGGGAGCGGCGGAGCGGTTTCAACCCGCACGGTCAGCTGGTCAAGGCGCTCAAGGCGGACATCGCGTTCCGCACCGGCGGCAGCTACCTCGGCGGCGTCGTCGACCTGGTGAAGGACCGCTGGAAGCCGCTGTACGAGTCGCTTCGCGCCGGCGCCCGCGCCTACCTGGCGTCGCTGGGCGACCCCGAGCAGCTCACCCTGATCCAGACCCGCGACGCCCTGGCCAGCGTCGGCCCGCTGGCTGTGAAGATCAACCCGCACTTCGGGCTGCGCTTCGCCGACGGCCACCGGGAAGCGGTGCGGCTGCACTTCGACGAGGAGCCGCCCAGCCCGGAGCTGGTCACCGCGATGCTGCACCTGATGGCCCGCCACATGGAGCAGATCCTCCCGGACGCCGATCCGGTGCTGGTCGACCTGCGCCGCGGCGTCACCCACCGCCTCAACCCGGCCACCCGCCCGGGCGACGTCGAGAGCTGGCTCGCCGGTGAAGCCGCCGCCTTCACCGCCATGTGGTCGGCCACCGCGAGCCCGGCCGCCTGATCCCGCCCCGCCGCACCGCGGGGTTTACGCTCCCGGCCACGCCGCTCGCCCGGCCTGGCCGGGCCCTCCCCGTCGCCCGGCACGGCACGCTCCGCGCACTTCCGCGCGCCGGGGACGACCGGGTCAGGTCCGTGCGGCGCCAACCGGAGCCTCGCGCGGCGGCCCGGCCCGGCCCGCTCCCCGCGGGGGACGACCGGAACGAGGCGTGCGGCCCAGCGGCGCCCCCGCCGGCACGCTTTCCACGCCCGAACGACCGGAACGAGAGGCGTGCGACCCAGCGGCGCCCTGCCGGCACGCTGCCCGCGCCCGAACGACCGGAACGAGGCGTGCGACCCAGCGGCGCCCCGCCGGCACGCTCCCCGCGCCCGAACGACCGGAACGAGGCGTGCGACCCAGCGGCGCCCCGCCGGCACGCTCCCCGCGCCCGAACGACCGGAACGAGGCGTGCGGCCCAGCGGCGCCCCGCCGGCACGCTCCCCGCGCCCGAACGACCGGAACGAGGCGTGCGACCCAGCGGCGCCCCGCCGGCACGCTCCCCGCGCCCGGACCCCCGCGCCGGGGACGACCGGATGGAGGCGCGCGGTACGGGCGGACGCGAGGGGTGGCGGACGGCCCGGGCGCGGTCCGGACAGCCCGGGCGCGGTACGAGCGCCCCGAGCCCGATACGAGCGCCCCGGGCCCGGTACCGAGCGCCCCGGGCCCGGTACCGAGCGGCCCGGACAGGGCCGTGGGCAGCCCGACAGGGCCACGGGCGGCAAGCCCGGGCACGGCGGGGCGGCAGCCCCGGCACGGCGCGGGCGGCACCCCCGGGCACGGCGCGGGCGGCACCCCCGGGCACGGCGCGGGCGGCAGCCCGGCACGGTGCGACCGGCCGCTCGCCCGGCGCCCCCGTCACGCGGTGACGGCGATGGTCAGGGCTCCGGCGGCGACCAGGACGCCGGCCCACAGCCGGTCGACGTTGAACCACGCGCGGCGCAGGATGTTCACCCCCAGGAACTCGTAGACGACCAGAGCGCACCCGGCCATCACGGTGAACATCGCGACGGTGTGCACCCCGGCCGCGCCGAGCCCGGTCAGCGCCGCGAGTGGCGAACCGCCGGCTCCGGGGAGCTCGTGCCCGGCGTGCGCCGAGCCCGGTACCGGGGTGGTGGCCAGCACCGGGAGCAGCATCAGTCCGGCCCCGTGCGCCGAGGACATCAGGAACGACCAGCCGGCCAGTTGCGCCGCCGACAGCCGCATCCCCGCCCAGCGGAAGTGCCGCTCGGACAGCAGCCGCCACAGCCCGAACCCGACGAGCAGCACCCCACCGGTGATCCCGACCACGTTCGCCGCGACCACCGAGCGGGTCGCCGAGATGATCGCGGCGACGATCGCGACCGAGGCGAGATGCCCGGCCGCGATCGGGGGCAGGGAGCGCAGCAGCACCGTACGGCTGCGCTCCTGCATGCCCCGGGCCACCGCGAACAGCCAGCCCATCGCCGGGTTCAGCCCGTGGAAGGCGCCCAGGGCGAGCAGCGCGGCATAGGACTCCCAGGTCACGTGCGGGTGCTCGGGGACGGGAAGCAGTACGAGTCGCTCGACGCGTCCCCGCCCTGCAACCGGGTCTGATGCACCCGCCGCCCGCGGAACTCGTCACCGTGCGGGAAGAACCGAGTGTCCAGCGTGAACGAGTCCTCCGAGGCGTCCAGCCGGGCCAGCCACGCGCCGACCCCGTGCGGGTAGAACTGGTCGTCCCAGGAGCCGTAGAGCGAGTTGGTCACGTACACCCGCTTGCCGTCCCGGGAGACCTCCACCATCTGCGGCCCGCCGGCCAGCGGCTCGTCCGGGAACGCCGGGTGCGGGGTGCGCCGGACGATGCCGCCGAGGTGCACCGAGCCGGCGAACACCGGCTGGAACGGGTCGCTGACGTCGTAGCGGCGCAGCTCACCGGTGCCCCAGCAGGAGACGTACAGGAATTTGTCGTCCACCGTGAGGTCGATGTCGGTGACCAGTGGCGGCACCGCGGCGAACGGCTGCAGCGCCGGTGGCAGGTCGGCCGGGTCGGCCGGCTCGGCGGGAATGTCGATCACCTTGCGCACCTCGAACGAGCCACCCGAGCGGTGCCACAGCCAAACCGACGCGGACAGGTCCTCGACCGAGATCACCACCCCGACGAACCCGTACGTGGCGGCGGGATCGTGGGCCGGCCGCAGCTCCAGCGCCATCTGGTACTGGTCGCCGAGGTCGACGGTCTGCACCAGGCTCCGCTTGGCCAGGTCCCAGAAGTGGATCCGGTGGCCGTACTTGCGCCCGAGCAGCAGCTCCGGGACGAGACCGTCCTCGATCATGGACGGCGTGCCCCACTCCGAGGTGACCAGCACGTCCTGGGTGAGGTGCCACCAGAAGTCGTACGCGAGCCGCTGGTCGCCCCGATCGGCCTCCCACTGACCTCGTACGTCGAAGGTCTGGTGATCGAGGATGGCGATGCCGCCGGGTCCGTCGTCGCCCCGGCCCGCGCCGAGCGCGGAAAGATAGATGCCGTCCGGTCCGCAGTGCACGGTGTGCGGCCGGGAGTAGTCGGCCTTGGCGGCCAGCTCCTCCGCGCTGATCTCCTTCACCAGGCGCGGCTGCCGCGGATCGTCCTTGGTGTCCAGCACATAGACGCGCGAGGAGCGCAGACCGGGAACGATCAGGTAGCGGCGCTCCACGTGCGGGTGCGGCGCGGTCGGGCAGAGGGCGCTGCTGCACGCGTTCCAGCCGAAGTGGTGCAGCTCGTCACCGGTGTGCGGCAGGTCGGTCCAGCCGACGACCCGGCCGTAGGAGTCCGAGGCCGGATCGGTGTCGACGACCGCGATCGCGTCCGGCTTCTCGGCGGTGCGGTCGAAAGCGGCCACGTACGCCAGTTTCTCCGCCGGCGCGCCGGCCGCGTCGCTGGGCGAGGGATAGAACGTCGGATCCGGGGTCCATCGCGTCATGCAGGCCATCGTGTCTCGAAGCGGGCCCGGTGGCCAGGGTCACACCTGTCAACGACCTGTCAACGCACGTCCAGCGGGAGCCGCACCAGCACGGTCGTCCCGCTGTCCCCGCCGGTCAGCTCGACGCTGCCGTGCAGGCGTTCCACCACCGCCCGGCTCAGGGTGAGGCCGAGCCCGCTGCCCGGCAGCGTCCGGTCGTGGCCGCGGCTGGTCCGGTAGCGGCCGGTGAACAGCTTCTCCCGCTCGTCACGCGGCACGTCCGCGGCGGCGTCCGAGACGGCCAGCTCGGCGGTCCGTCCGGCGCGCCGCAGGCTGACCTCGACGTGCCCGCCGTCCGGGCTGTAGCGGATCGCGCTGCCCAGCAGGTTCTCCACGATGTGCCGCAGCCGGTCCCGGTCGCCGGGCACGATCAGCTCGGTGGGCAGGTCGGCGTCGATCACCACCGGGGCGGCGCCGATCGCCGCCCGGGTGCGGTCCACCACGTCGCGGACCACCTCGGCCAGGTCCATCGGCGTACGCCGTACGTCGGCGTGCCCGGCGTCCAGCGCCGAGAGCTCCAGCAGCTCGTTGATGATCTCCCGCAGCGCCAGCGCGTTGCGTTCCACCACCTCGATCAGCCGCGGCCCGTCCCGGACCAGGGTCTCCTCGTCCGCCTCGCGCAGCAGCTCGGTGTACGCGCTGATCGAGGTCAGCGGGGTGCGCAGCTCGTGCCCGATCAGCGCCAGGTACTCGTTCTTGCTGCGCACCAGCTGCCGCTGCAGGTCCTCGACCCGGCGCCGCTCGACGAACTGCCCCATGTGCGCGGCGATCCCGGACATCAGCGCGACCAGCTCGTCCTCCGGGTCCTCCACCGCGTCGGCGAACCCGGTCAGCACGCCGATCGCCTCGGACCCGTCGTGCACCGGGACGGCCAGCGCGGTGTGCAACCGCTCCGGGGACGCCTCGGCGGCCGGCACCAGACTCTGCGGCTGGCCCACATCCTGGATCCACAACGGCTCGTCCACCTGCCAGGCGCGCCCGGCCAGCCCCTGCCCGTACGCCAGCGTCTCCGGCACCCGCACCGCGCTGGGCCAGCCGGGGGCGCTCCACCGCGCCGCCGGCCGCAGCACCCCGGCGGGCGGGTCCAGCATCCACAGCTCGGCGTGCACCCAGTCCAGGGTGGCGACCACCGCCTCCAGCATCCGCGGACCGGCCGCCTCGATGCTGGGCGCCCCGGCCAGCGCCGTGGTCACCGCCAGTTCACAGGAGCGGAACCGTTCCGCCCGGCGCTGCCGGGTCACGTCCTGCATCGCCTGCACCGCGCCGACCACGGAAGCGTCCGGGCCGAGGATCGGCTGCGCATCCATCAGGAAGTGCCGGGTCCGTCTGGTACGGCCGGGGCGGGTCACCGGCTCGTCGCGGACCCGCTCGCCGCGCAACGCCCGGTACAGCCCGAGCTCGCCACCGCCCGGCCCGCCGGAGCCGTCCCGCGGGTCGTCCGCCCACAGCCGCCGCATCCGCTCGTTGGCGAACACCACCCGCCCGGCCGCGTCGCACGCGGTCACCCCGTCGTGCAGGCTGTCCAGCACCGCGTCCAGGAAGCGGTGCTGCTGCTCCAGCTCGTGCCGGGCCAGCTGCTCGCCGATCAGCAGGGTGGCCACCTCGGCCGCCTCGGCCACCGCGGTCATCTGCTCCGGCGCCCACGCCCGGGGCCGCAGGTCGTAGGCGCAGCACACCCCGAGCACCTGCCCGAGCCGGTCGTGCACCGGATACCCCAGGTAGGCACCGCCGTGCTTGCGGACCACCCCGGGCGGCACCCGGTCGTCCGCGGTGGCGTCGTCGACGATCACCGCGCCGCCGCTGCGTACCACCATGCCCCCGAGCGAACCCTCCAGCGGGGTGTCGGCGATGGCGTCCCAGTCGGCGGAGACGCCCCAGCTGCCGTAGAGCCGCAGCCGGTCCCCCTCGACGAACTGGATGCAGGCGCTCGGCGTCTGCGCCCCGCGCGCGGTGAGCGCGGCGAGCTGATCCGCGGTCCCGCTGGTCAGCACCCCACGATGCAGCACCGGCCGCGCGGCCGCCCCGGCCAGCACGTCCCGCAACAGATGCGCCCCGGTCACCGCGCCCGCCTCGCCGGTGGCGGCCGGGACCGCCCGCACCGGGTCCTGGTCGTGCACGCGGCCGTCGTCCCGGTTCACGCGGCCGTCGCCGCTGTCCACACGGCCGTCGTCCTCGTTCACACGACCATCGCCGCTGTCGTCCGGGCGCGGTGTGCGAGCGTCACCGACCGACCCGGAACCGCCGCCCGCCACCCGGCGCGAACCACCAGGCGACGCGGGACCGCCGCCCGCGGGACCGTCACGCGCCACCGGCAGATCACCACGCTTTCGAGAGTCACCGGTCGACGCGGCATCACCGGCCACCGGACCATCGCCGCCCACCGGCGAGTCACCACACCCACCCGAGTCGCCGACCGACGCGGCGCCACCGCGGGCCACGGACAGATCGCCGGCCCCGGGCGACTCGCCAGCCGACGCAGGACCACCGACCCGGGAATCGCTACGCGCGACCGGCGGCGATTCACTTGCCGCGGGGCCGCCCGCTGCCCGGGTGCCGGCCGTGGCGCGGACGCCCTTCGGTACCTCAGCGCTCTTGACCGCGCCGGTGTCCTTCGCCGCGCGCGACTCGCTGGCGGGATGCCGCCCGGCGGGCGGCTGGGGCCCGATGGCGGCCGCCGGCAAGCTGTGATGCTCGTCGACGGCCGTCCCCCCGTGAAGGTCAGCCTGGCGTACGGGCACCGCGGCTTGCGCCGCCCGCGCCCTCTCGGACCGCCCGGCGCCAGTGCCGGGGTCTTCTCGCCCCATGGCCGACCTCCACGATTCAGCGTAGAGGCGCGAAAAGCTCAAAACCGGCGATTCGCGAGGAGGTCCCTCCCCGGAGGTTGTCCTACCGGCACCGCAGGCGGTCGCCGCCGGCATGACGCCCGCTCCATGCCCGAAATCTCCGGTACGACCTACACCGCCCATCCACGGTCCTGCGCCCCGCATCCACCCGCAGGCCTGACCCGCCCCGCCGGGTGCTCCCGAACAGTGGCTGGGACCAGCACCGCAGCCCCCCGCTGCGCGTCACCCCACCGCAGCCGGCAAGCCTCCGGCCGGAACCCTCATCCCCCGCCTCGACAGGCACCACCAGAACCGGCCGGGGCGCACCGGCTGGCGCGTGCCGTGGTCATCTCGCGTGCATAGGCACCACCTGCACCAGCCGAGGACCGGCTGAGCGATGCGGCGGGCCGGGCGTTCAGATGCGGGCGTAGCGCAGGTCGGTGATGGGACGGCCGGCGGCCGCACCGCGGCGCTCGAACTTGGTCTCCGGGCGGGCGTGCGGGGTCGCCGGCAGGCGGCGCAGGCCGGGGTCGGCGTCCAAGGTCTCGATCATCGCCTCGGCGTATTCCGGCCAGTCGGTGGCGCAGTGCAGGATGCCACCGGGGCGGAGGCGCTCGCGGAGGACAGCGACGCTCGCGGGCTGGATCAGGCGGCGCTTGTGGTGGCGCGCCTTCGGCCACGGGTCCGGGAAGAAGACGTGCACGGCGTCGAGGGCGTTCGGGGCCAGCCGGTGCACCAGCTGCATGGCGTCGCCCTCGGCCACCCGGACATTGGTCAGCGACAGCTCACCCACCAGGGCGAGAAGGTTACCGATGCCCGGGGTGTGCACCTCGACGCCGAGGTAGTCGCGGTCCGGGTCGGCGGCGGCCATCGCGGCGGTCGCGTCACCCATGCCGAAACCGATCTCCAGGACGGTGGGCGCGTCGCGGCCGAAGAGTTCGCGGAGGTTCAGCGGGGTACGGTCACCGTCGCGCACGGTCAGGCCGAGCCGCGGCCAGAGGGCGGCGTGCGCGTCGGCGTGCCGGGTGCTCATCCGGCCGCGGCGCGGGTGGAAGGTCCGGATCGGCCGGGCGGCGGCCACGGTGTGAGCGGGCAGGCCGGCGGCGACGCGAACCGTGGCGTTCCCGGGCGAGGCGGTGGTGTCAGTCATGGCGGCGCCCACGATACGGGCGGTGCAGGGCCGCGGCCAAAATCGCACCTCGGACATATCACCCTGCGCCCTGACGAACACCGGACCGGACAGCGGAGCCCGGCCGGGAGCCAGCAGTCGAGCGGACGCCGGAGCCCGGCCCAGCAACCAACGGTCGAGCGACGCAAGAGCCCGGGCGAGGAGCCAACACGAGCGACGGCAAGAGCCAGACCGGAGGCAAGAGCCCGACCAGCGGCAAGAGTCTGGGCGGACAGGCAAGCACGCGACGAGCGGCAAGGATCCGGTCAGCATCCGGCCAGCCATGCGCGGGCCGGCCCCGCGCGACCACGAGCAGGCCGCACGGCGCCGCGCCGCCCGCAACGGCGTGCGGGCGGCGCGGCGTGGCCGGTGAACCGAAACACGGTCCGGCGTGACGGGTGGACCGAAACACGGCCCGGCGTGACGGGTGGACCGAAACACGGCCCGGCGTGACCGGTGAACCGAAACACGGCCCGGCGTGACCGGTGAACCGAAACACGGCCCGGCGTGACCGGTGCACAGGATGACGGCGCGGCGGCGCGCCGGGGTTGATCCGGGTCAGCGGCCCCGGGCGGACGGCTGGGATCCCGGGTGGAACGGCGTGCGCGCGCCCGTCCGCAGATCGATCAGGACCACCCACGAGCCGCCCTTGCTCTGGCCGGTGACCAGGGCACGGCCGGCGTCGAGATAGGTCGGTTCGCGGTCCATCGCGGCGCCGATGGTGCGCTTCCTGCCGGTACGCGGGTCGTACTCGACCACGTGCAACGGCTCGTTCTCGGCGGGCGTCTCGCCCTCCTGGTAGGCGGTGAACGCCAGCCGGGCCCCGTCGCCGCGCCAGGCCGGGAGCACCGCGAAGCCGCGGTTCTGCAGGCTGCCGCCCCCGTAGGCGGCCACCACCCGTTCCGCGCCGGTGGCGATCGTGCCGATGCTCAGGCAGGCGTCGTAGACGGCGTCGCACTCGCCGCCGCGGAACGCGATCTGCTTGCCGTCCGGGGACCAGGCCACCGCGTCGTCGGTGCGCAGCCGGTCGTTGAGCGACCCGGATCCGGTGGCCGGCGACGGCTCCTCCGGCAGTGCCTCGCCCCGGCAGTCGCGGGGGAACAGCACCTCGGGCACGGGCTTGGCCGCGGTCGTGGAGATCCGGTAGACGCCGGGCCCGCCGGTGCAGGAGAGCGAGGCGAACGCCAGCCACTTGCCGTCCGGCGACCAGGACGGGCCGGCCGCCGGGCGGGTGGTCAGCCGGCGCGGCGCGGTGCCGTCGGCCTTCATCGTCCACAGCCGGCCGCCTTTCAGGACGGCGAGCTGCCTGCCGTCGGGTGACCAGCGCGGGCGGGCGTACCCGCCACCGGTGGTGACCTTCTTCTCGGCCGGCCCGCTGCTGACGTAGACGTCGCCGCCGCGGACGTACGCGACCGGCTGCCCGAGTGTGGGAACCGCGGCGGCCGTGGCCGGCGCCGGCGTGAGGATCAGGCCGGCCAGAACCGCTGTTGTACTCGCCGCCGTCTTGATCATGGCTGACCGCCCCCCGATGGTCCTGCCTGCGTTTACGTCCTGTGACATCGTCGCAACCCATCTGCACCTAAGAAGTTCGGGCGCCGAAGTGGCGCCCGAACTCCCCGCCGTGCCGGCAACTCAGCCGATCGGGTGCACCACAGCGGCCGAACCGCTGCCGCGCCGGACCGGTTCGGCCACCGCCACCTGGGCGCCGTCGCGGGTGAACTCGATCGCGGTGGCCGCGCCGATCTCCGGCGCGTCCGGGCCGAACACGTGGCCGCGGGCGGTCAGCTCCGGCCCGTACGCGGTGCGGAAGGCCGGCTCCGCCTGGATCCCGGCGGTGTTGCGCTGCGTCGCCCGGGGCGCGGCGACCGCCTGCGGCAGGGTCATCCCCAGCTCCAGCCGGTTGAGGAGGATCTGCAGCACGGTGGTGATGATGGTCGAGCCACCCGGCGCGCCGACGGCCAGGTACGGCTTCCCGCCGGCGAGCACGATCGTCGGCGACATGGAGCTGCGCGGCCGCTTGCCCGGGCCGGGCAGGTTCGGGTCGGCGGCGTCACCCTGCGTACCGGTGAAGTTGAAGTCGGTCAGCTCGTTGTTGAGCATGAAGCCGCGCCCGGGCACGACCATCCCGTTGCCGCCGAACTGCTCCAGCGTCAGGGTGTACTCGACGACGTTGCCCCAGCGGTCGGCGACGGTCAGGTTGGTCGTGCTCATCCCCTTGTCCGGGGCCGCGTCCGCCGGGGCGGTGGCGCAGCCGGGGCCGGGCGGGACCGGCTTGACCAGTGCCCGGTGCGGGTCGATGGCGCAGGCGCGCTGCCGGGCCCAGCTGTCGGACAGCAGCCGCCGCAGCACCGGCTGCGGGGTGTCGGCGCCGACGTAGCGTCCCCGGTCGGCGAACGCCAGCGCGGACGCCTCCAGGTAGTGGTGCAGTTTGTCGAGGGTGGACGCGGAGGTCAGCGGTGACGCCTCGAGGATGTTGAGCGCCTCGCCGACCGCGGTGCCGCCGCTGGACGGGGTGGACATGCCGTACACGGTCAGGCCCCGGTAGTCCGAGCGGGTCGGCGCCGGGTGCCGGACCCGGTACCGCGCCAGGTCGGCGGCGGTCAGCACACCCGGGCGGATCGGGTACGCCCAGGGCGCCGCCGGGTGTGCCGAGACCGGCGGCGTGCGCACCGTCCGGAGCAGGTCGGCGGCCACCTCACCGCGGTAGAACACGTCGGTGCCCCGGCGGGCGATCAGCCGGTACGTGTCGGCCAGGTCCGGGTTGCGGATCGTCGCACCGAGCGCGGGCGGCGCGCCACCCGGCAGGTACAGCTCCCGGGTCGCGTCGAACTGGGCGAAGACGGCCGCGTTGTCGGTCACCTGGCGGCGGAACTCGGCGTCCACCCGGTAGCCGCGGTCGGCGACCCGCGCGGCCCGGTTCAGCGCGCTGGCCAGCGACCGGGTGCCCCACTGCCGCGCGGCGGCCTCCCAGGTGGCCAGGGTGCCGGGCACGCCGACGGAGAGGCCGCTGACCCGGGCCTCGTCGAAGGCGTACGGCTTCGCGGTGGCCGGGTCGATGAAGTAGGTCGGCGTCATCGTCGCCGGGCCGGTCTCCCGCCCGTCGATGGTGAACACCTGGCGGCGGCGCGCGTCGTAGTAGACGAAGAAGCCGCCACCGCCGATGCCGTTGGCGAACGGCTCGGTCACCCCGAGGGTCGCGGCGGCCGCGATCGCGGCGTCCACCGCGTTGCCGCCCCGGCGCAGCACCTCGATCCCGGCGGCGGTGGCGGTGGCGTCGACCGTGGCGACCGCGCCGCCGTACCCGACGGCCGTCGAACTTCCCTGATTCTGCGCGGTGGCGGGCGGCGCGGCCGCCACGACGCCGAGTGTGGTCAGCGACAGCGCCGCTAACGCGGATAGGAGCCGCATCGGCCCTCCAGACAGGACAGTGTCGGTTGTCAATTCCCTGCCTACCGCTGATCAGTGCCGGGCACAACCGGAGCCACGCTCAGCCGATCCCGAACGGCTCGGGCTCGACCGCGGGACATGTCGCCCCGGCCGCCGGCAGGGTCAGGTCGATCAGGTAGCGCTCGACCGCGGCCTGGACGCACGGGCTGTGCGTGTAGGCGACGTGTCCCCAGCCCTGGTAGGTCAGCAACCGCGCGGAGGGCCCCAGCTGCCCGGTGACCTGCTGCGCCCAGACGTGCGCGGTGGCCGGGTCGTGCAGCGCGCTGACCAGCAGGGTCGGCACCTTGGCCGGGGAGAGCCGCCGCTGCGGGGTGGCCGGCGGGACCGGCCAGCCGAGGCAGCCGGCGGCCGCGGAGAGCGCCAGCGGGGAGGCGCGGACCTGCGGCGCGAGACGGGCGAGGGCGTTCAGCCGGTTGCGGTACGCCGTGAAGTCGCCCACCGGCAGCGCCCAGTCCCCGCAGACCACGGCCGGGAAGCTGTTCGGGGTCAGGTCGACCGGTGGCGCCGGCCGGGCCGCGCGTCCGCTGGCCGCCGCGGGTTCGGCCGCGTCCTTGAGGTAGTGCGCGAACGAGAACCACTGCGGGTCGTAGAAGGCGCTGAAGGCGGCCGAGATCAGCTGCCACACGCCGAGCTTGGCCGGCGGGTCGTACGGGTCCTGCAGCGACCCGGCCGCGGCTCGGTCCATCAGGGTGGACCACAGCGTGCGGATGTCCTGGCCGCGCAGCACGCACCGGGTGTCGCGGGCGCACCAGGCGACGAACTCGTCGAAGGAGTCCTGCACCGCGGCGGTCTCCTGGCTCAGGAACGCGTCCACGTCCACGCTGTGGTCCATCACGCTGTCCAGCACCACCGCGCGCAGGGTGCCGGGGTGGGTCTCGCCGTACAGCTCGCCGATCAGCGAGCCGTAGGAGGCGCCGAAGATGCTGATCTTCGATTCGCCGAGCGCGATCCGCAGCGCCTCCACGTCGCGCACCACGCTGCCGGTGTCGGCGTGGGCGACCACCGGGCCGCTGCGGGCCGTGCAGTCGGCGGCGAGTCCGCGGTTGTAGGCGATGAGCGCCTGGAACCCGGCCTCGTCGGCGACCAGCGGGGACGGCTTCGCGTCGACCAGGGTCTGCGAACACAGCACCGGGGTGCTGCGGCCCACCCCGCGCGGGTCGAGGCCGATGATGTCGAAGCGGTTGCGCAGTTCGGGGGTGAAGAACGTGGCGTCCAGGGCCATGTTGACCGCCGACCCCCCGGGGCCGCCCGGGTTGACGATCAGGACACCGATCCGGCGGGCCGGGTCGGCGGCCGGACGCCGGGCCATGGCCAGCTCGATCGACGGCCCGTACGGGTCGGCCCAGTTCGCCGGGACCCGCATCGTTCCGCACTGCACCTGCTCGTCCTCGGGGCAGGCCGCCCAGGTCACCACCGGCGTGGTCGCCGCCCGGGCGGGCTGCGGCCCGAGGAGGGTGGTGAGGGTGAGGATCGCTGCCGTGATCGACCGCCGGAAAGCTCGCAAAACCCGTATCTCCGCCCTGCGCGGTGGGAGTGGTCCGCGCGGCACCATCTTGAGCCGCCCGGGCACAACGATTCTGGAGAATGCCCGTTTTTGCATCAACTGGGGCATTCGTCATCGCAGCATCATGGCAGGCTGGAGAGATGCCGTCCGTCACCCGCCTGGCCGTCGCGGCCGCCGGAGCCGCCCTGCTGACCGCCTGCTCCGCCGATCCGGCCAACACCGGACCGGCCGTCGACCCGGGGCCGCCGACCGCCTCGCCGCCGGCCCCGGCGACGTCCCCGGTGGCCCCGGCGACGTCGTCGGCGCCCGGCCGCACCCCGGACCTGAGCGCGGCGCCGCAGGTCGTCACCAGCGGGATCAACGTGCCGTGGGGGCTGGCGTTCCAGGCGGACGGCAGCGCGCTGGTCGCCGAGCGGGAGACCGGCCACATCCACCGGGTCCGGCCCGGCGCGCGGCGCGAGCGGGTCTACACGGTGCCCGGCGTGCGGCCCGGCGGCGAGGGTGGCCTGCTCGGCCTGGCGGTGCGAGGGGACTGGGTCTACGCGTATTTCACCGGTGAGTGGGACAACCGGATCGTCCGGTTCAGGCTGTCCGGCGGCGCCCCGCAGACCGTCTTCACCGGACTGGACCGGGGGGCGCGGCACAACGGCGGCCGGATCGCGTTCGGCCCCGACGGGATGCTCTACGTCGGCACCGGCGACGCCGGCGACGAGCCGCGCGCGCAGGACCGGGCCGACCCGAACGGCAAGATTCTGCGACTGACCCCGGAGGGTGAGCCGGCGCCGGGCAATCCGTGGCCCGGCTCACCGGTGTGGAGCATGGGCCACCGCAACGTGCAGGGGCTGGCCTGGGACGCCCGGGGCCGGATGTACGGCATCGAGTTCGGCCAGAGCACCTGGGACGAGGTGAACGTCATCCAACCCGGCAAGAACTACGGCTGGCCACAGGTGGAGGGCCGGGCCGGCGACACCAGGTACACCGACCCGATCGTGCAGTGGCGCACCGACGAGGCGTCCCCGAGCGGGGCGGCGGTCGCCGGCGACACGCTGTACGTGGCCGCGCTGCGGGGTGAGCGGCTGCTGACCGTTCCGCTCACCGGCGGGGCGGGAAGGGCCGAGCTCACGGGGGAATACGGCCGGCTGCGCACGGTGGCCGTGGCCGCCGATGGCTCGCTGTGGTTGACCACTTCGAACACCGACGGCCGCGGCCACCCGCGCGACGGCGACGACCGGGTCCTTCGCTTCCCGGCCCGGTAAGGGCTAATGGCGGTTGTTCGGGGGCAGTTCCGGCAGTGCCGAGATCGCGGCGGCGTACACCGCCATCTGCTTCGCGTTGGGCACCACGCCGAAGACCCGCAACTGGTCCTGCAGAGCCTGCTTCACCTGGTCTTCGGACTGACCGCGGTGGGTCTGGGCCACCTTGTTGACGACGTAGTCGACACGGAGCTGCGCCTGCCAGCCAGCGGCGCGCTGGCCGCCGGACGAGGCGAGGCTGCTGATTGAGGCGAGGGGGTTCATGCCCCGGTAATCGGTCGCGCGGGCACCGCTCTTGACGATATGCCGACCCTGTGCAACGCGATGGCACCCGGGGCACACCCGTGCGTACCTCAGGCCTGGCGGTCGGACGTCTCCTCGGCCGGCGGTTCCACCGGCTTCGGCGGGTTCAGCCGCAGCCAGAGCAGCATGAACAATCCCAGCGCGAGCATCGCCAGGCCCATCCACAGGTTGATCCGGACGCCCTGCGCCTTGTCCATCTCGGCTGAGCCGTCGAAGAGTCCCAGCAGCGTGACGATCACCCCGTAGACGACGAACATCCCACCGATGACCGCGCGAACATCGAAGAGCTGATTCATGTCAACCTCACCAGAAGGGGATGTAGAGAACGACGGCCAGCACCAGGGCGACGGTGCCCAGCACCACCGGGTTGCGCCACCAGACCCGGTCGCCGGCCACGATGACCTCACCCGACGTGCTGTGCCCGGCCAGGCCGTAGACCAGGCCGCGCAGCTCGTCCTCCGGCTTGCTCGGGGTGAACAGGCTGACCAGCACGGCCACCACCACCGCGGTGACGAACGCCGCGCCGGCGCCCCAGAAGCTCTCCTCCAGGTCGGAGTTGAACCTGAAGACGTCGCCCAGGTAGCCCAGGTAGAGCGTCAGCGAGGCGAGGAAGCCCAGCAGCAGCGACCAGAACCCGGCCCATGCGGACATCCGCTTCCAGAACATGCCGACGATGAAGGTGGCGAACAGCGGCGCGTTGAACAGTGAGAACAGCGCCTGGATGTAGTTCATGATGTTGTCGAAGCCGGCCGCGATGAACGCGGTGCCGATCCCGACCAGCACGCCGCCGATCGTGGCGATCCGGCCGACCCGCAGGTAGTACCGGTCGTCACGGTCCTTGCGCACGTAGGACTGCCAGATGTCGTACGTGAAGACGGTGTTGAACCCGCTCACGTTGGCCGCCATGCCGGCCATGAACGAGGCCACCAGACCGGTCACCGCCACCCCGAGCACGCCGTTGGGCAGCAGGTCGCGCATCAGCAGCGGGATCGCGTTGTTGTACGTCAGTTCTCCCTCCCGCGCGCCCAGCCCCTGCACGGTGACCAGGGCGATCAGGCCGGGGATCACGGTGACCGCGGGGATCAGCAGCTTCGGGAAGGCGCCGATGATCGGGGTACGCCGCGCCGCGCTCATGTCCTTGGCGCTGAGCGCCCGCTGCACCTCGGCGAAGTTCGTGGTCCAGTAGCCGAACGACAGCACGAAGCCGAGACCGAAGACGATCCCGATCCAGTTCGCGCCGAGCGGGTTGTCCGTGTTCGCCGTGTGGGAGAAGGTGTGCAGCGCGGCGTCGCCGAGCTGGCTCTGCTGCACCTTGTCCACGAGGCCGTTCCAGCCACCCACCTTCACCAGGCCGATCACGGTGATCGGGATCAGGCCGGCGAGGATGACGAAGAACTGCAGCACCTCGTTGTAGATGGCCGAGGAGAGGCCGCCGAGCGTGATGTACGCCAGCACGATCGCCGCGCCGATCACGATGGAGAGCCAGAGCGGCCAGCCGAGCAGTGCCTGCAGGATCAATGCCAGGGCGTACAGGTTGACGCCGGCGATCAGCACCTGGGCCACCGCGAAACTGACCGCGTTGAACAGGTGGGTCGGCCGGTTGAACCGCCGCCGCAGGAACTCCGGGACGCTGCGCACCTTGGAGCCGTAGTAGAAGGGCATCATGACGATGCCGAGGAAGACCATCGCCGGGACCGCGCCGATCCAGTAATAGTGCAGGGTCATCAGGCCGTACTGGGCGCCGTTGGCGGCCATGCCGATGATCTCCAGTGCGCCGAGGTTGGCCGAGACGAAGGCCAGGCCGGTCACCCAGGCCGGCATCGAGCGTCCGGAGAGAAAGAAGTCGGAGCTGCTGCGGATCGCCCGCCGGGCCGCGAAACCGACTCCCAGAACGGTGATGAAATAGATCGCCAGGATCAGATAGTCGACGAAGTTCACGTCGAGCCGGAGACCGCTCACGGGCCCACCTCCCAGTTTCGGCCCCGGACTACCCGGATCGAAGTTTTTTCACACTCCTGGTTTCCGGCGTGTGGCGAGCCGCTCCAGACCGTCGAGGAGGTGTTCGAGTCCGAAGCGGAACGCCTGGTCCCGCCCGTCGTCCGCGGTGATCCCAGCGAGCGCCGCGGAGATCACCGGGGCCGGCCGACCGGGCGGGCGCCGGCCGGCGAGCCCCGGTCGTACCGGGACGGGATCGGCTAGCGCAGCGCGGCGACCGCCTCCGGGGTCACCTCGGTGATCGCGCCGACCACCAGCGCGGCCTGGGCCAGCGCATCCGGGGCGGGCGGGTAGACGCCGTGCGGCACGGCGATCACCGCCAGCCCGGCGGCGCCGGCCGCGCGCAGCCCGTTGCTGGAGTCCTCGACCGCGGCGCACACCTCGCCGGGCAGGCCCAGTTTGGCGGCCGCGGCGAGGTAGACGTCCGGGGCGGGCTTGCCGCGGGCCACCTCCTCGGTCGACAGCGTGACCTCGAATTCCGCGGTCAGCCCGGCGGTCGCCAGCACCTGGTCGATCAGGACGCGGGCCGACGAGCTGGCCAGGGCCAGGCGGTACCGCGCGCCGAGGGCGCGGACGGTCTCCACCGCGCCGGGGATCAGCGGCAGCGACTCGCGGTAACGCCGCGCCATCCGGTCGAGCACCTCCGCCGCCACCCGGGTGGCCGGCAGCGGGACGCCCACCTCGTCGACCAGGTGGCTGGACCACTCGGCGGTGTTCATTCCCATCATCCGGTCCTGCGTGTCGGGGAGGAACGCGCGGCCGTGCTCGGCGACATACGCCCGGCGGACCTCCTCCCACACCGCCTCGGTGTCGATGATCACGCCGTCCAGGTCGAAGACGACCGCCTCGATGGTCACAGCGCCTCCGCCGCGGGCACGAACTCGGCCCGGAGTCCCAGTCTCATCACGGGACAAACCCTACAACCCACCCCGTTTTTCGTACGGACGGTGACGGCCGCTGAGTTGATCACGATCCACCGGTCGGTCGAGTTGCCAGCCGGTTGCCGACCGGTAGCTTGTCGCCAAGCACCGCACCGGACCCGGGGAGCCGCCACTCATGCCCGTCGCACCGCATCGCCCTTCGTCACCCTCGGTGAGTGTCGTGATCCCGGCCGGGACCGCCCTGCCGGTCCTGCTCGCCGCCCTGCCCCCGGTCGCCGAGGTGATCGTGGTGGTCGGCCGGGACGACGACACGGGCATCGCGACGCCCCGCGTCACCCGGGTGGTCCGGCAGACCCGCACCGGTGTCGGCAACGCGCTGGCCTGCGGGGTCGCCGTGGCCACCGGCGACATCGTGGCCGTCCTGGCCGGTGACGGCTCGTGCGACCCGGCCGAGCTCCCCCGCTACCTGCGGGCGCTGCGCGACGGCGCGGACGTGGCCCAGGGCTCCCGCTTCCACCACGACGGGCGCGACCTGTGCGGCGGGCGGCTGTCCCGGCTGAGCGCCCGGATCCTGCTCTGGTTCATGACCGTGCTGTTCGGCTGCCGGCGGACCGACCCCGGCTGCGGGTTCCGCGCGTTCTGGCGGGACGTGGCCACCTCGGTCGGGCTGCCCCGGGTGGCCGGGACCGACCCGGTGCGCGGCGACGGGCTGGAGATCGAGGCGCTGATGACCGTCCGGGCCGGGTTGGCCGGGCTGCTCGTGACCGAGGTGCCGGCGGTGGCCTATCCGCGTACCGCGCCGGCCGCCCGGCCCGGGCTGACACCGGCGGTCCGGGCGCTGGTCGCCGAGCACGCGGAGCGCCGCCGGGCGGCCCGCGCCGGTGAGGCGGACAGCATCGTGGTGCTGACCGGCCGGGGCGTGGGGGCGGGGCTGCTGGGGCGTACCGGGACCGACGCCGGACCGCTCCCGGGCGGGCCCGCGGCGGGCGGCACGTTCCGGGCGGACGCCGGCGGACGCGGCACGTTCCGGGCGGACGCCGGCGGACGCGGCACGTTCCGGGCGGACGCCTCGGGCCGGGGCGGGACGGACGCCGGGCACGGCGGGATCAACCGGGTGCGTGCCGGGCGGGACCGGCTGCCCGTGGCGGGCGACGTGGCCGCGCGCTGGCCCGCGACCAACTCCCGGGTGGCGGCGCCGGATCGGGCTCGTGCGGCACAGCCGGACCGGCGCACGGCGGGCGGTCCGGTGGTGGCCCCCCGGGTCGGCGACACGCCCGGCGAGGCGCCGACGGTGCGCGGCCCGTGGCGGGACAACCTCGGGACCGATCCGGGCCGTGAGGTCGGCGCCGGGCGACGGCGGCTGCAGGGCCGGCCCAACCTCCGGGTGATCAACGGGGAGGGCGGGGGCGGGGATCGTACCGGAAGGCTGCGTGCCGTGCCCCCGGCCGATCGGGACCGGTGAGCACGGCCTGAGCGACCGCCCCGGCCGACCGGACCGGTGAGCACGGCGTGAGCGACCGCCGGAGGCGGCCGCCGAGAATCCGCCGAGGTCAGCGGCGCCGAGCGGCCGGGTCGCGCGGCGCGGCGATCGGCCTCAGCCCCGGGCGCGGAGCCGGGGCAGGATCTCCGTCGAGTACAGGCGCAGGAACCGCTCCTGGTCCGGGCCGGGCGCGTGGAAGACCAGGTGCTTGAAGCCCATGTCCAGGTACTCGGCGACCCTGGCGACGTGCTCCTCCGGGTCGGACGAGACGATCCACCGGGTCGCGGTCCGCTCCACCGGCAGCGCGTCGGCCAGGCGCTGCATCTCGACCGGGTCCTCGACGCCGGTCTTCTCCTCCGGCGACAGGGCCAGGGCGCCCCAGTAGTGGGTGTCGTTGCGGGCCCGGTCCAGGTCGTCGTCGAAGGACACCTTGACCTCGATCAGCAGGTCCAGGTCGTCGATCTTGCGGCCGGCCTTCTCGGCGCCCTCGTTGACCGCCGGCAGCAGGGTGTCGGTGTAGAGCGCGTGCCCCTTGCCGCTGGTGGTGATGAACCCGTCGGCGATCCGGCCGGCCAGGCGGGTGGCGGCCGGGCCGGACGCGCCGATGTAGATCGGGACGGGCGTCTCCGGCTTGTCGTAGATGGTGGCGTTCTCGGTCCGGTAGAACTGCCCCTCGTAGGTCACCCGATCCTCGGCCCACAGCTTCTGGATCAGCAGGACCGCCTCCTTGAGGCGGGCGAACCGCTCCTTGCCGTCCGGCCACCGGGTGCCCAGCAACACCTCGTTGAGCGACTCGCCGGAGCCGACGCCCAGCACGGCCCGGCCCGGCGCGAGGCAGCCGAGGGTGGCGAAGGCCTGCGCGACCACGGCCGGGTGGTAGCGGAACGTCGGCGTCAGCACGCTGGTGCCGACCAGCACCCGCTCGGTACGCGCGGCGAGCGCCCCGAGCCACGGGAGCGCGGCCGGGGCGTGACCGCCGTCGTGGCGCCACGGTTGCAGATGATCGCTGACGAAGACCGAGTCGAAGCCGAGCTCCTCCGCGAGGATGCCGTACCTGAGCAGTTCCGCCGGCGCGAACTGCTCCGCCGACGCCTTGTACCCGAACCGAATCATGAGCCCGAGCCTAGCCCGCCGCGCGGTACGCCTCACCCGCCTTGGTCGGGGTGTCCCCGTCCCGATAGAGGCCGAAGTCGACGCTGTCGCCGACGGCGGGCAGCCCGAACCAGGCGTAACGCTCGACGAAGGAGCGCTTCTCCAGCCCGGCGGTGGCGGCCTTGATGAACGTCACCTTCTGCTGATCGCTGGGGTATTTCGGGGAGCCGGAGAAGTTCATCAGCCCGAACTCGGTGACCCAGATCGGCTTGCCGTACCGCTTGTGCACCGCGTCGACGTAGCCGAGGAACTGATCGGCTGCGGCGGCGCTGAAGTCCGAGCCGTACCAGTGCAGCGCGATCGCGTCGACCCGCAGGCCCTTCGCCCGCGCCCCGCTCATGAAACGGTCGAGCCAGCCACCCGCGGTGTCCCCGCCGTAGGCGACGGCCGGGCTGACCAGGCGCATCCCGGTAGCCTCCAGCCGGGGCCAGGCGGCCAGGGCCTCCTCGACGCTCATGTTCGCCTGCCCGGACATGTCCGGCTCGTTGAAGCCGAGCAGCACGTCGCCCTCGGCGTCGGCCCGTTCGAGGGCGGCGCTGGTGACGTTCGCCCTCCCCCAGATCATCGGGACGAACTCGACGCCGGCCGGGCCGGGGATCTCGTCGTTGCGCTCGGCCCAGTCGTAGTACCAGCCCGCGCCGACGTCCTTGAGGGCCGCCTTGGAGCCGGCGAACTTCCACACCCCGACGCCCTTCTTGGCCGACGCGGCCCTGGCCGGCACGGCCGGTTTCGGCGGGGCCGAGGTGGTCCGGCGCGGCGCCGGGGACTTGCTGGTCGGCGACGCCGACGGCGAGGCCGCCGTCGGCGCGGTGGTGACGGTGACCGGCGACGGCGCGACCACGGCCTGCGGGGCGGGGCGGGGGGCCGGGTCGCTCTGCGAGGTCAGGGCGTAGACCGCCCCGCCCCCGCCGACCACGCTCACCGCAACCGCGGAGACCAGCACCTTCTGCGCCATGCTCGCCCCGGCCTTGGCGGCGAGCTTGCCCAGGACGGCTTTGCCGCCCGCCGTCGTTCCGGAGAGGCCGGCGCCGAGTCCGGCGGTGACCGACGACGGGGGGACGATCAGGGCCAGGCCGGCCAGCAGCCGCTCCGCCGCGACCAGGTCCTGCCAGGCCGGCGCGCAGTACCGGCAGTCACGGGTGTGCCGGGCGATCCGCTTGCGCCACAGCGCGTTCGGCCGGCGGTCCCACCCCGCGATCAGCACCTCCAGCTCCGGGCAGAGCGGGTGCCGGTGCAGCGCCCGGACCACCACCCGGGCCGTCTCCAGCTGGCCCTTCATCCGCTGGATGCGGACCGCGGCGTGCTGGCGGCTGAGCCCGGTGCCGGCCACGATCTCGTCGCGGGTCAGCTCGCCGGAGGCCTCCAGCCACCAGAGCGAGAGCAGCTCGCGGTTCTCCTCGTCGAGCCAGCGGGTCGCCTCGGCGGTCTCCCGGCGCTGCCCGGACAGCTCCAGCCGGGTGATCGCCAGGTCGGTGAAGTCCGCGCCCGGGTCGCGCAGGTCCTCGTCGAGCAGGGCGTCCGGCGCGACCTGCCGGGTGCGGAACCGGTCCCGCACCTGGCGCACCGTGATGGCGACCAGCCAGGACCGGAACGCCTCCGGCTCGCGCAGCTCACCGAGGTTGCGCAGGACGCGGATCATGGTCTCCTGGACCACGTCGTCGACGTCCGCGTGGCCCTCCAGGGCCCGGCCCACGATGGTGTAGACGAGCGGGAGGTATCCGGCCACGAGCCGGTCCACCGCGGCCGGGTCACCGGCACGCGCGGCCACCACCGTGGCGGTGTCGGGTTGGTTCGCCATTCTGCTGCCCTTTCGTCCGGCGCCGGGGCGCCAGCAAGGGAGACGGGCGCGGTGATCATGGATAACACGAATCACCGGACGTGGTATCCCTCGCACGGTTAGCGGGTGAGCCGATCGGGCACTGAAGCGGTCATGCGCATGTCGGTTCGGCTCAATCTCCCCCGCGAGGTGGACAGCGTCCCCGCCGTGCGCCGGCTGCTGCGGTGCGCGTTGACCACGCTGCGGGTGGACGACCAGGCCGGCGCCGACCTGGAGATCGCGCTCACCGAGGCGTGCGCCAACGTGGTCAAGCACGCGGCGGGCGCGGAGGGTTTCGAGGTACGCCTGGACGTCGGCGAGGACCACTGCTCGATCGACGTGGTCGACCAGGGCAGCGGTTTCGACCTCGACGCCGGGCCGACGCCGACCACGACCAGCGAGCGCGGGCGCGGCCTGTTCCTGATCCGGGCGCTGGCGGAGAACGTGCACATGCAGTCGAGCCCGCGCACCGGGTCACTGATCCATTTCGAGAAGTCATTCGCCTGAGCGACACCACACCGTCGGCGGCGATGACGTCCGCACGCCCGGGTTCAGTTGCCGTACAGCACATGATGGCCGGCGGCCCCGGAGAGGAGTTCAGGTGTCCGACCATCCGGTTTCCGTCGGCACGCTGCTGCGTGCCGCGGCGCCCGACCGCCTGCCCGAGGTGGTCGCCGACCATCTCCGCCGGCACCTGGCGGCCGACCGGGTCGAGGTGCTGCTCACCGATCTCATGGTGCGCAGCCTCACGCCGCTGCTGGGCCCGCCGGAAACCGACACCGAGCCGGGCGCGCTGCGCTGCCTGGGCAGCCAGCAGCCGGGCACCGAGATCGACGCGGCCGGGCGGGCCCGGCTGCACCTGCCGCTGTCCTGCTGGGGCGAGCGGCTCGGGGTGCTGCGGGTCGAGCTGCCCGAGCGGCCCGGCCCGGAGCAGGCCGAACAGCTGCGCACCGTCGCCGACGAGCTGGCGGTGGCGCTGCGCGCGGCCGACCGGATGACCGACCGGTACCGCACGGCGCAGTGCCGGCAGCGGCCCACCATGGCGGCCGAGCTGCAGTGGGACCTGCTTCCCGGGCGCTCCCTCGGCGACGATCGCTTCCTGCTGGCCGGGCAACTGGAGCCGGCCTACGACGTGCGCGGCGACCACTTCGACTGGGCGCTCGCCGGCGACCGGCTGACCGTCACCGTGCTCAACGGCGCCGGCGAGGGCCTGGAGGCGGCGCTGATCACCGCGACCGCGGTGAACGCGATGCGCAACGCCCGCCGCTGCGGCGCGGACATCGTCGAGCAGGCCGAGCTGGCCTCCGACGCGCTGCACTCCCGGTACGGCGGGAGCGTCCACGCCGCCACCCTGCTGCTCGAGATCGACCTGGTCGGCGGCTGGGTGGACGCGGTGGACGCGGGCTCGCCGCACTGCCTGGTCGGCCGGAGCAACGAGATCAGCCAGGTCCGGCTGGAGCAGCAGCTGCCGCTGGGCATGTTCGGCGAGACGCGCTACGAGATCGAGCGCTTCCGGCTGGAACCCGGCGACCGGCTGCTCGTGGTCAGCGACGGCGTGCACGCGGCCGCGCCCGGCGGCAGCCCCCCGTTCGGCGAATCCGCCCTGCTCACCGCATTACGCGGGACTAGGCTGCAGCCGGCCACCGAAGCGGTCGGTACGGTGATGCGGGGCCTGCGGGAGTTCCACGCCGGCGCCGAGCCGGAGGACGATGCGGTCACGGTGTGCCTGGATTGGCGCCGTTGACCGTTTGTGCCGGCCTCCGGATGGGTAGGAAAAGGCCTTTGCCAGGGTCCGTGACTTCGCGACGGGATACGCCATGGAGCACGCCGCCGATGTCGCCGCGGCGATCGAGTCGTCGGTGGAGTCGCTCGCCGCTGTGCTGGAACGAGCGCGCCAGGGGCAGACTCCGCTGATCCCGCCGGCCCAGCTGCGCGTGCTGACCATCGTCGCGGAGAACCGGCAGACCAACATGAGCCGTCTCGCCGAGGCGCTGGACGTGGTGCCGTCCTCGGCCAGCCGGCTCTGCGACCGGCTGGAGGCCACCGGCCTGCTGCGCCGGGTCGCCGACCCGCGGGACCGCCGCGAGGTGCGCCTGCTGCTCACCGCCGCTGCCCGCCGGCTGCTGGCCGATCTGCGCGACCGCCGCCGGGAGGTGCTCACCGAGGTGCTCGAACGGATGCCGGTGACCGCCCGGCAGGATCTGGTCCGCGCGCTGCGGGCGTTCGAGG